>JAATFD010000029.1 GCA_015655375.1 Actinomycetales bacterium
CGGATCTCGCGCAGAGCCAGGAACATGGGTCTCTCCTCGGTGCCGGTCGCTCGGTCGGGTGACCACCACGAATCTGACACAACGTCGTAATGTTTGCAATCGGGCAGACCGGGCTGTGATGCGTCGTCCCCGTCCTGCGGTGGCCGCGAGCGCATGATCCGGTCCGGCTTCAGAAATCGTGTGGTGATCCGGTGCGATCGACGAGGAGAAGCCAGGTGCAGCGTCCCGAGGATGCACCGAGAGGCACTGCCGCGGACTGGTGGGACGGGCCTCTCGATACGTGCGGGTTCAAGTGCCAGTAGAGGCAGTCTTGTTCTCAACGGGCCCTGGACCGTGAAATGGCTCGAAATCCAGCAGAAACCCTGTCGAGAGCCTCCCTGGGAACGCTCTCGCCCTGCGCGAGGATCCCCTGCCTTTGGCTGGCCGGGGTAGCGTGTGGCCATGACCGAGGACTCCGCATTGCGCATCGCCGTCGGGCAATTCGCCCCGTCGGGAGACACCGCCGCCAACCTGCGTGCGATCTCCGCGCTGTCGACGCGTGCAGCGGACCACGGTGCGGGGCTTGCCGTCCTCCCCGAATACTCGTCCTGGTTTGCGGGTGGGTTGCCGGCGGAGTGGGCTCGTGCCGCCCAACCGCTCGACGGCGAGTTCGTCGAGGCGGTGTCTGCCTTGGCCCGCCGACTCAGCGTGTGGATCGTTGTCGGCATGCTGGAGAGTGCACCGGGCGGTGAGCGCGCGAGGAACACCGTCGTCGTCCTCGACCCTGCGGGGGACTTGGTGGCTCATTATCGCAAGATGCACCTCTATGACGCATTCGGGACCCGGGAGTCGGACCGTCTGGTCCCCGGTGAGATCGAAGCTCCGGCTGTCTTCAACGTTGCTGGTCTCACGGTCGGTGTGCAGACCTGTTACGACCTGCGATTCCCCGAGGTCACTCGGCGTCTGGTCGACGCCGGAGCGGAAGTGGTACTCGTCCCGAGCGAGTGGGCGGCGGGCGCCTCCAAGGAACATGCGTGGCGCACGCTGCTGGCGGCTCGGGCGATCGAAGACATCGTCTATGTGGCGGCAGCCGATCACCCCGCGCCGGTCGGCGTCGGGGCCAGCGTGATCCTCGATCCGCTCGGGAACGAACTGGCGAGGCTCGGGGCAGAACCGGGGCTGGCAATCGCGGATGTGGAGAGGGGAACGATCGCGGACGCGAGGCGACGCAACCCCGCTCTCGAGCTGCGGCGGTTCAGCGTCGTCCCACGTGAGGCAGCCACGACCTGATGGAGTAGTCCTGGGGGGCGAGTGCTCAGGTGCGTGAGCGCACGCAGGCCGCGATTCAGACGCGCAGGCCAGCCAGTCGGGACGCGGCTTCCTCCAAGATTCCCTCGCGTTTGCAGAAGGCAAAGCGCACGAGCGTGCGGTAGTCCTCGCGCCGATCGGGATGGACAAAGGCAGTCAGCGGGATACCGACGACGCCGGCGAGGTCAGGAAGGCTGTGACAGAACGCGTGAGCATCGGTGATTCCCAGGTTGTCGCCGTCCGCGACGACGTAATACGCGCCCGAGGGAACAGTCACGGCAAAGCCCGCAGTCCTCAGTCCGTTGACGAGCAGATCGCGCTTGTGCTCCAGTGTGGCCGCGGCTCCGATGAAGTACCCGTCGGGAAGGGCGAGGCCGGTGGCGATCGCGGGCTGCAACGGCGCTCCGTTGACGAAGGTGAGGAATTGCTTCACCGCGAGGACTGCATCGCGAAGCTCGGGGGAAGCGATCAGCCACCCGATCTTCCACCCGGTGGTGGAGAAGGTCTTGCCCGCGCTGGAGATGGTGATGACGCGGTTCTCGGCGCCCGGCCGCGAGGCCGCGGGGATGTGGCGCACGCCGTCGAACGTCAGATGCTCATAGACCTCATCGGTCACCACGAGCGCATCGTGATGTTCGGCCAGTTCGATGGCGAGGTCGAGGAACGCGGCATCCAGGACGGTGCCGGTCGGATTGTGCGGCGTGTTGAGCAGGATGATTCTCGTCCGGTCAGTGACGGCCGCACGGAGATCATCGGGGTCGGGCTGGAAGTCGGGTGCCCGCAGAGGGACCGGAACCAGACGCCCCTGGGCGAGCGCAATGATCGCCGTGTAGGAGTCGTAGGTCGGCTCGAGGACAACGACCTCGTCACCGGGTTCGACCAAGGCGAGGAGAGTCGCGGCCAGTGCCTCGGTCGCCCCCGCGGTGACGAGGACGTTGCGGTCGGGATCGACATCGATGTCGTAGAAGCGGCGCTGATGAGCGGCAATAGCCTCGCGCAAGGCCGGAAGGCCGAGACCGGGGGAGTACTGGTTGACGCCATCAGAGATCGCTTGACGTGCCGCTTCGAGGACTTCGACGGGGCCGTCCTCGTCGGGGAACCCCTGTCCGAGGTTGATGGCGCCCGTCGTCTGGGCCAGCGTGGACATCTCCGTGAAGATCGTCGGCTGGGGGCTGCCCGTCGCGTCCAGAAGTCCGACTGCAGCGGCGGTGCGTTCCCAGGGTGAGTGCATCATGGTGTCCACGTTAGTGCCGGGGCCGGAGTGGTCCGCTGCGGCGTCCGTGTTCGGGACCCGGCGCGCGGTCAGCGTGCGGCGATCTCGCGGGCCGTGTCGCCCATGAATTGCATGTGAATGAAGTCGATGCGATCCACCAACTGTGCCGTGTCGATGTCCTGAGAAGAGATCGGTGGAAGACCGGCGATGAAGGCCCCCAGGTCCGCTCTCGCCAATGCGGCTGCCGGTGACCCGCCAAAGAGATCGCGCCAGCACGCGGCCAGGATGTCGAAGCCGAAGTGAGAGACCGTCTCCTGGACGGGATTCCACCGGGAGAGCGTCGCTGGATCGTCGGGGCGCTGCTGAGACAGGATGACGCCGGCGCGTTCGAGTTCGAAGGTCAGGTTCCGGCGCTCCTCGTGGGATTGGAGGGATTCCATCGCGCCGATCGCCATGTCGCCGAGGACCACGAGCATTGCGGCCAAGGTCCGTCGATACTGGCTGCGGACGAGCAGGACCGGAGCCTTGCGTCCGACCAGCCAGATGACCAGGACGGCGGCGAGCACTCCGATGATGGTCTCCACCATGCGGTCGCGAATGACGATCCTGATCTCCGTGGAGGAACTGATGGGCGTCATCATCAGGGCGAAGGTCGTGATGAAAGTGACAGCCATCGCGTAATTGCGGGTGACCAGACACTCCATGCAGTAGATCGCGACGATGACGATGGCGATCCTGACCCACTCGGACGGATTGAGCAGGATGATCCCGAAGTAGACGAAGACGCCCACGAACGTGCCGATGATCCGATGTGCGGCGCGGATGGTGAGGTCTGCACGCGAAGCACCCATGTGCAAGACGATCAGCGCGGACAAGACCGCCCAATAGGGGTGTCCCACCGGCGAGATGATCATCGTGATCGAGGCGAGGAACACGGCCAGTGCCGAGCGCACTGCGACCAACGTCGGTCGCGATCCTCGGTCCCACGCCGCCGACAGCAGGTACCGCGAGGACGGCCGACCCAGAGGGACCTGCGTGAAGTTCTCCGCGATGTCGAGGTTCGAGGTCGGGAAGGATTCCGTGTGCAACAACTCGATGAGGGCCAAGTGGATCCCAGACAGGCGTTCCTCAAGAGCGCGGGCGCTGGCTGAACGGGGCACTGCGGTTGGCGCGAGGCCGCTGCGGAGAATGCGCCAGGCATCGGCGACGGCCTCGTACGCTTCGGAACGCAGACGGTTCGCGCGGCCGACTGACAGGTCATCGGAGCGGTCACGGTAAGCTGCCACGGCCTCGTCTGCGGTGTCGACGGCCTCGCGACCGGGTCCTCGAGGGTCGAGGGCGAGCACGGCGATCGATCCCAGAGCTCCGAGTCCCCACGTCATCGTGGTCACGGGGAGCAGATCCATCATCCCGAATCCGTGGGCACCCATGTAGGCACCGAAGGCAGCGGCGAACAGTGTGTTGATCGGACCGGGCGGGCCGGTCAGCAGAGCGTGCCAGATCCAGACGACCGCGAGAGTCAACAGGGCCATGACCGGCGGAAACAGCCACGTGTAGGGAGCGAGGAGGACGCCGATGGCCACCATGGTCAGGGTCGTGAGCCCGACGACCAGCAGGGTTTTGATGCGTCTGGCCATCGGGTCGGATCGCCCCGAGTTCGCAGCAAGTGCGCCGAGGAGTCCGAGGGCCGCTGTAGCGGGGCCGAGGAGCAGGGCCGTGAGGAGGAGACTGGCAGCGATGGGAAGGACCCACCTGCCGGCCCGGGCGGTGCGCCCGGGTTCGGATTTCAGTGTGATCAGGCTCCGGCCCAATCGCTGGAGGGCGGGGAGGGCTGTGGTCACCGAACCAGCATAGATCTGGGTCAGAGGATCCTTTGGGAGGAGCGGGCGGTGCTACTGCGAGAGGTGGAACACGACGGCCACGACCTCGTGGAGCGGGCGACGGGAATCGAACCCGCGTGATCTGCTTGGAAGGCAGAGGCTCTACCATTGAGCTACGCCCGCGTGGTCCACCGCGGAGGTGAACGCAATGATGGTAGCGGACTCGGCGGCGATTGCGAAACTCAGCTGTCGGACACGTATCATCGAGGGGCTGTTCGTGGCGTCCGTGGGTTTCGCTCGCTCGTCCGAAGAGCATCGGGGCGTGGCGCAGCTTGGTAGCGCGCCTGCTTTGGGAGCAGGATGTCGCCGGTTCAAATCCGGCCGCCCCGACCACGCGGATGGTTCGTGGCCTGCGATGGCGTCGCTCGTCGTGGCAGTGGCACTGGGCGATGGGGCGATCATCTCCATCGATGCACAGCGATGATGCGACGCGACCGGTATCCGTGGAATCCGTGTCTGAGTGCCTCGGGCTTGCCGATTCCCTCGTTGCCGTTGCGGAGGATGTCTTTGATGAGGGCGCTGACGCGTGTGTGGACACGCCGGTCGTCGGTCAGGCCGTGAGCTCTGCCTTGGCCAGCGTCCAGGCGCACGATCGACGGTCGAAGGCGTCGAGTGTTTGCGGGTGGCTGTCGGAGGTGGGCGGTCTCTTTCACGGATTCATCATCGTCGAGGCTGATCATGACCAGGGGATCTTTTCCTGCCCGTGTGATGACGATTCCTTCTCGGTCGTTGACTACACGATCGAGTGTGGCGGGATAGTTCGCTCAGGACTCTGAGCAGGTCAGGGTTTCCAGGGCGCTCTCGCTTTCTCCCTCGTTCGCGTTCGCTCTAGTGCACTCCATGGCCGCCATGGCTGTGCGTCACTGGCGCGCCGGACGCTTTCTGGAGCATCTGTCGCTCACAGCACCTCCATTTCAGGATCGGCTTCACCCGGGACCGGGAATTCCGTGTCGAGCAGCGCGAGGTCATCCTCATCGAGACGCCTCGCCAGCTCCTGGGCGGCCGCATTGTCGAGCACGTGCTCGGGAGTCGAGGCCTGGGGAATCGCGATGGTCCCGGGCCTCGCCAACAACCACGCGAGCGCGGCGCGCGCAGGCGTTGCCCCATGACGCCTCGCGACCTCGGCCAGCGCCCGCGACCCGAGGATCCGCCCCTGCTCGATGGGGGAGTACGCCATCTCGACGATCCCTCTGTGGTCCATCTCGGCTTCGAGGGCCGGTTCCGACCACCGCCGCGAAAGATTGTGCAGGATCTGATTGACCTCCGGGTGCGTGCCCTCGGGCAGGTCCGCGAGGTCATCGACCGCGAAGTTCGAGACGCCCCACCCGCCGATCAGCCCCTCGTCGACGAGGTCGGTGAACCCCTCGACGGTTTCCTGCAGAAGGATCGAGCCTCGCCAATGAAGCAGATAGAGGTCGACATGGTCGGTCTGAAGTCGTCTCAGACTCTCCTCGCAGGCTGTACGCACGCCCTCGCGGGTGGCGCGGGAGGGGAAGACCTTGGAGACGAGGAAAACCTCCTCGCGTCGACCGGCGATCGCTTGGCCGACCAGTTCTTCGGAGGCGCCGTCCCCGTACATCTCTGCCGTGTCGATCAGGGTCAGACCGGCCTCGATGCCGGTGCGCAGAGTGCCGATCTCGCGTTCACGGCGTTCCGGGCGTTCTCCCATGTGCCAGGTGCCCTGGCCGAGGCGAGGAACGGCTCTCCCCGAGGGGAGCACGACGGTGGGGGCGGCGTCGAAGGACTCAGTCATGGGACAACCGTAGGCTGTGGTCCCGCCAGTGTGTCCCGGCAGAACGCGCGCGTGGAGTTCCTTCCGACCCGGTGAGGCTCAAGATGCTGGCTCCAATCAGTGGGATCGGCTGCATTTCCTGCCTGTTGGTCGACCGCCTGCAGACACGCTCGGGCCCCTGTCGTAAGATCGAATGGTTGTCATGCGCCCGGATCCGGGGCGCCCCCGCGAATCTGATGTTGGAGTGCACACACGTGAAGAGCACTGTTGAGACCCTCGAGCCCACCAAGGTGCGCTTGACCGTCGAAGTTGAGTACAACGAGTTGAAGCCACACATGGACAAGGCGTACACGGACATCTCGTCCCAGGTCCAGATCCCCGGCTTCCGCAAGGGTCACGTGCCGCCGCGCATCATCGACCAGCGTTTTGGGCGCGCCTCGGTCATCGAGCAGGCGGTCAATGATGTCCTCCCGCAGATGTACTCCGATGCCGTCTCCGAGAACAAGCTGCGTCCGATGGTTCAGCCCGAGGTCGAGGTCACCGAGATCCCGAACGTGTCGGGACCCCAGGGCGGCCAGATGTCCTTCACCGCCGAGGTCGAGGTCGTTCCCGCCTTCGAGCTGCCGGAGCTGACCAAGGAGACGATCATCGAGGTCGATCCCACGACCGTCACCGATGAGGATGTCCAGAAGGAGCTCGACGAGCTGCGCGGACGTTTCGCGACCCTCAAGTCCGTCAAGCGCCAGGCCAAGACCGGCGACTTCGTGACGATCGACCTGACGGCGACCGTGGACGGTGAAGAGGTCGACTCCGTCTCCGACGTCTCCTACGAGATCGGGTCGGGCACGATGCTGGAGGGCCAGGACAAGGCGCTGCGAGGCACCCACGCCGGAGACGATGTCGAGTTCACCTCCACACTCAAAGGCGGCGAGCATGAGGGCGAGGAAGCGGACGTCACGCTCCGCGTCCAGTCGGTCAAGACCCGCGAGCTGCCAGAGGCAGACGACGACTTCGCCCAGATGGTCTCCGAGTTCGACACGATCGATGAGCTGATGACCGACCTGCGCGAGCAGGCCGCCCAGTCGAAGCGCTCCGAGCAGGCCGTCCAGGCGCGCGATCGCTTGGTCGACCACATCATCGGCGAGGTCGAGATCCTCCTGCCCGAGTCCGTCGTCGAGCACGAGATCGGCCACCGCGTCGCCGAGGACGCCTCCGCGAAGGACAAGAAGGCGGCCCGCACCGACGTCGAGCGTGACCTGCGCGAGGAGCTGCTGTCCGAGGAACTGGCCCAGAAGCTCAGCGTCCAGGTCTCCCAGCAGGAACTCATCGATTACATGATCCAGATGTCGCAGACCCTGGGTCTCGACATCAATCAGATGTTCCAGGACTCCTCCCAGGTCTCCTCGATGGTGTCCCAGCTCGGACGCACAAAGGCTCTCATCGAGGCGCTACGCTCCGTCACGGTCACAGACACCGAGGGCAACGAGATCGACCTCAGCGAGTTCTTCGGCGACGTGGATGCCGATGCCGTGGCCGAGGACGCCGCGGGTGACGAGCCCGAAGGTGCCGACGAGGTCGAGATCATCTCCGAGGACGAGGCCGTCGACGACGAGCTCTCCGTGGACAAGGGGATCGCCGAGGAAGAGGACGCGGAGCTCGTCGAGAACCAGACTGAGATCGCCGAGGAAACCGACGTCACGGTCCTCGACAAGGACTGATCCGCACACGGGCCGATTCGTTTCGGTCTGACTGTTCGACTCGTGGCACGGGGCCGACGCCTTTCGGGGCGTCGGCCCCGTCCTCGTCCAGCAGGCAAATGATCGGTGTGCGCCCGGAACGATGAGCGCGGCCAGGTACCTGCGCCGTCAGCGAAAAGGGGCGGAGGAGACTGCCTCGTCGTGGTGTGACCCGCTAGGTTTGAGCACGGAACGGCTCGCGGTCGCGGGCCATCGACGGGAGGAACGACACGTGAGCGACGTGCACACGACAGCGGCGGGTGGAGGTTCCGATGCCCCGATGGGGCTCGGTGACTCGGTCTATCAACGCTTGCTCAAGGAGCGCATCATCTGGCTCGGTGGCGAGGTTCGCGATGACAATGCGAATGCCATCTGCGCCCAGATGCTGCTGCTCGCGGCGGAGGACCCCGAAGCCGATATCTATCTCTACATCAACAGCCCCGGTGGCTCGGTGACCGCCGGCATGGCCATCTACGACACCATGCAGTACGTCAAGCCCGACGTGACCACGGTCGCGATGGGTCTGGCCGCCTCAATGGGACAGTTCCTGCTGACTGCGGGAGCCCCCGGCAAGCGCTACGTGACGCCCCACACGCGAGTGCTCATGCACCAGCCCTCAGGTGGTGCGGGTGGGTCGGCGACTGATATCCGGATCAATGCGGACCTCATTCTCAAGATGAAGAAGGAACTGCAGGAGATCACCGCCGAACGGACCGGCAAGTCCCTCGAGCAAATTGAGGCCGACGCGGATCGCGACCATTGGTTCTCCGCTCAGGAGGCCCTGGAATACGGGTTCGTCGACAAGGTCATTTCCACCCCGCAGGAAGTCGGGCGGCGTGCCGTCGACGGGCAGAACGGAGACAACTGAGATGAACACGTTGCCCTATTTCCAGGGGATCGCCCGGCAGATGCCAGAGTCCCGTTACATCCTGCCGTCCTTCGAGGAGCGTACGGCCTACGGCTTCAAGCGCCAGGACCCGTATGCGAAGCTCTTCGAGGACCGGATCGTGTTCATGGGCGTCCAGGTCGATGACGCCTCTGCGGACGACGTGATGGCTCAGCTCTTGGTTCTCGAGTCGCAGGATCCTGATTCGCTGATCACCATGTACATCAACAGCCCCGGTGGATCGTTCACGGCGCTGACTGCCATCTACGACACGATGCAGTACATCAAGCCGCAGATCCAGACGGTGTGCCTCGGACAGGCGGCCTCGGCGGCGGCGGTGCTGCTGGCAGCGGGCTCACCGGGCAAGCGCTTGGCGCTGCCCAACGCCCGTATCCTCATCCACCAGCCGGCGATGGAGGGAATGCAGGGACAGGCCTCCGACATCCAGATCGTTGCCGATGAGATCGACCGGATGCGCGTGTGGCTCGAGGAGACGCTCTCGAAGCATTCGGGCACGCCCGCCGAGCAGATCCGGCGTGACATCGAGCGCGACAAGATCCTCACCGCCGAGCAGGCGAAGGACTACGGACTTGTCGATCAGGTGCTCGCCTCGCGCAAGGCGGAATAGCGAACCTGCGGCGGATTGCACCGACGGCGAGGGCGACTTGACCGGAGCGAGGCTCAACACCTGCCTCGCGGCGGTCAAGTCGCCCTCGGCAGTGTGCGCGACGCCTCGTGCGTGGCCAAGGCGCTTGTGGACGAGGCGGGCGTCCCCCGAGTGTTGAGTCGCGCCGGTGGTTGGCCTGCAATAGGCTGCTTGTCGGTCACGGTGCGGATCCCGTGCGGGAACGACCCGCCCGAGCAGGGAAGGAGATCGCCATGAGCCGGTTGACGGACGGTGCTGAGCTGCTCAAGTGTTCTTTTTGCGGCAAGAGCCAGAAGCAGGTGCGCAAGCTCATCGGTGGGTCCGGCGTCTACATCTGCAACGAGTGCATCGAACTGTGCAACGAGATCATCGAGGAAGAACTCGGTCAGACCTCGGAGGACCCCCACACCCCGTTGCCCAAGCCGCGCGAGATCTTTGAGTTCCTCGATTCGTGGGTCATCGGTCAGGATCGCGCCAAGCGCGCGCTGTCGGTGGCCGTCTACAACCACTACAAGCGCGTGCGCTCGCGTGAGGCCGGCAATGACGAGGACATGACCGGCACGAAGTCGAACATCCTCCTGCTTGGCCCCACGGGCACGGGCAAGACGCACTTGGCCCGGACGCTCGCCCGGTTGCTGCAGGTGCCGTTCGCGATCGTCGATGCAACGGCGTTGACCGAGGCTGGCTATGTCGGTGAGGACGTCGAGAACATCCTCCTCAAGCTCATTCAAGAGGCCGATGGCGACATCAAGCGCGCCGAGCGCGGCATCATTTACATCGACGAGATCGACAAGATCGGGCGCAAGGGGGAGAACGCCTCCATCACCCGCGACGTCTCCGGAGAGGGAGTCCAGCAGGCGCTCCTCAAGATCATCGAGGGGACGACGGCCTCTGTGCCTCCCCAGGGTGGGCGTAAGCACCCCCATCAGCAATTCCTTGAGATCGACACATCGGGCATCTTGTTCATCGCCGCGGGTGCCTTCGCGGGGATCGAGGACATCGTCAAGGCCCGGCTGGGGCAGCGGTCGACGGGATTTGGATCGAATCTCAAGTCCGCCGCGGAATACGGCGACCTCTATGAGTCCGTGACGCCGGAGGACTTGCACAAGTTCGGGATGATCCCCGAGTTCATCGGACGTCTCCCGATCATCACCTCGACGAAGGAACTGACCGAGCAGGATCTGGTCCGCGTCCTCACAGAGCCGGAAAATTGTCTGGTGAGCCAGTACCAGCATCTCTTCGAGCTCGACGGGATCGAGTTGGACTTCACCTCGGACGCGTTGCTCGCCATCGCGGCCCAGGCGAATTCAAGGAGCACAGGTGCGCGCGGACTGTCCTCGATCATGGAACGTTCTCTGTCCGATCTGATGTTCGACATGCCCAGTCGGGCGGATGTTGCACGCGTGGTCATCACCGGCGAGGCTGTCGACGGAAGCGGCGACGCCGAGGTCTTCGACTCGATCGAGGGCGTGGACACCGCTCGGACCGCCTGAACCCACACCGAATCGTCACGACGGGAGACACGTGATGCCGCAGGACAGCGAGGACCCCGGCTGGCCGGGGACGGATTCGCCTCAGGAGACATCGGTCCCGACCGACCCCGAGGCGCTGACGCCACCGGAGCAGAGGATCCCGCCGGAGTTGGTCCAGGCTCGTGCGACGATCGACAACATCGATGCGGCCCTCATCCATATTCTGGCGGAGAGGTTCCGGTGCACCCAACACGTCGGGCATCTGAAGGCGCGTTACGATCTTCCCCCCGAGGATCCGGGGCGTGAACACCAGCAGATTGTTCGCATGCGCAGGCTTGCCGAGGAGTCCGGGCTGGACCCCGACTTCGCGGAGAAGTTCCTGTCATTCATGGTCACCGAGGTCATCCGCCACCACGAGGACATCAAACAGGCTTACCAGCGTGGGGAGGCCCCAGAGGTCTGAGGCCCACGTGCGGTGATCCCACGTGCGGGTGGGCGTTGCGAGAACAGTATGACGTCCTCGAACGCGCATCATCTGGGGTGTGGTTGCGTGCTCACGAGATCTTTCCCGGTCGGCAGCGGGAATCTCGACCCAGACCTGCATCGCGGGACGTGCATGTCCGTGTTGGAGAGGATGTCGACGTCGATGGGGAGATGGTCTCGGCGCTGCATGACACCGTGGCGAGGACCTGGACCGTTGCCCCGGGAGCTCGGAAGTTTTTCAGAGCTTGGTGGAACGGCGCGTCGCCCTCGCTCTGGTGCCGAATATCGCCGTGGACCGTCCGTGCGCCGAGCCCGAGGACTGCGTGATGATCGCCTACTCCCCGGACCGCCAGAGCCTGATCGAACGAGCCTGCGACCCTAACGGGGCAATTCAGTCTTTCCTGAAATGAATGTGGTGGGCGGCACCTGCGATCCCGACGGGAACCACGTGCCGCCCACCGGTTTGGCCCTCGGGGCTCAGGAGGACAGGCTGCCGGAGTTCATGGTGATGCGTCGTTCGGCTCGTCTGGCGATCGAGGAGTCATGGGTGACCACGACCAGGGTGAAGCCGATCTTGCGCCAATAGGACTCGAGGAGATCCATCACCTCGTCTCGGGTCTTCTCATCCAGATTCCCCGTCGGCTCGTCGGCCAGGATGATGGTCGGTTGTTTGACGAGGGCACGAGCGACGGCCACGCGTTGTTGCTGGCCGCCAGACATTTCTCCGGGGAGATGGTCCGCGCGCGCGTCCAGGTCGACTTCGGCGAGTGCCTCGAGGGCGCGTGAACGGCGTTCCTCGGCGTGGACCTTCAACGGGACCAAGCCTGCTTCGACGTTCTCCTGGGCCGTCAGGGTCGGAATGAGGTTGAATCCCTGGAAGATGATGCCGACCCGGGTGGCGCGGAATCGGGTCAGACCTGACTCGGACATGCGGGTGAGGTCCTCCCCGCCGACTTCCACCGTGCCTGAATCGGGTCGATCGAGGCCACCGAGCATCTGGAGGAGCGTGGACTTTCCGCCACCCGTGTTTCCCCTGATAGCGAGGAATTGTCCATCGGGAACGTCCAGGCTGACGGAATCCAGGGCTGTCACTCGGTGAGAACCCTGGTAGGTCTTGGTCACATCAGTGAGGTGATACATGGGTTTTCCTCTCGTTTCTTCAGTCCACGCTCCGCAGGGCGGCAGCAGGCCTCAGCCGGGTGACCTTGAGGGCTCCCGCACCTCCCGCGACCACTCCGCCAAGGACACTCGCTCCGACGGCCAGCGCGAGAGCGGAGACAGAGGGTTCCAGCGTCAAGGAAGTCTCTGTCGCCTCGCTCGAGGTCGTCTCAGATGAGCCGGGTTGTCCGCCCATCCCGCTGGAGCCGCCGGCGGGTGCCCCCTGACCGCCGCCCTGTCCCGATGTCCCGGTGGTCTGCTGGCCCGCGGCGGGCATTCCCGCGCCGCTCGAGGACAGGCCGGTCGCTCCGGAGAGGGTGATTCCGGCAGCATTGATGCCGAGGATTGCAATCGCACCGATGATGATTCCGAGCGCGCCCCCCAGCAACGTCTGGATCAGTGATTCGGAGACGACGGTCGACACGACGCGACCGTTCGACCAGCCGATGGCTTTGAGCGTGCCGAGTTCCCGGGTCCGGCGCGAGACCGACGCGATGGTGAACAGGCTGGTCAGGAGGAACGCGAGGGCGAGGATCCCGATCGTCAGCCACTTGCCGAACCCGCTGATCCAGGAGGAGGCAGACGAGAGAGAGCCGGTGACACTGCTGGCCAGGTCGGATTGAGTGGAGATCGTGAGATCGGGGAGCGCGGAGCCGAGATCGGAAGCCAGTGTGTCGACATTGTCCGCAGAGACGGCCGAGACATAGATGGTCGTCAGCTTGTCGGTCTCGCCCGACACGGACTGCGCGAGCGAGAGCGGAATGTAGATGTCGGAGGAGCTCTGGGAGGAATCCTCGGAGAGGATCCCGACGACGGTCGCCTCGGTCGCCTCGCCCAGAGTGAAGGTGCTGCCCACGGACAGTCCGTTGTCGGAGGCGTACGAGGCCGAGATGACCGCCGAGGTCTCGGCATCGTCGGCGGTGAGCAGTGCACCATCCGACACCGTCATGTCGCTGAGCGGGCCGACATCGGTCGCCGATGGATCGACACCGAGAACGGTGGTCTGGTCGAGATTGAAGGTACCACCCCCGAATCCGCCACCACCTCCGCCACCACCGGGTGCTCCGCTGGGGCTCGTCTGAGTGGAGCCAGAGTCCGTCGAACCGGACGAATCCTGCTGATCGATCATCCCCGAGAAGTCGGTCTGGGTCAGTGCCAGCGTGCCTGTCGCATCGGAAACACCGGAGATGGCTGTCACGGTGGCGAGGTCGGATGCCTCGATGGTCTGGGTCCCCATGCTTACGGAGAGCTGGGTCGTGGAGATCTGCGTGCTTCCGTCAGAGCCCGTGCTTCCGGCTCCTTGGCCGAACTGGATCTGATTGCCGCCGCTCTGCGCGTCTCCGCCGCCCCCGGAGGATGCTGTGACGGTGATGTCGGTTCCCACCCCATAGATTGATTGCAGGACGTTGCTCTGG
The DNA here is from genome assembly GCA_015655375.1 of Actinomycetales bacterium. GTDB lineage: Bacteria > Actinomycetota > Actinomycetes > Actinomycetales > Actinomycetaceae > Pauljensenia. Next base: position 13,909 of record JAATFD010000029.1, read on the forward strand.
GCGTTGGCGATTCCTGTGGAGGCGGCCGAGACGATCATCACCGCTGCGACGGCCAACGCCATCCCGATGCTGATGATCGCCGTGTTCCGTTTCCGTCGGGTGATCCCCCTGCGAACGTATTGCAGCATGCTTCTCCTTAGCTCCCTGTGGAAGAGTGTCGACAGCACGCTATGGACGTCAGATCGGTGGGATCTCTGTGTGTTCTGTGGTTGAGCTGTGGAACAGCCTCCTCGGGAACGCTCTATGACCTGCGACAATTGTCCGGCATTCACAGGGGCAGCGGGCGTCACGACCGAGGACCTCTTCGCACATTGAGGAAGGTCCTGCGCATTGAGGCAGCCCGTGAGGACTACCTCAATGTGCCAACGCTACCTCGGCGTGGAAACGGCGCTTCACTGCGAATTGAATGGTTGAGAACTGGCCCGGATAGCTGATCCGGTGGGCAGAGGTCGCAACCGTTGGGGTCCGAGGGGAGCGAGGAGCGTGCTAGGAGCGTGCGAGCGTCTGTCGAGAGCTGGGACAGGCGTACGGCGGCTGACGACCGACCGGCTCCTACTTCCCGACCTCGCGTACGGGGCCTCCATAGATTTCATCGATGACGGCCGCGAACCGGGAGAGCACGACGCCGCGCTTGACCTTCAGAGAGGGCGTCAGCATCCCGTTCGCTTCGGTGAAATCGGTCGTGAGTACCTTGATCTTGCGGATCGACTCGGCTCGGGAGACGTGCTCATTCGTCCGTTCGACGGCCCGCTCCAGGCTCGCCAGGACCTCGACGTTGGTCGCGGCCTCGGTCACCGACATCGTTGACAGCCCATGGTTCTTCAGCCACAGGGGCAGCATCTCCGGGTCCAGGGTGATCAACGCCGAGATGAACGGACGTTTCTCGCCGACGACGACGACCTGGCTGATCAACGGGTGTCCACGCAATCCGTCCTCGAGTGCCGCCGGGGCGACGTTCTTGCCGCCGGCGGTCACGATGATCTCCTTGGCGCGACCCGTGATGCGCAGATAGCCGTCGCGGTCCAGCGAGCCGAGATCGCCCGTGCGGAACCACCCGTCCTCGGTGAAGGACTCAGCCGTCGCCTCCGGATTGTGGTTATATCCTTGGAAAATCGAGGAGCCTTTGAGTAGGACCTCTCCGCCCTCGGAGATCTTCGCGGACATCGGGGGCAGCGGTGGCCCCACGGTGCCGATTTTGGTCAGCCGGGGAGTGTTCACTGAGACTGGGCCGACGGTCTCAGTCAGTCCGTAGCCCTCAAGGACCGGGAGCCCGATGCCGGTATAGAAGTGCGCGAGGTGCTCGGACAGGGGAGCTCCACCCGAGATGATGAAGGACGCGTTGCCTCCGACCAGCTTGAGGATCCTCTGATAGACGAGCCGGTCAGCCAGCGCGTGCTGGACACGCAGTCTGCGAGAAGGGCCGTGCTCGCTGGTCTTCGCCCGGGAATACTCGACGGCGACCTTCGCCGCCCACCGGAAGATGCGTTGCGTCCCGCCGGTCCCGGCCTGCGCATCGGCAGAGTTGTAGATCTTCTCGAGGACTCGGGGCACGACCAGGAGGTAGGTCGGGCGGAACGTGGCGAGGTCGGGCAGCAGATTCTTCGTGTCGGGAGTATGACCGAGGACCCCTTCCCCGGAGAGCTGGAAGACCTCGAGGAAGCGGGCGAAGACGTGAGCCAGCGGCAGGAACAGCAGGAGTCGGGAATCCTGTCCCATTGCGATCTCGGGCATCCACGCATGGGCGTTGACGGCGAGCTCGGTGAAGTTCCCGTGCGAGATGACGGTGCCCTTGGGACGACCGGTGGTCCCCGAGGTGTAGACGATCGTCGCCGTGGTGTCCGTGCGCAGAGCCTGGGTGCGAGCGGCGACCTCGTCACGCGTGACGGTGCTGCCTGCCTCCACGATCGTGCGGATCGCTTCGGAGTCCAGGGACAGGATCGGGACATCGGTGCGTGTGGCGTTCGCCACGGCGGTACGGACGAGCTCGGCCATGGTGATCGTCTCGGTGATGATCGCGCTGACCTCGGTGTCGCGGACGATGTATTCGATCTGCTCGATCGAGGAGGTCTCGTAGATCGGGACGGGCACGAGGCCGGAGAACCAGCAGGCGAAGTCGAGGAGTGTCCATTCGTAGCGGGTCCGCGACATGATCGCGACCCGGTCCCCGGGTTTGAGCCCCATGCCGATCAGGCCGCGTGCCGTGTCCTGGACCTCGTCGTAGAACTCGGCGGCGCTCAGCGGGCGCCAGGTCTCGCCCATCTGCTGTTTGAGCTCGATGAGGGGGCGTTTTGGGGCGCGTTGGACCCGGCGCAGCAACAGATAAGGGATCGTCGTCGTCTCGTTGATGCGGACGAGGACGGGAGCATGCCACTCGAGGGCCTGTGTGCCGTTGTCTCCTTCGAGCGGACCGATCGGAGCGGGCGTCGCCGGGACGGACGAGCGGACGCCGCCAGCTGTTGCCTCGTGAACGTCTATGGACGGGGTGACCGGGTCGGTGCTCTCCGACGTCGGGCTTCCGGTCTCGAGCGGGCGTCGGGCGGTGTCATCGGGCTCCGTGGGACGTGGATCCCGGCCGTCACTGGGCTTTGACATGCGCTGATGTCCTCGTCTCTTGCTGCGTGGGAATGTGGCCCGTCTCCCCACGGGAGGAGAGCCTCGCGCGACACACTACCCCTGGGGCGCATCCAGACGGCGGAGACTCCCCGCGGCACCGTCACGGGAGGCTTCGCCGACCTGGTCGACAGGTCAGGCCTTCGGAGCCTTCGGTTTCTTGGCCGGCGCCTCACCGAGTTCGAAGGCGGAGACCTGGATCTTGTCGTCCACGCTCTCGGAATCGGTCGCCGGCGCGTTCGGCTCCTCGGACGCGAGGAGCATGAACGTTCCGCTCGCCTTCGTCGCTGCGCGCAGATCGTCGGAGACCTCTTCGAGGACCGAGAGGGCCGACTGCGGAGCGGACAGCGTGACGGAGAGGAACGGCGTGCGAGGAGAGACCTTCGCCTCTGACTTCACGCGGCGCAGGACGATGAGCGCCTCGGACGCGGTGGCGAGCACGTGAGGATCGCCGGGAAGGTCGGCGAGCTCCTGCACCGTCGGCCAACTCGCCCGGTGAACCGATCCGGTGCGGTACCAGGACCAGACCTCCTCGGTCACGAAGGGCAGATACGGCGCAAGCAGGCGAATGACCACATCGATGACCAGGGCGAGCGCGGAGCGTGCGGACTGGGCCTCGTCCTCGGGCCAGATCTGGTCGCGGTTGTACGCGCGCTCCTTGACGAGTTCCAGATAATCGTCGCAGAAGGTCCAGAAGAAGGTCTCGGTGGCCTCCAGCGCCTTCGTGTGGTCATAGTCAGCAAGCGCAGAGGACGCAATCTCGATGACCGTGCGCAACTCTGCCAGGACGGAGCGGTCCAATTCCTGCGTGACGTGGGCCGGATCGAGGTCGAGGTCGGAGCTCTCCCCGCCCATGGTCAGGGCGAACTTGGAGGCGTTGAGGACCTTGATCGCGAGCCTGCGGCCAATCTTCATCTGGGACTCGTCGAAGGCCGGGTCGAGCCCGAGGCGCGCCGAGGCCGCCCAGTAGCGCACCGCATCCGAGCCGTACTTCTCCAGCAACCCCATGGGAGTGACGACGTTGCCCTTCGACTTCGACATCTTCTTGTGGTCGGAGTCGAGGATCCACCCGGACAGCGCAGCGTGCTTCCACGGCAGGGCGCCGAACTCGAGGTCGGCACGCACGACGGTGGAGAAGAGCCACGTCCGGATGATGTCCTGGCCCTGGGGACGCAGGTCCATCGGGTAGACGCGGGAGAAGAGGTCGTCGTCGCGGAGCCACCCGCCGGCTAGTTCCGGGGAGAGGGACGAGGTCGCCCACGTGTCCATGATGTCAAGCTCGGGTGCGAACCCTCCCGGCACACCGCGTTGGTCCTCAGTGAACCCGTCCGGGCAGTCGGTCGAGGGATCGACAGGAAGGATCGATTCATCCGGGGTGAGGATCGCGGTGAAATCGATCTGACCGTCCTCGTCGATGCGATACCACAGGGGGAAGGGAACGCCGAAGAATCGCTGACGGGAGACGAGCCAGTCGTTGTTCAGGCCCGTCACCCAGTTCTCGTAGCGCACGCGCATGAAGTCGGGGTGGAAGGCGAGTTCCGTGCCGCGTTCGACGAGTTCCTCGTTGAGGTCGCGCCCGGTGGCCGGGTTGGTCCAAGGCTTGCCACCGTTGCGGATGTACCACTGGCGCGACGTGACGATCTCCAGGGGTTTGTCGCCCTTCTCGAAGAAGTTCGTCTGTCGCACGGTCTTCGTCGGCTCGCCGTTCAGCTCGCCGGTGTCACGCAGGCGAGTGACCAAGATCTCTCGGGCGGAGAAGGTCGTCTTCCCAGCGATCGCTCCATAGGCCTCGCGCCCGCACGGATCGGTGATCCATTCCGGGGTCTCGGCCTGCAGGCGTCCGTCGCGGCGCAGGATCGCTCGAAGCGGCAGGTCGAGATCCCGCCACCAGTCGATGTCGGTCGTGTCGCCGAAGGTGCAGCACATCGCGATACCGGCACCCTTGTCCATCTCCGCCTCGGGATGGGGTAGAACCGGGACCTCGACGCCGAAGACCGGAGAGGACACGGTCGTGCCGAACAGGGGTTGATAGCGGGGATCGTCCGGGTGCGCAATCAATGCGACGCAGGCGGGCAGCAGCTCGGGACGCGTGGTCTCGATGTAGACGTCGCGCCCGTTCTCGATCGGTGCGCCCGCGGCAGCGGCGGACGCAGCGGCCTCGGCGTCGGTCAGGTGGAAGGCGAGTCGGTGGTAGAAGCCCGGATACTCCCGGCTCTCCAGCTCGGCTTGGGCGACGGCGGTCTGGAAGGTGACGTCCCACAGCCCGGGGGCCTCGGCCTGGTAAGCCTCCCCGCGGGCCAGATTGTGGAGGAAACCTGCCTGGGCGACTTTGCGCGCGGGCGCGCCGATCGTCTGGTAGTTGTGCCGCCAGTCCACCGAGAGACCGAGGTGGCGCCACAGGGCCTCGAACTGGCGCTCGTCCTGGACGGTCAGGCGCTCGCACAGGTCGACGAAGTTCCGACGCGACACGGGCACCTGGTCGCGGGCCTTGACCGAGGTGCCGTCGCCACCCTCGTGCGGGGGAACGAAGTCCGGGTCGTAGGGCAGGGCGGTGTCGACGCGCACGCCGTAGTAGTTCTGAACGCGACGCTCGGTGGGCAGACCGTTGTCGTCCCATCCCATCGGATAGAAGACCTCTTTGCCGATCATCCGCTGGAAGCGGGCGACGACGTCGGTGTGCGTGTAGGAGAACACATGACCGACGTGCAGGGAGCCGGAGACCGTGGGCGGGGGAGTGTCGATGGAGTAGACCTGCTCGCGAGTGGCGGTGCGGTCGAAGGAGTAGGTCCCGTCCTCTTCCCAACGGCGTCCCCATTTGGTCTCCAGCCCGTCCGCGCCTACGCGGTCGGGCACCGCGGGGGCGGGGACCGACGTTGGGGCGGGGGTGAGCTGGTCGCGCATGGTCGTGTGACTCCATCCGATGGTGAGTTGATCCGGGTCCAAGACTACGAGGTGAGTGCCGCCCTGACCAAAGACGTCGCCGACCGGCGGTGGAACGACCTTATGGACAGCGGTGTGCCGAGAGGGGCGCAGGCCATGGTGAGCGGCCTGCCGGGGTCATCCGAGTTCGTGGTCCCGCGCGACCGCCGCGTCCACGGCCATGATCAACGAGGTCGACAATCCGGCCCCCTCCGCCGCGATCAGCCCCGCGATCGTCGTGCCCCCGGGGGAGGTCACCTGGTCGATGAGCTGGGCAGGGATCACGTCGTGGTCGACGGCCTCGAGCACCAGCTGAGCGGATCCGGACAACGCTTGGGCGACGATCGCGACGGCACGCTGCTTGGGCAGGCCGTGGCGAACTCCCGCGCGGGCCAGGGCGTCGATGATCTGGAAGACCCAGGCCGGGGAGCATCCGGCGAGCGCGGAGAAGACCGGGAAGTCCTGCTCCTCGATCCTCACACAACGCCCGATGGAATCGAAGAGATCGCGTACGGCGGTCAGTTGCGCGTCGGAGACCGATTCCGAGGCGCACAGCGCGGTCATCGACTCACCGATCTGGGCGTTGACGTTGGGCATGACGCGGACCAGGGGTACGGATGCCCCGAAATCGGTCTCCATTGTTTCGAGGCTCCGCCCCGCGGCGATCGAGACGACGCAGACGTCCTCACCCCGGGCAGTGACGACGGCGCGGATCTCCCCGATGACGTCACTCTGCAGATGCGGTTTCACCCCGAGGAGGATGAGATCGACACGCTCGGCCAGCGCGGCGTTGGACGGGGCGACGGAGCCGCCGAGCTCCTCGGCCAAGGCTGGGGCGTGGGTGCCGTGGGCGTCCGTGAAGACCAGGGTCGCCCCGTCCAGGCCGGCCGCGACGGCGCCGCGGGCGATGGCGGAGGCCATAGCCCCCGAGCCGATGAATCCGATGCTCATTGATGTCTCCTCGTGGACAGCGCCTCAGCGCTTGCGGGTTCCGAAGATTGTGCGGGTGATCTCGCGGCCGAGCTGGGTCCCGGCGGAATGGACGAAGGAGCCCAGAGCCTTCTCGAATGCACCGGTCGTGCGCTTCATCTGCTTGCGGGACTCGGCTTCTTGACGCTTCTGCTCTTTTTCTGCGTTCTTCGCCGCAGCAGTCTGCTCGTCGGCAGCCTTCCGGGCCGCATCCATCTGGGTCTGTTGGGCCGCAGCGTCCTCGCGGTTCTTCGCCTGCTCGGCGAGTTTTTCCTCGGCGGAGACGGGATTGATGGCCGTGGCATAGCGCGCGGCGAACTCGGACTTCTCGGTCAACGTGGTGATGGTGGTGGATTGTGCCGGGCCCATGACCGAGGCCGGCGCCCAAATCGCGGTCGGGGCGACTGGGGTGGGGCGACCGTCTGGATCCAGCACGGTGACGACGGCCTGGCCAGTCCCCAATGTCGTCAGGACCTCGTCGAGAGCAAGGTCGGTGGCCGGAAAAGTCTCGACCGTCTGATGGAGCTTCTTCTGGTCCTGCGGCGTGACGGCACGCAAGGCGTGCTGGACGCGCGAGCCGAGCTGGGCGAGGACATCGGAGGGAATGTCCGTGGGCGTCTGGGTGACGAAGACAATACCGACGCCCTTGGATCGGATCAGCCGGACGGTCTGGACAACCTGACGGAGGAATTCCTTCGTCGCGTCGGCGAAGAGCAGATGAGCCTCGTCGAAGAAGAAGACGAACGTCGGGCGTTCGGGGTCCCCGACCTCGGGCAGGCTGGAGAACAAGTCCGCGAGCAGCCACATGATGACCGTCGAGACGAGCGCCGGATGGGCGGAAATGTCGCCGACTCCGAGCAGGGAGATTGCGCCGCGCCCATCGACCTGTCGGATCAGGTCCGCGGTCGAGAAGGCGGGCTCGCCGAAGAACTGGTCGCCGCCCTGAGACTCCAACGTCGTCAGTGTTCGGAGAACCACGCCGGCCGTCGCCTTGGAGACTCCGCCAAGTTCGGCCAGTTCCGCCTTACCTTCGTTTGAGGTCAGGAAGGAAATGATGGCGCGCAGGTCCGCCAGGTCGATCAACTCGAGTTGTTTCTGGTCGGCCCAAGTGAAGATCAGTTGGAGGGATTGCTCCTGCGTCGTGTTGAGGTCGAGGGCGCGAGCCAGCAGGATCGGACCGAAGTCGGAGACCGTCGTGCGCACCGTTGCGCCGGGGAACTGGGAGTCGGCGCCGCCCAGGCTGAGCAGCTCGACGGGGAACGAGGTCGGCGCCCAGTCCTGTCCGTTCGCCCTCGTGCGCGCGAGCAGTTTGTCCGAGGACGTCCCGGGCTCCGCCAGTCCCGTCAGGTCGCCTTTGACGTCGCACAGGAGGACGGGAGTGCCGGCGGCGGACAGACCTTCCGCCAGGAGCTGGAGTGTTCGGGTCTTTCCTGTGCCGGTCGCGCCGGCGACCAGAAGGTGCCGGTTGAACATCCCGATCGGCATCCGCACCGGCGAGGTCGCGACGGCGCGGTCGCCGTCGAGCATCGCACCGAACGTGATCGAGGGGGCGTCGAAGGCGTAGGCAGCGGTCGTCGTCTCGACGAAGGACGAGTGCGCGGAAGGCGTGGGGCCTGCCGGGGCCTCCCGAGCGGGAACATCCGTGGAGCGTGCCGCCTCAGCCGATGCGGCAGAGTCCGCGGATGCGGAATCCCTTCCCTCTGCCGCTGCGAGGGTGGCCTGCGCGGCCTCGGCCTTCGCTTGCGTGGCTTCCGCACGGGCGACCTTGGCCTCGGCCCGGGCCTGGGCGAGTTGAGCACGGAGAGCTTCGACGTCATCAGTCACACTCCGATCCTATTCTCAGCGTCCTCGTCGCAGGGGTCGCTGAGTGTGGGTGGCGCGGTTGTATCCACAGCGGCGAAGAATGCGCACCGGCTGTCAACAGATTGGAGGCTCGCTCCGATCGGGGCGGGCGCCGACGTCCTAGCGTCGGGGTGTGGACACCCAGCGCGCGTGGCAGATCGAGCGGCTCACCCGTGCCGCCCATGGCGCGGCGCCCGAACGGGACAGTCCGACGAACGCGCCTCGGCGGACACGTCTCCTTCCGGGACCCGGCGCCCTGGTCGTCCTCGTGCTCGTGGTCGTCCTGGTCGGAGGGATCTCTGTGATGCGGCATCTGGGAGGTGGCTCCGATGCGGGGAGTGGAGTCGCAGGGGGAGCACCGTCCTCGTCGGTGGAGGAGGACGGGTCGACGGAATCGGGGTTCACAGGTGCCGCGCCACAGAGCGGTGGAAGCCTCGGCTCCCTCTCGACGGCCGCCGAGACCCCGTCGGCGTGGCGAGATCTCGTCGTCTACGTGACCGGCCACGTCGCCGAGCCGGGGGTCGTGGAACTCGCCTCGGGTTCGAGGGTCCGTGATGCCGTGGATCGGGTGGGTGGGCTTCTCCCGGACGCCGACCTGGAGAGCATCAACCTCGCGCGCGTCCTCGAGGACGGGGAGCACATCACCGTGTGGGCGGCAGGAGAAGCACCGACTGCGGCATTCGGAGGCGGTTCGGGGTCTGGTGGCGGAACAACTGGGGCGAGCGGCTCGGGGTCCGGGACCTCCGGCTCGGGCTGCGTGGACCTCAACACCGCGGACGCCACGACGTTGGACGGCCTCGACGGCGTGGGACCGGCGTTGGCCCAACGCATCCTCGACTATCGCGCCCAGGTCGGGAGGATCACGTCGGTCGACCAGCTCGATGACGTTCCTGGGATCGGTGCCGCGTTGATCCAGCGGGTTTCTCCGGGGGTGTGCTCGTGAGCGGGGGCTCCGCCCGCCGAGAGCCTCGCCGCGCGCCCGTGATGGTCGACGTCCGTCTGGCGCCCGGTGCCTTCGCTGGGTGGGGGTGTTCCCTCGCGGTGGTGACGGGTCTGATGAATATCGACGTGGCGGTGGCTCTGGGCGCCATCGCAGTGCTTGCGAGTCTGGGAGCCGCGGTCTCCTGGGCCCGTGATCGGTCCTCTCGCGTGCGTCCGGGCGGCGCTCATGCGCTGACGCCCGGGGGCTCGCTCAGGCTGGGCTGCGCCCTCGTGGGCGTCTGCGCATGCGGCTGCCTGTGGTGCGCGTCCGCTGCCATGGCGGCTCACCTACGCGATCCCCTGACGGTCCTGGCCGACGAGGGCGTCGCCCGGGTGGAGGTCGTTGCGCAGCTGGCGGAGGACCCGGCGCCGATGCGCCAGAAGTGGGCGGCGGGAGTCTCCATGGCGAATGCCCGAGTTCGGCTGGTGGGGAATCCTGTTGACGAGGAGACCACTCTGCGTGGTTCTCGGGTGCAGGTTCTTCTCCAAGGACGTGAGTTGGACGGACTGACGCGAGGCGACGTCATCGAGGCCAGCGGAACGTTCGACACGTCCTTTCGGTCGGACCCGCCATCGGTCGGCACGATGACGGTCACGAGGCTTCGCCTGCTCGAACGCCCCGGGGGCTGGGCCGGGGCCGTCCGCGTGCTGAGAAGGGAATTGCTTGAGGCCGTCCGGCCCCTGTCCGGCCAGGCGCGGGCGCTGGTCCCGGGAATGGCTGTTGGCGACGATCGGGCGCTCACCGAAGACCTTCACGACGCGATGGTGACTGCGTCGTTGACTCACCTCACAGCCGTCTCTGGTTCGCATGTCGCGATCCTCATGGGAGTTGTCACCGCTCTGGTGCCGGGTCGCGGAGTCGGGCGTGCCACGGCCACACTCGTGGCGATGGCGGGATTGGTCACCGTCGTTGGTCCGGAGCCGTCAGTCCTTCGCTCGGTGGCAACCGGATCGGTGGCGGTCGTGGGTCTGCTCACGCGCCGACCCGGGCAGGCCCGGGCTGCACTGTGTGCGGTGGCCCTGGTGACGGTCCTGTTGGATCCATTCGCCGTACGGTCGTTGGGCTTCGCGCTGTCGGTCGTGGCGACGTGGGCAGTGATCGGTCCTGCCGCCTCGTGGTCACGCGCCCTGCGCGGGCTGGTGGAGGGACGACGCGGGGAGGCAGCGATGGGACATCTCATCGACGTGGTGACGGTCCCTCTGGCGGCGCAGATCCTCGTGGCTCCGATCCTCGTGCTCATCAATCCGTGGATCCCGATCTGGGGCGTCGCCGCCAACATCCTGGTCGCCCCGGCAGTCGCGCCCGCCTCCCTGTTGGGAACCGGTGCCGCGATGACCGCGTGGTGGTGGCCCGCTGCCGGGCGGATCCTGGCCCGAGGCGCGGGGATCTTCACCGGGTGGATCGCAACGGTGGCTGTGACGACAGCCGGATGGCCTGGTGCGCGGCTGAATTGGCCGGGTGGCGTCGGGGGATCGATGGGCCTGACTGTGACGTTCGGCGCTGTCTGGTTGATGGCAGTCATCGGCTCGAGGGCCGGATCGTGGCGGGCGGTCCGCGGATGGTTCGCCCTGACCGCACACGGAGATGGCACGTGGGAGACTGGTGCGGTCGGTCCGTCGGGGACCGACGCGGCGGAAGACGGGGATCACGAATGGCACAACGGCGGGGGACCAGGGCCTCCTCACCGATCGAACTCGCCCCGGTCATCCTGATCCGGGGATCGGAAGGCCTTCTGGCCGATCGCGCGGCGGACTGGCTGCGTCATCTGGCCATGGAAGCAGACCCGGCCACCGAACGCACGGACATCGCGGCGGCCACCTACCAAGCCGGTCAGCTCGACGTTGTCACCTCGCCTTCGCTGTTCGGCGAGTCACGGCTGATCACGGTGACGGACCTGGAGATGATGCCCGATGCCCTGGTGGCCGATCTGCTCGCCTATGTCGCGAGCCCGGCACCCGACGTGTGGCTGGTCCTTCGTAACAATGGTGGGACTCGCGGCAAGAAACTGCTTGACGCTATCGCCAAGGCGGGGTTTCCGACTATTGCGGCAGACCCGTTGAAGAGCGACCGCGACAAGCTCGACCTCGTGCTGTCTGACGTGCGCAGCGCGCATCGTCAGATCGATCAGGACGCAGCTCATGCCCTTGTCGATGCTCTGGGCAATGACGTCCGGTCCCTTGCCGCTGGCGTTGCACAAGTGATCAGTGACGTCGACGGACGGATCACGCTCGAGGCCGTGCATCGCTACCATTCCGGGCGCGTGGAGGCCACGGGATTCGAGGTGGCTGATGCCGCTGTCACGGGACGCACAGCCCAGGCTCTGACACTCCTGCGCCACTCGTTCTCGACGGGGACCGATCCCGTCCCTCTCGTTGCGGCCCTTGCGATGAAGGTCCGGGCCATGGCGAAGGTCTCCGTGGCGGGAAATGCGGGCCCTGCTCGGCTGGGGATGGCTCCGTGGCAGATCGAGCGGGCGCGCAGGGAGCTTCACGGCTGGAACGATCGGACGCTGGCGGCAGCGGTCTCTGCGCTCGCGGTCGCCGACGAGGAGGTCAAAGGTGCATCCAAAGACCCGGAGCGAGCGGTTGAAAAAGCGGTGATGACGATCTGTCGCCTGAGGGGATCCTCTCGCTGAGGCGACCGTTCAACGGGTCAGAGACACGAAACGGGACGGACCCTCAGGTCCGTCCCGTTTCGTGTGTGTCGGCTGGGCCGGTCATCCGGCCCGACGCATCAGATCGACTGCACGCGCTTGGCGAGCTTCGACTTGCGGTTCGCCGCTTGGTTCTTATGGATGACGCCCTTGGACACGGCCTTGTCGAGCTTGCGCGAGGCGATGTGGAGGGTCTCCTCGGCCTTCTCCTGGTCGCCGGCGTCAACGGCCTCGCGCGTCTTGCGCACAAGGGTCTTCAGCTCGGACTTGACATCCTGGTTGCGCACGCGACGCTTCTCGTTCGTGCGGATCCGCTTGATCTGGGACTTGATGTTGGCCACAGTCGGGGTACTCCTTGGTTCGTGGGCTGACAGGGTCGGTGAGGGCTGTATCGCCATCGGGACTGGAACGTGGGGACATTCCGCAAACAATGGACGACCAGACCCCCTGCCCGACCAGGCCGGGAGTCCGACCCGCCACTTTACCAGTTGGTGCGCGTTGCTCACCAGTCCGCTGGACCGCCGCGAAGGTGAAGATCGTCACCGGAACCAGTCCGTGCCCATCCTGACCTCTCTGTGACCTGCTCAGAGGATTTCGTCGCGAGCGATGCACACGGACGCCACAGGGCGTGGCTCACGGTCTGCGACCGACGTGCTTCGCAGCGAGATGGGACTTCGACTCCGACTCGGGGTCCGGTCGCGCCGAGGACGTCAGGCCTTCGCGATCTTCTTCAGTGCGGTGACGACGGACTCGAACACGGAACGAGGCAGGGTGGCGCCCTCGCGCCGGACCACGTCGAGGGGGACCCACAGCACTCGGTCGAGGCGGACCTCGCTGGGTCGATGTTTCGGGTCCCAGTCCCCGGTCCCGACGTCGAGCCAGTATCGACCCCAATGGGCCTCCTGGATGGCGTCACGGTCATGGTCCTTCGACGTCATCTGTGCGACGAGGACGCCGCCGTTCGAGCGCCCGAGGACGACGGCAGGGCGGTCCTTGCCGCGCGTCGTGTCTTCCTCATAGGGAATCCAGGCCCACACGACCTCGCCCGGGTCCGCATCGCCATCGGGATTTGGATCATAGGAGACGTGTGTCAGGGCCTCGGTGAGCTGGACGACATGGGTCGTCGCCGCATCCTCTAAGGGCGGCGGGGTCGATCCGTCCGCATGCGTCTGCTGGGAGGCACCTGCGTGGGAACCCGACCTGTCCTGCCTGCTGCGCGTGGAGGTCCGTGTGGTCGAGGGAACCGGCGTCCGTTTGGCCGATGACAGCAGGGAGCTGAGAAATGCTTGTCCCGCTGAACGGAGGATATGAGCGAGTCGGGTGTCCATGGGTCTCCTGAATCCGATGGGGCGGTCCTTCGGAAGCGTACTCACGGGAAGGGGGACGAAGGCGCGCTTTGCATCGCTCCTGTGGGAACACCGTCTGGGGCTCGGCCATCTGTGGACGGACGGAATCGACGCCGAATTGTGGATGTGCAGGGGCGCCATCCACGACTCTGCGTCTGCCCGTCTCAAGGGGACGCGAAGATGCGAGTCTCGACGGGACGGGGCGCCTGTGCCAGGCGACCGGCACCGATCATAGACACGGAGGGCCCACCCATGGTGACAACGAGGACAACGACCCGACGACAGCCCCGTCCCACATCGGCCACGCATGCACGCCACCGGCGGGAGGCGGCCAAGGAGGGCAACGGGATCGCTCGGCCCGGGGTCCGTGACCGTGCTCGAGCCGCGATGAGAGCGGGAGAACAGGGTCGCTTCGATGAGGCTGTGCTGCTGATGGAGACGGCACTGATCAAAGGAGAGGCAGATCCGCGCTCGCGCGTCCTCATGCGTAAGCTCCTCGTCGATTGGTATGCGGCTCTCGAACGCGACGAGGACTGTCTGCGAATCGCTCGGGAGGCACGTGGCGATGCCCGCCAGAGCCTGGGCGAGATCGACGAGTTGACCCTGATGGTGAGGAACTCGTTGCTGTATTGGATGTGTTGCACGGGACAGGGTGCCGAGGCCGTCGTTCAGTTCCCGGATCTCATTCGCGACATCGAGGACCATGTGGGGCCCACGGAAGAACTCGCCTGGGCGGCTCGGATGAACTCGGCCATGCCGCTCAAAGCCGTGGGCGATCTGGAGGGTGCAGAAGCGGTCTACCGGTCGTTGATCGCAGACATGGAGAGGGTTCTGCCGTCGACGGACCTGATGCTTCTGACTGCCCGCGACAATCTGGCCGAGTGCCTGTCCGCCATCGAGGACTATGACGCGTCCACCTCGCTGTATGAGGACATCCTCGCGGAGCTGCGTTCATTCACGGGACCGGAGGATGCCCGGGTCCTGCGTGTGCGCGACGAGATTGCGACCAATGCGCTTCTTCAAGGTCGCGATGATCGTGCGCGGGAACTGTGCACGGCGTTGGTGGGGGACTGTCGACAGTCTCTGGGGGAGATGCACCGGGAGACGATCAGTCTGCGAATCACCTTGCTCGCACTGGCGACCGAGGCCGACGACGGGCGCGCGATGGCCCGCTGGGCCGGGGAGCTTCTCGACCACCTGCCCGATGAGATGAAGCCCTGTGCCCGTGAATTGCAGGAGCTGCGAGATCGGTACCCCACTCGATGAATGCGGCTGCGGTCCTGTCGTTCGGGTGAGATGCCCGACTTCGCAGGCGTCTCGGGCTGGCGTGGTTGGCGAAGGGGGGCCAGACAATGGGACGATGGGAGCCGAGCATCTCGTCCACGGAGGTCATTTGTGGCTCCCATTCCATCGGTCGACCAATTCGCGTCGATCCGTCCCGCCGCGACACCCCAGTCGCGGATCCGCAATTTCTGCATCATCGCCCACATCGACCATGGCAAATCGACCCTGGCTGATCGGATGTTGCAACTGACCGGGATCGTCGACTCGCGTGACATGCGCGACCAGTACCTTGACCGGATGGACATCGAGCGCGAGCGTGGCATCACGATCAAATCCCAGGCGGTGCGTATGCCGTGGGCCGTGGGGGAGAACGCTTTCGCTCTCAACATGATCGACACTCCCGGTCACGTGGACTTCACCTACGAGGTTTCCCGGTCGCTCGCCGCCTGCGAGGGCGCGGTCCTCCTCGTCGATGCCGCGCAGGGCATCGAGGCCCAGACCCTGGCCAACCTCTACCTCGCAATGGAGAACGACCTCGCGGTCATCCCTGTCCTCAACAAGATTGATCTGCCCAGCGCCCAGCCCGATAAGTACGCCCATGAGATCGCACAA
Source organism: Actinomycetales bacterium (assembly GCA_015655375.1). GTDB lineage: Bacteria > Actinomycetota > Actinomycetes > Actinomycetales > Actinomycetaceae > Pauljensenia. The sequence goes on from JAATFD010000029.1 coordinate 29,126, forward strand.
CTCATGGGGGTTGACGAGTCCGAAGTCCTGCGCGTGTCCGGCAAGACCGGCGAAGGCGTCGCCGAGCTGCTTGACCGTATCGTCGAGGTCGTGCCCTCGCCCTCGGGTGAGACCGAGGCCGCGACGCGCGCGATGATCTTCGATTCGGTCTACGACACCTACCGCGGCGTCGTCACCTATGTGCGGGTCGTCGACGGCGCCCTGTCCAAGCGGGAACGCATCAAGATGATGTCAACCGGTTCGACACACGAGCTCCTCGAACTCGGCGTGATCTCCCCGGAGCCGACGCCTTCGGACGGCATCGGTGCGGGCGAGGTCGGTTACCTGATCACAGGCGTCAAGGACGTGCGCCAGTCCCGCGTCGGTGACACGGTGACGACAGCCGTGCGCGGAGCCACCGAGGAGCTGTCCGGATACCGCGACCCGAAGCCGATGGTCTTCTCGGGGATCTACCCGCTCGACGGTTCCGACTTTCCCGACCTGCGCGACGCCCTCGAGCGGCTCCAACTCAACGATGCGGCGCTGACCTACGAGCCCGAGTCCTCGGCGGCCCTCGGGTTTGGTTTCCGGTGCGGATTCCTCGGGCTGCTCCATCTGGAGATCGTCCGCGAACGCCTGGAACGCGAGTTCAACCTCGACCTCATCGCGACTGCTCCCAACGTCGTCTATCACGTCACCGCGGAGGACGGGAGTCAGATCGGCGTCGACAACCCCTCGGAGTTCCCCGAGGGCAAGATCTCCGAGGTTCGCGAGCCTGTCGTGGACGCGACCATCCTCACGCCCAGTGACTTCGTCGGCCCCGTGATGGAACTGTGCCAGGACCGGCGCGGAACGATGAAGGGGATGGACTATCTTTCCGAGGACCGTGTGGAGCTCCACTACGTTCTGCCCTTGGCGGAGATCGTCTTCGATTTCTTTGATCAGCTCAAGTCCCGCACGCGCGGTTACGCGTCGTTGGACTACCAGGAGGCCGGGGAACAGGTCGCCGACCTCGTTAAGGTCGACATCCTCCTGAATGGGGAGAAGGTCGACGCCTTCAGCGCGATCGTCCACACGGACGCTGCCTACGCCTATGGATTGCGCATGACGAAGCGCCTGAAGGACCTCATTCCTCGCCAGCAGTTCGAGATTCCCGTCCAGGCGGCCGTCGGGGCCCGAGTCATCGCGCGCGAGACGATCAAGGCCCTGCGCAAGGACATGCTTGCCAAGTGCTACGGCGGCGATATCACGCGCAAGCGCAAGCTGCTCGAGAAACAGAAGGAGGGCAAGAAGCGCATGAAGTCCATCGGCCGGGTCGACGTCCCCCAGGAAGCCTTCATCGCGGCCCTGACCTCCGACGTTCCCACGGGAAAGAAGTGAATCCATGAGCGACGAGGGCACATCGTCCCTCCACCGAGGTCACCATCACCACCCTCGTCCGACCGGAACCGCGGCTCCCTACCTCTCACGGACCAAGTCCTTCACCCGCCGGTCGCGGCCCCTCCACGAGTCCCTCCAGCGCACGCTCGACGCCCACGGCGCCGACTATGTCATCGAGGCACGCCGTTCCCAGGGATGGACGACGGTGGCCGAGGACTTCCGCCTCGACCTGCCCGCGGTCTTCGGTCGCACGGCTCCTCTCACCCTGGAGATCGGCCCCGGCGTCGGCGAGCAGATCGTTGCTGCGGCCAGCCGGTGGCCCGACCGCGACTTCCTCGCCCTTGAGGTCTGGCAGCCAGGGATCGCCAAGCTGGTCTCTCGGGCCGTCGATGCTGGCGTGGCGAACATTCGCGTCCTCGAGGCCGACGCGGCTCAGGCCCTGCCGATTATCCTGGACGATGCCAGCCTTGATGAGATCTGGACGTTCTTCCCCGATCCGTGGCGCAAGGCCCGCCATCACAAGCGCCGTCTCGTCAACGATTCCTTCGCCCTCGAGGTCGCCCGCGTCCTCGTCGATGGGGGACTTTGGAGACTCGCTTCCGACTGGGATGACTACACCTGGCAGATGCGCGACGTCATCGAGGCGTGCCCCGACCTCGCCAATCCGTACGAGGGCGAACGCCCCGATCCTGAGGACCCCGACCCCGATCGCGGTGGATTCGCCCCGCGGTGGGAGGGACGCGTCCTCACACACTTCGAGGATCGAGGCCGTCGGGCCGAGCGCCGTAGTCACGATGTCGTCGGCGTGCGGCTCCCACGTGCCGAGAAGAGGCCGATGGCTGGAGCTTCCGTGAACGAGGACGGAAAAGAAGGACCCCGATGACTCCGACCGGCGGGACCGCAGAGACCTCGGCTGGTGGTCCACGGCGTCCGGCGCTCGGTTGGGTGATTCTCCCAGCCGTTTCCTTCCTGATCTTCACGACCGTCCTGCGCGCGCCGATCACCGCCGTTCCGCCGCTGCTGGAACGCGTCCAGACCGACCTCGGCATGACGAACGTGATGGCAGGCCTGCTGACCTCTATCCCAGTGCTCTGCTTCGGGGCGATGACGCCAGTCGCCTCCTCATGGCTTCGACGCACCGGCATCAACGCCGGTGCACTCAACGCGTTGGTGCTTGTCTTCATCGGATCGCTCGTGCGTTCGGGTGGGACACAGATGCTGGCCTTCCTCGGGACCGCGATCATTGGCGCGGGCATCACGTTGGGCAACCTGGTCGCACCGATGGTGATCGGCCGGGACTTTCGCCGCCATACTGCGACGATGACCGGTCTGTACTCGGCCGCGGTCAATGTGGCGGTCACGCTGTCGACGGTGGTGGCCGTCCCCCTGGCCAACATCGTCGGGTGGCAAACGGCCGCCGCATTCTGGGGCGTGGTTCCCGCCCTCGTCGCCGGAGTCGTATGGGCGTGGGTCTTTCCGATCGCCGCGCGCTCGGTGAGACCCTCGATCGCGGAGCGGGCGGGGCTGAAGACGGATCACGAGTCGGTCCTTCGCATGGACATACCCGCGGCGGGGACGACGGTGCTGCGCTCGCCACTGGTCTGGATGATGGCGGTCGCCTTCTGCGGGCACACCTTTGCCTACTACGCGGCGGCCGGATGGCTGCCGAAGATCCTGCGAGAACTCGAGGGGATGACGGAGGAAGGAGCGGGCGCCGCCGCTTCCGTCTTCCACCTGACCGGTATTATCGGCCCACTCCTCGTCCCGGTGATGTTCTCGGCACTGCGTTGGCCCGTCACCCGGGTGATGGGGATCGTGTGCGGCGCCTGGCTCGTCCTGCCCATCGGTTTGATGGTGGCGCCCGGGTGGTGGCCGCTGTGGTGTGGCGTGTCCGGAGTTGCACAGGGAGCGCTCTTCACGGCGCTGTTCATCATCGTCATCCAGCGGGCGCGCACGATTGATGAGAATCGTCAGATGTCGGCGCTCATCCAGACCCTCGGCTACGTCGTCGCGGCCGTCGGACCGGTCTCCGTGGGTTGGCTGCGTGACGTCACGGGAGGCTGGATGCTGCCGTTGACCATCATGGCGTTCGCCCTTGTCGCCATGACAGTGTGCTCGCAGGTCGTCGCCCGATGGCGTCCTGAGCGCGCCGGAGCGGCCTCATGAGCCCCAGCCTTCCCGACGGCGTTGCCTGGCCCCGGGACGGGCACCTCGACCCGGAACTGTCAGAGTCGATCGCTCATCGTCCCCTCAGCCTCTACATCCACGTGCCGTTCTGTCGGGTCCGTTGCGGGTATTGCGACTTCAACACCTACACGACCGGATTCGGGGAGGGCGCGGAACCTGGCTCCTATGCTCGTTCCGTCCTCGGCGAGGCCGACCTCGCCACGAGGACGCTCGCAGACGCGGGTGTCGGGGGCCGTCCGGCTTCCACCGTGTTTGTCGGCGGCGGCACACCGACGATGCTCGACGCGGCCGAACTCGGAGAGATCCTTGCGGGTCTGCGTGGCCGCATCGGGATTGCCGAGGACGCGGAGGTGACGACCGAGGCGAATCCGGAGACTGTCACCGCTGGGTCGCTGTCCGAGTTGGCGGAGGCCGGTTTCACGCGGGTTTCTTTCGGCATGCAGTCGGCGGTGCCGCGCGTGTTGGCCACTCTCGACCGTCTCCACCGGCCTGAGCGGATGCCGAAGGTCGTGGCGTGGGCGCGCGAGGCCGGCCTCGACGTCTCCGTCGACTTGATCTACGGCACGCCGGGGGAGTCCCTCGATGACTGGCACCACTCGCTGGACGAGGCCGTCGCGCTCGCACCCGACCACATCAGTGCCTACGCCCTCGTCATCGAGGAGGGAACGAAGATGGCAATGCAGGTTCGCCATGGGCAGCTGCCGCTTCCCGATCTCGACGACGAAGCCGCCAAGTACGAGCTTGCAGACACGATCCTCGGTGGCGCGGGCTTCCGCTGGTACGAGATCTCCAACTTTGCCCGGGTCGAGGCGGGAGAAACTCGCAGGGTCGGCACTGAGCTGCGTCACGCCTCACGCCACAACCTGGCTTATTGGCGGGACTGGGACTGGTGGGGATTCGGACCAGGTGCCCACTCGCACGTCGGGCGTCAACGCTGGTGGAACGTCAAGCATCCCCGCGCCTACGCTGGGCGGATCCACGCCGGGGACTCGCCTGCGGCCTCGGGAGAGATCCTTGATGAGGACACTCGTGAACTGGAACGGGTCCTGCTGGCGGTGCGCACCGCCGAGGGCCTGGTGCTCGGCCCTCTCGACGACCGTTCGGGCATCGCAGGCCTTATCGCCGATGGTCTGGTCGAACCCGGTCCCGCCCTGCGGGGGCGGATCGTTCTCACTCTGCGCGGGCGCCTGCTGGCCGATCACGTGACGCGGACCCTGACGAGGGACACTCCCGGCGAGTGAACATCAGCGTCGCACCCGGCGCCCCTAGGGTGGCGACGTGGACGATCCCTATGGCACTGACATCTTCTCCTTCGACCCTCATCGTGACGGGCCGGGGGCGCGTCGACCGCGCTCGCGGGAGGTCCGCGTCGAGAAGGACATGGTCCTCGAGGACGTCCAGACCGGTTTCGTTGGCTCCGTCGTGCGCGTCGAGAAGTCCGGTGGCATGCATGTCGTCGAGTTGGAGGACCGCCGTGGCCGGACCAGAACTTTCCCGTTGGGAGGTGGATTCTGGATCGACGGTGCGCCCGTCGTCGTCCTGCCGCCGCTGCCCGGACCTGCAGGCGAGCCGGTCGGTGCGCTGACGACTCCGGGCGGGCGTCGGGTGACCAACTCGGGGTCGATCGCTGGGCCGAGCGAACCGGCACACGTCGCCCGTGCCAGCCGGATCTGGGTCGAGGGCAAGCACGACGCCCAGCTCGTCGAGCATGTGTGGGGCGATGACCTGGCCAGCGTCGGCGTCGCGGTCCAACTCCTCCAAGGTGTCGACAACCTGGCCGACGTTCTCGAGGTCTTCGGGCCGAGTGACGACGTGCGTGCGGGCGTCCTCGTCGACCACCTGGTCCCTGGCTCGAAGGAATCGCGCATCGCGGATGCCGTCATGAGGCAGTGGAGCGGGTCTGTCCTCGTCGTCGGACATCCTTTCGTCGACATCTGGCAGGCCGTCAAGCCTGCCCGGGTCGGACTGCTGGCGTGGCCCGACGTCCCCCGGGGAACCGACATCAAACACGGAAGCCTCGAGGCGCTGGGGTGGCCCCACGAGGACCAGACGGATATTGCCCAGGGGTGGAGGCGGATCCTCTCGACGGTGCGCGACTATCGTGATCTGGAGCCCGCGCTGCTGGGCCGTGTCGAGGAACTCATCGATTTCGTCACGGAGCCGGGCACTCGCTGAGGAAGGTGCAGCGTCGTGTCGAGCCGCGTGCGACGTGAGCGGTGTTCCACAGGGGTCATTCGCACGCCGAATCGGCTGGATCCGGGGGTGCGCGGTAGAGTTGGCACTCGAGAACACTGAGTGCCAGGCGAGCGTGGCGTCGGCAAGCACGGAGGAGGTGCGCGATGAGCGAGGACCGCAGACTCGATGTGCTGCGCGCCATCGTCTCGGAGTACGTCCACACGCGTGAACCCGTGGGGTCCAAGGCGATCGCCGCGAATCATGATCTGGGGGTCTCCCCGGCGACGATTCGCAACGACATGGCCGTTCTTGAGGACCAGACGTTGATCTACCAGCCGCACACGTCGGCCGGTCGTGTCCCCACCGATCGTGGCTACCGAGTCTTCGTTGACCAACTGGCGACCCTCAAGCCGATGAGCGTTCCCGAACGTCGCGCTGTGGAGGCCTTTCTTTCCCAAAGCATCGATCTTGACGATGTCGTCCATCGCACGGTGCGCCTGCTCGCCCAGGTCACCCATCAGTTGGCAGTCGTCCAGTATCCTTCTTTGTCCACAGCGACCCTGCGCCGCCTGGAACTGGTCGACATGGGAACCCATCGGGTGCTCCTGGTCGTCATCACCAACGCCGGACGGGTCGAGGAGCGCATGCTCGAGTTCGACGGTCGCGTGTCGGCAGGAACGATCGCCGACCTGCGGGCGCGCTTGAACCAGGACTGCGAGAACAAGGCGGCTGAACAGATCGGCCCCGTCCTCGACGAGCTGCGATCGGCTGCGTCGGCGCAGGACCTCCCCCTGGTGGAGGCCGTGTGTGAGGGCCTGCTCGATCTGCTCAAGCCGGAGGCCGAGGCACGATTCGTCGTCGCTGGGGTCTCGAACTTGGCGCGTGCGGGCGTCGAGTTCCGCGACATCGCCCCCGTCCTCGATGCCCTGGAGGAACAGGTCGCGCTCCTGCGGCTCTTCTCCGAGGTCGACCCCGAGGAGCAGGATGTCCGCGTGACGATTGGCGCGGAGAACCGCCATGACGCCTTCGCAGAGACCTCCGTCGTCTCGGGGACCTACGGAGTCTCCGCGGCGCCGCCGGCGCACCTGGGCGTCGTCGGTCCGACCCGCATGGACTATCCGCGCACGATGTCGACGGTGCGCGCCGTCGCCGCCTACTTGTCGCGCTACATGACCCATTGACTGACCACATTCCCATCCACGAGGACCGGAGCGAGTGAACGACTACTACGAGATCTTGGGCGTGTCGCATGACGCGAACCAGGACGAGATCAAAAAGGCCTACCGCAAGAAGGCTCGTCTGCTCCACCCCGACTATGCCGGGCCAGAGTCGGAGGATGCGTTCAAGGACCTCTCGGTCGCCTATGAGACGCTGTCGGACCCCCAGAAGCGCCAGATGTACGACATCGGCGGTCCCGACGCCCTCCATGGCGGCGGCGGCGCAGGTGGAGCAGGCGGCGACGCGTTCGGTTTCGCGGACATCTTCGAGTCGATGTTCGGGGGAGGCGGTGGTTTCGCGTCCTCGTCGGGTCCAGTACCACGTGCACGCCGTGGTCAGGATCAGCTTCTGGCCGTCGAGGCCACTCTGGAGGAGGAAACCTTCGGGGCGAAGAAGGACATTTCTCTCGATTCCTTCGTCGTGTGTGCGAGATGTGGCGGATCATGCTGTGAGCCGGGGACCCATCCGACGACCTGTCCGACGTGTGGCGGCACCGGCTCGGTGACACGCATCCAGCGTTCGCTGCTCGGCAACGTGCGGACCCAGACGCCGTGCCAGGCGTGCCAGGGCCACGGGACGATCATCTCCGATCCCTGCCATGACTGCTCGGGTGAGGGGCGCACCCGGACGCGGCGCACGCTGAGTGTCGATATCCCCGTTGGCGTCGACAACGGGACCCGGATCCGCCTGTCCGGTCGCGGAGAGGTCGGTCCAGCGGGTGGCCCCGCCGGCGACCTCTACCTGGAGATCCACGAGAAAAAGCACCCGATCTTCACCCGTCGCGGCGATGATCTGCACACCTGGATCTCGGTCCCCATGTCGACGGCCGCGCTCGGGACCGTCTTCCAGCTGCAGACCCTCGACGGGGCTCGTGAGGTGACGATCAACGCTGGCGTCCAACCCCAGGATGAGGTCGTCCTCAATGATCTGGGTGTCGGGCACCTGCAGCGCGGCGGGCGTGGGGACCTGCACGTCCACGTCGATGTCGAGATCCCGCGCAAACTGGATCAGCGCTCCCGTGAACTGCTGGAGGAGTTGGCGTCAATCCGGGGTGAAACCCGGGTTGAACCACGTCGGGGCGACCAATCGATGTTCGAGCGCCTGCGCGACAAACTGACCGGACAGTGAAGCACGCCGTCTCTGGAGTCGAAGCACGCCTCGCAGGGGCTCTGGCCACGATCAGAGGGGCAATTGCGGTGCTTGGATCTGCGGTCACTCAAGCCGCCCGGTTTCTCCCTCCTGACGATTCGGTCGTCGTTGCAGAGTCCTTGCCGGCCGCCGCGGTCGGAAGGAGCTCGTGGTGGCGTCTTCGACGTGACGAGGTCGAGGGCGAAGCGCGCGAACGATTGAGTGTCCTGTGAGCTTGCCTCGATGCGGGCAGACGTCGAGATTCCACGGCTGTGGCGCGGCCAAGAAGTTGATGGTGATGTCACACACCACGGTCTCGACGGCGTGATCATCTGAATCCGGGTTCTTCCGACCTGACGGCCGGAATCCCTGCGTCGGCGATCCCGGTCCTCTAGTGTCATCACATGATGACATCATCAGGTGATGACACCCGGCCGACGCCGCTCAGCCGGGTCCGCCACCGGGGAACCCCGGCTGAGGATGACCTCGAAACAGACGTCTCCACGTCGACGATCCGCACGGTCGGACTCACCGTCTCGCGCGGCGGGCCACCCGTCCTCCACGACATCTCAGTTGCCATCACACGTGGGTCGGTCGTGGGCCTGCTCGGCCCATCAGGCTGCGGCAAGACGACACTGATGCGCGCCGTCGTGGGCGTCCAGAAGATCGGCGAGGGCTCGGTCACTGTGCTCGGCCGCCCTGCCGGGGACCGTCGGCTGCGCGGGAGGATCGGGTACGTCACTCAACAGCTGTCGATCTATCCCGATCTGTCCGTCCGCGACAACGTCTCCTATTTCGCGAGCCTCGCAGGAGTGTCCCGGGAACAGATCGCCGCGGCGATCGACGACGTGGATCTCGCGAAGCTCACCCGCCGCAGGGTGAACACTCTCTCAGGTGGGCAGGCCAGCCGTGTCTCGTTGGCCTGTGCTCTGGTGGGGGACCCGGAGGTGTTGGTGCTCGACGAACCGACGGTCGGCCTCGATCCACTGACGCGCGAGGACCTGTGGGAGAAGTTCCGGTCGCTGGCCCGAGCGGGGCGCACGCTCCTCGTCTCCTCCCACGTGATGGACGAAGCGCTGCGTTGCGACAGGCTGATCCTCATGCGAGAGGGACGGATCCTGGCCTCGATGACGCCCGGAGAGCTCATGGAACGCACGGGCGAGGACAGCCCCGACCGAGCATTCCTCGCCCTGATCAGCCGCGATCAGGAAGAGGTCTCGCGATGAGCCTGCGAACCTACCGTGCGACGACCGTGCGTGTCGGGCGTCAGTTGGGAGCGGACCGACGCACAATCGCGCTGATCCTGGGAGTCCCGACCCTTCTCCTCGTCCTCCTGTACTTCGTTTTCCTCGACGTCCCGACGGAACCCGGCTCACGCCCCTTGTTCCCATCGATTGCACTGACCATGTTGGGGATCCTGCCGATGGTTGTCATGTTCCTGGTGACGTCGGTGGCCATGCAGCGCGAACGCTCGTCCGGTGCCGTCGAACGTCTGTGGACGACGCCTGTGCATCGGGGTGATCTTCTGGCGGGCTACGCCACCGCTTTCGCCGTGACCGCTGTGTTTCAATCCCTGATCCTGTGTGCGGTGGCCTTCTGGTTCCTCGGCGTCGAGACGGAAGGTTCGCCCGGCTGGGTGTTGGTCGTCGCCGCGCTCGACTCGATCGTCGGAGTGGCGCTGGGCCTGGCGACCAGCGCCTTCGCTCGCAGTGAATTCCAGGCCGTTCAGTTCATGCCCCTGGTCGTCGGCCCGCAGATCTTCCTGTGCGGCCTGTTCGTGGCACGCGATCTCATGCCTATTCCGTTGCAGTGGCTCTCGGACGTCCTTCCGATGAGCTACGCCGTCGACGCACTCACCTCGATTCGCGACGAGGCCGGGGTCCCCTCCGCACTCATCGGAGACCTGGGTATCCTGGCCGCATTCGGCATCGGTGCCCTCGTCCTCGCTGCTGTGACGATCCCGAGGACGACTCAATGAGCGGCGCGCAGACCCGGGCCCACATCCTCCATGTTGCGCGCGCTGCTTTCGCGCGCACCGGCTTCGAGTCGACCTCGGTGCGTTCGATTGCCGCCGAGGCCGGCGTTGACCAGGCGCTGGTGCATCGGTATTTCGGGACGAAGAAGCAATTGTTTCTTGCGGTGATCCGGATTCCGATCGATCCCGACGTCGTGCTTGCTCCGGTGTTGACGGCTCCGCACGACCGGGTGGCCGAGGTATATCTGCGCGCTGTCATGACGCTGTGGGATTCGGAGGCAGAGCCGGTCATCCTCTCGGTCGTGCGGACGATGGTTGCCTCACCTGATGACGAGCCGCTCATTCGGAGTTTCTTGGTGGAGATCGCATTGCGCGCCCTCGAACCCGTGATCGAGGACGGTTCCGAAACGGCGCAGCTGCGTCTGTCCCTGGTCGCCTCGCAGGTCGTGGGTCTTTTGCTCGCGCGCAAGATCGGCCGCATCGAGCCCATTGCCTCGATGTCGATCGACGACGTCGTCACTTTTGTGGCCCCGACCCTTCAGCGTTACCTGACCGGAGAGCTTCCCACGTCCTGCGACTGTGTGACGCCCCCTGCAAAGTCGGCGCCGCTGAGCGAAGAGACAGAGTGAGTTGCGCCGGGGCCACTGTCCACCCGTCCGCGATAGGGTGGCACGAGGACGTAGTCATCCTGGCGACGCGTCTCGGAGTGAAGAGACCCTGCACCGCGAGCTGAAATGACGACATGCTTGTCATGCGTCACCACTTCTGAGACCCGAGGTATTCCTGTTTTGTGAGGTCCCCCTTCTTTCTTTTTTCCGCGTGTTCTGGTGGGATCGACTCGGTCCTGGGCTGGTTCAGGATGGTCGATCGTGCTGAACAACGTACGGTGCTTTTTCGTGGGTGGTGCAGGTGCTGGCAGGATGCCTGTCAGCTGAATGAGCACCGGTTGGCCAACTCGGTCATCACTGAAGCCGGTGCCTCGTTTCTTCGGCACACACCTGCGACAGTCCTATGCAACACGCGGTGACACCGCCGTGGAGAGTGGCCGGCCTCGTCGGCGAACGTGTCTTGACCCGCAAAAGCGGCGTGCTTCGCGGTGAAATGGCGGCGTGCTTCGGCGTGGGAGATCAGCGGACATCCGGCTAGACTTCCATCAGGATCAATCGAGTGGCTGACTGGAGGAGCGTGTGGGCGCATCGTATGAGTGACCCGACCGTACCCAGCGTCGTGGCAACGACCCGGCGTCTGACGATCCCACTGGGCATTGAGCCCATTGCCCTGTTAGGCGCCTCCGACCAAGTGCTGCGGGCCATCGAGCACGGGTTCCCTCACGTGCGCCTCATCGTCATGGGGCGTGAGATCACCCTGTCCGGCACCGAGGCCGACGTCGACCTGGCCGCCCAACTGATCGTCGAACTGATCGATCTGGCGAAGACTGGCACGATCCTCGACGTCGCCTCTGTCGAGCATGCGATCTCCCTCCTGACCTCCGCGGCGATGGCAGAGCGCGCCGGCGAGGAGATCCTCTCCGTGCGTGGTCATTCGATCCGACCCAAGACTCCCGGACAGAAGGCATACACCGAGGCCATTGATCGGGCGACAGTTGTCTTTGGCATCGGTCCTGCGGGCACGGGCAAGACCTACCTGGCGATGGCTCAGGCCGTGGCCCGACTCCTGTCGGGCCAGGTTCGTCGCATCGTGCTGACGCGACCGGCCGTCGAAGCGGGGGAGAACCTCGGGTTCCTCCCGGGCACGCTCACCGACAAGATCGATCCCTACCTTCGCCCGCTCTACGACGCTCTGCGCGACATGCTCGATGCGGACGCGCTGCCCAAGCTGATGGCCGCGGGAACGATCGAGGTCGCACCTCTGGCCTACATGCGTGGGCGTACGCTCAACGATTCCTTCATCATCCTCGACGAGGCGCAGAACACGACGTCCTCGCAGATGAAGATGTTCTTGACCCGACTCGGGTTCAACTCCCAGGTCGTCGTCACGGGCGACACCTCCCAGATCGACCTTCCCGGCGAGCAGCGCTCCGGCCTGCAGGTCGTCCAGGACATCCTCGACGGCGTTGAAGGAATCGAGTTCTGTCATCTGACCAGTGCGGACGTCGTCCGTCACCACCTGGTGGGGGAGATCATCGACGCCTATTCGCGCTGGGACGAGCGTCAGACTCGATTGCAACACGTCAGGAATTCCCGTGAGACCCGTCATTCGGGACGCTCGCGTCATGTGGGGAGGCCGGCACAGCGCCGCACCCCGGACACATCCGACGGAAGGGACAGTCACCGGTGACAGAGGTCGTCAACGAGACCGAGTACCAGATCGACGGGGCGGAGTTCGCGGCGCTGGCCGACTGGGTGCTCGCGCATATGCATGTCTCCACGAGCGCAGAGCTCAACATCCTCTTCATCGATGCGGAGCCGATGGCCCAGCTCCACGTGCGTTGGCTCGACCTCGAGGGGCCGACGGACGTCATGAGCTTCCCGATGGATGAGCTGCGCCCGGGCACAGAGGACCGGCCCACACCGGAGGGCACCCTGGGTGACATCTGCATCTGCCCGCAAGTCGCGGAGCGTCAGGCCCACGAGGCCGGCCACTCCACGGCGGAGGAAATGCTGATGCTCGCCACCCACGGAATGCTGCACCTGCTCGGGTACGATCACGCAGAGGCGGAGGAGCGTGAGGAGATGTTCTCCCTCCAGCGCAAGCTTCTCCTGACCTTCCTGGCGTCACGATGACCCAGGAGTCGGGACTTTTCCAGACCGCTCCTGTGGCCGTCTTGGTCGTCATCGGCCTGGTCTCCCTGGTGATCGCGGGCGCGCTGTCGGCGATGGAGGTGGCGCTCTCCCGTCTGTCACGTGCGACGGTCGAGGACCTCGTGGAGGAGGATCGGCGTCACGCAGGCCTTCTCGAGGGGCTCGTCGCTCATCGACAACGCACGAACCTCACTCTGCGCGGGATCAGGACGTTCTTTCAGGTCGTCGGCGCGGTGACCTTCACCCTCGCACTCGTTCATCCGATCCTGCCCTGGTGGGCGATCGCGCTGATCTCGATCGCGGTCGTCGGTCTCCTGCAGTTCCTGGTCGTCTCTGTCATCCCACTGCGTGTGGCGACCCGTCGCCCCGAGACGGTCGCCCTGCTGGAGGCTCGCCTGACGACGCGCCTGATCCGCTTTTCCCATCTCGGTGATCCGTTGATCCGGCTCCTGCGCAATTGGCTGCCGCAACCCACTCAGACGGAGGCCGAGGCGCGCCAGGAAATGACCGAGGACCTGCGAGAGATGGTCGACCAGGTCGGAGAGACCGAGGGGTTCGAGGACGAGGACCGGGAGATGCTGCGCTCCGTCTTCGAGCTTGGCCACACCCTCGTGCGTGAGGTGATGGTCCCGCGCACCGAGATGGTCACGGTCGACGCGGATCTGGGGGCGGTCAAGGCGTTGCGTCTGTTCGTGCGCTCTGGCTTTTCGCGTATCCCGGTGGTCGGCGACGACATCGATGATGTGCGCGGAATCCTCTTCTTCAAGGACGTCGTCGGACGCCTGGAAACGCGAGGGCATGACGTCGACCTTGTCGCGGAGTAGATGATGCGTCCTGCCGAGTACACGGTCGAGATGAAACCGGCCGACGATCTGTTGCGCCAGATGCAGGATGAACACTTTCACCTGGCCGTCGTCGTCGATGAGTATGGCGGGATCTCCGGCTTGGTCACTCTGGAGGATCTCCTGGAAGAGGTCGTCGGTGAGCTGACCGACGAACACGATCACAACGTCGTCGAGCCCGAGAAGGTGTCGCCCGGAGTCTGGCGGGTCCCGGCGCGTTTCCCGATCGACGAGCTCGGCGAGTTGCTCGGTCTCGAGGTCGAGGACGAGGACGTCGACTCGGTGGGCGGTCTGCTCGGAAAGGCCATCGACAAGGTTCCCCTGCCTGGCGCGGAGGGAGACCTGCTCGGTATTCACATGGTCGCTGAGGAAGCGAGCGGCCGTCGCCGTCAGGTCGGCACGATCCTGTGCTCGCTCACCCCCGACGGTGAGCGCGCTGCCGGTACCGGCACGGACTCCGAACCATCCACGACCACCCAGGAGGAGGGACCCACCGATGCGGTTTCCCAGTGACGATGAATTGATGGCGGGTCCCAATGCTTTGGAGGGCGGCATTGAGGTCGAGCTTCCCGAGGATGTGGACGAGGCCGCGCTCGGGGGATCCCTCGCCGCGGGGGTCGTTGCGGAGCCCGCTCCCGAGGACGGCCGCGGTCCTGACGAGGACCCCGATCTGGACGAGGCGGATGAGGACGCCGCTCTCGAGGCGGCCTCGGACCTGGAGGACCTGCGACGCCTGCGCGAGGAGACCAACGCGGGTGCAGGCCTCGTCCTCCCGGATTTTCCCGAGGACTTCCGCGCTGGGTTCGTCACGATCATCGGGCGTCCCAACGTCGGGAAGTCAACCTTGACGAACGCGCTGGTCGGGCAGAAGGTCGCGATCACCTCGGGCCGCCCGGAGACGACTCGACACAACATCCGTGGCATCGTCCACGCCGAGAAGTCCCAGCTCGTCCTCGTCGACACCCCCGGATACCACCGCCCTCGCACCCTGTTGGGCAAGCGACTCAACGAGATGGTGCGGGAGGCCCTGTCCGAGGTCGACGTCGTCGTCTTCTGCCTGCCGGCCGACCAGCGCGTCGGACCCGGCGACCGTTTCATTGCTCGCGAACTGCACGAGGTCCGCGCCCCGAAGGTCGCCGTCGTCACCAAGACGGATCTGGTCAGTCGTGAACGGCTTCTCAAGCACCTCCTCGAGGTTGATCGCATGGGGGAGTGGGCGGCGATCGTCCCGGTCAGCGCCGTCAATGGGAAGCAGATCGGCGAGCTCGCTGACGTCCTGGTCGATCTGGTTCCGCTCTCCCCGCCGCTCTACCCGGACGGTGACATCACGGACGAGTCGCGAGACACCCTCATCGCGGAGTACGTGCGCGAGGCCGCTCTGGAAGGCGTGCGCGACGAGCTGCCCCACTCCCTGGCCGTCCAGGTCGAGGAGATCACCGAACGGGAGCCTCTCCCCGGCCAGAAGAACCCTCCACTGCTGGACGTTCACGTCAATCTCTACGTCGAGCGCGATTCGCAGAAGGCGATCATCATCGGCAAACGGGGGTCCCGCCTGCGTGACGTCGGGACGCGGTCGCGTGCCCAGATCGAGGAGATGCTGGGACGCCGGGTCTATCTGGACCTCCACGTGCGCACCGCGAAGGATTGGCAGTCCGACCCGAAGATGCTGGGCCGCTTGGGGTTCTAATCAGGGACATCCCCCCAGTGACGCCGACCACACTGCGGACTAGGCTCTGCACTGGATCCCAGTCCTATCGAAGGGGTGGAACGCCGCTGCGCCGGGATCCGAAGGGGAGGTGGAACCGATGCCGGAATCAGTCGTGCGCGCGAGGCGTCCTCCCGCCGTTGCCGGGTTCTTCTACCCCTCGGAGCCTGTCGAGGTTCGTGAGACGGCCGATGCGCTGCTTGCGCGCGCCCAGATTCGGCTGGACGGGGTCGACCCATCTGTGGGGTCCGCGTCGTCGTCGGGTCATCCTGGCGCGCTCATCGTTCCCCACGCCGGATGGCGCTGGTCGGGTGATCTTTCCGCGCTCGGATGGCAGACACTGGCCTGCGGACGCGGAACGATCACACGCGTCGTCGTCCTCGGGCCGACCCACCGCGTCGCGATCCGCGGAGTTGCCCTTCCCGGATGCGACCGATTCGCGACGCCCCTGGGTGACCTGCGCGTTCCCACCGAAGACGTCCTGCGGGTGACCCGCGACTTGGACCTGCCGGTCACCGTCAACGCGTTGACCCACGCCTCCGAGCACGCGATCGAAGTCCAGGCGCCCTTCGTCCAACGGGTCCTGGGGGATGTGGAATTCGTTCCTCTCAACGTCGGGCTTGCCGACCCGGCGCAGGTCGGCGACATCATCGAAGCACTTTGGGACCGGCCGGGCACAGTGATCGCCGTGTCGACGGACCTGTCCCACTATCTGCATGCCGACCAAGCCCGTGATCGCGATGCGGAGACCCTTCGCCGCATCGTCCATCTTCAGCGACCAGTGGACCCCGAGAGAGCCTGCGGGGCCAGCCCGCTGGGCGGTCTGCTTGAGGTCTGTGCCCGACGGGGTCTGACCCCTCGGTTGCTGGGCTCCCACAACTCCGGTGACATTTCCGGGGACCAGGACCGCGTCGTCGGGTACGCGGCATTGATCGTCGAGGAGACCAACCATGACTCTTCCCTCTGATGCCGGAGGCCGCTTGCTTCCCGTGGCTCGAGCGGCCATCGAGACTCGATTGGCGGGGACGACAACCTCGCAGATCCCCGTCGGGGACCTGGCCGCACGAGAACCGCGTCCCTCGTGGCTGCTCGCCCCGGGGGCCAGCTTCGTGTCCGTGCGGGAGCAAGGTGCGCTGCGCGGATGCATCGGCACACTGACGGCGCATCGCGCCCTCGTCGAGGACGTCGCCCACAACGCGATCGCCGCCGCCGTGCACGACCCGCGATTCCCACCTCTGTCGGAGGCAGAGCTTGCCGAGGTCCTCCTCGAAGTGTCGGTGCTCTCCGGGCGGGTGCCCTTGCCCCACGCCTCCGAGGAGTCGGTGCTTTCGGCGTTGGTGCCGGGTCGCGACGGTGTCGTCCTGGAATCGGGTCCGCAGATCCGGGCGACGTTCCTGCCCCAGGTGTGGGAGGAGCTGTCGGACCCCGCGGAATTCCTCACGCACCTCAAACTCAAGGCGGGCCTGTCCGCCGACTGGTGGGACGACGATGTGCGCATCGAGACCTACACCGTTGAGTCCTGGGCCGAACCGGGATACTGATCATGGGTGCGGGACCGGCGCTGGGGGCGGAGGCGGACGTCGCGGGGCGATGGTCGCACGCGCTTCGCGATGGCCGGATCCAATGCGACCTGTGTCCGAGGAGGTGCCGTCTGCGCGAGGGCCAGCGCGGATACTGCTTCGTGCGGGAACGCCACGGTGGCGAGATTCGGTTGACGACGTGGGGGAGGAGCTCCGGGTTCTGCCTCGATCCGATTGAGAAGAAGCCGCTGGCGCACTTCCATCCGGGTACCGCCGTGCTGTCCTTCGGAACGGCCGGGTGCAACCTCGGGTGCCGCTACTGCCAGAACTGGGAGATCTCTGCGGCCCGGACCTGGGATCGTCTGGCGGTCCGGGCAACACCAGAGATGATCGCTCAGTCCGCGATGGAGCGGGGCGTCCCTCAGGTCGCCTTCACTTACAACGATCCGATCGTCTACGCCGAGTACGCGATCGACACGGCCCGTGCCTGCCACGAGGCCGGTGTGCGGACGGTGGCCGTGACGGCAGGGTGTATCTCGCCCGAGGCGCGTGCGGAATTCTTCGCTCCGATGGATGCGACGAACATCGACCTCAAGGGCTTCACCGAGGACTTCTACTGGCACATCACCGGCGCGCACCTGGCCGACATCCTCGACACGATCGCCTGGGTCGTGGCAGAAGGATCGACCTGGGTGGAGCTGACGACGCTGGTCATCCCCGGTTTCACCGACGACGAGGCCCAACTGCGCGCGGAGTTCGCCTGGATCCGGCGTGAACTCGGCCCGGATGTGCCGCTCCACCTGTCGGCCTTCCATCCGGATCATCGGATGCGTGACGTCGCACCTACTCTTCCCTCGACGCTGCGGTGGGCGCGCGGCCTCGCCCTCGAGGAGGGTCTGCACTTCGTCTACACGGGCAACATCCACGATCCCGAGGGCGAGCTCACGCGGTGCGCCGTCTGTGGGGAGAAACTGATCGAGCGGGACTGGTACACGATCCTTGCCGACCGACTGACGCCCGAGGGCACCTGTGCGACCTGCGGGTCGATCCTGCCCGGCCGATTCGATGCCCACGCGGGTTCATTCGGCCCGAGGTCGATCCCCGTCCGCCTTTGACGCCTCCGCGCCGGGGCACGCCGTGTTTGGACCGCGAGGCATGCCTGACATCGAAGGCCATGGCGGTGGACAACAGGTGAAAGTGCCGACCAGAACGGTCTTCGCCCCGACGATCACGGGCCATCGCTGATGACTCCCACGCGCACTCAATGGATCGTGGGTCATAACTGTCGATCCATTGAGCAGGAGTGGGAGTCATCGCCACAGCCAGTGAGCAACCCCCACTCCATTGAGGAACGGTGGGTCTCGCCAGTCTCGTCGGGTCAGCAGCTCTGTGTTCGTGAGCATTCGTGGGCTTCGTGACCGCCCTGGTCGGTTGGCTCGATCCATCGGGGCCGCTATCGCCCTCGACCTCGCCACCGAACGCGTCTCGAGGCCGAAAGGCGGCGTGCTTCGCGGTCCGGACACGGCGTACTTCACCACCAGCGGAAAGCGCCTCGCGGAGGCTTCACTGCGCGACGGACGGCTTGTCCGGGTACACGGAGGCCACTGCTGGACTGGCGATCTTTCCTCCCACAGTGGTCAATCCGCGTGCCAAAGCCGGGTCGGCTGAGGTTGCGGCCGGCCCCCCGAGGTCGGCCAGGGCGACGGCATAGGGCAGGGTCGCATTTGTCAAGGCCGGGGTTGAGGTTCCCGCCGCCACCCCCGGCATGTTCGCGACGCAGTAGAACACCGATTCCCCGACGCGGAATGTCGGATCGTCATGCGTCGTGGGGTGGGAGTCCTCGAAACAGCCTCCCTGATCGATGGCAATGTCGACCAGGACGGAGCCGGGCTTCAACTCAGTGACCAGATCGTGAGGGATCAGCGTCGGCGTCGTGGCACCGGGGATCAAGGCCGCTCCGATGATCAGATCAGACTCACGGGCGGCGCGGGCGACCTCGTAGGTGGAGGATGCGACGGTCGTCACGGCGCCCTGGAACAGCGCGTCGATCTGTCGCAGGCGGGGCAGCGACAGATCGAGGACTGTGACATCAGCTCCTGCAGCTACGGCCTGACTGGCCGCATTGAACCCAGCGGTCCCGGCTCCGATGATGGTGACTTTCGCCGGGCGGACCCCGGGCACCCCGCCCAGAAGGACGGAGCGTCCGCCGGAGATTCCCAGGAGGTGGTAGCCGCCGACGAGGACGCTCATGCGTCCGGCAACCTCGCTCATCGGCGCGAGCAAGGGAAGCAACCCGCTGTCGAGTTGGACCGTCTCGTAGGCGATCGAGGTCGTTCCCGCCTCTAACAGGGCGTCTGTCAGCGCCTCGTCGGCAGCCAGATGAAGGTACGTGAACAGTGTGAGGTCGTTACGCAGGCGTGCATACTCCTCGGCAACGGGCTCCTTGACCTTGAGAACCAGGTCGGCGCCCCAGGCATCATCGGCGGAGCCCAGCGTGGATCCGGCCGCGGTGAAGTCCGCGTCGGAGATTCCGCTGCCCAGCCCGGCCCCCGCCTCAACGAGGACGTCATGGCCGTGGAGCGTCAGTTCGTGGGCGCCGGCCGGGGTGAGCGCGACGCGGGACTCGTGGTTCTTGATCTCTGCCGGGACTCCGATGTTCATCGAGAGGGCCTTTCCGGAACGGGGAATGATCGGACGATGCGAGAGTAGGAACGGCAGTGCTTTACTTGAGGCATACCTGAGCTTTGTGTGTTCATCGGAGAGGAGAAGCGTGGATTCAACGCGTCCAACCCGCCGCAGTCATCCTGTCCCGGGGAAAATTCGCCCCGAGGAACTCGACGGCCTTGACGAGCAGATTCTGTGGGAGCTGTACTGCGACGCCGACATCACCAACGTCGCGCTCGCGGAGAAGCTCCATGTCTCGGCCTCGACGACGCTGGCGCGGGTCAAGAGTCTGCGCCAGCGGGGCCTCCTGCGTCACGCCCACGCCGATGTCGACCTCGCCGGACTCGGACTGCCCCTGCATGCCCTGATCTCCGTGCGCCTGCGTCCCCAGGCGCGTCCGGCGATCACGTCCTATGCGCGCACGGTCTCCGAGCTTCCCAATGTCCTGGAGATCTTCTTCCTGGCCGGTCAGACAGACTTTCTCATCCACGTCGTGACGACCTCGCCGGAGCAGTTGCGAGATCTGGTTGCCTCCCGGCTCAGCACCGATCCGGCGGTCGCTTCCACGGAGACTCATCTGGTTTTCGACTGGCATCGGGACACCGACGACCCTGAGGCGAGGACGACTGAGCCGCTCGGTCTCTCCGGTTTCGAGGCGATGCGTGTTCCGATGCCCGACCGTCCGCATGCGTCCAGGACGTGATCCGATTTGCGAGGGAACGGCGCCCTCGCCTACGTTGAACGTCATGCGGATGGTGCACCTGCTGCTTCTGTGCCGCGACGAGGCCTGACAAGGCCGGATCCTCGTCGCGGTGTTTGTCGCACCCCGGCCACGGACCGTGGGTCCTGAAGCCGACACAGAAAGCAGCACCCCGATGAAGACCACTGCACACGTTCCCACTCCCGGCGCCTCCGGAATGCCCGTCTCGAAATACCGCGCGTTCCTCGACATCAATCCGATTTCGTTGCCCGACCGGCGCTGGCCGGACGAACGGGTCACCCACGCGCCACGGTGGATGTCCACCGATCTTCGCGACGGCAACCAGGCGCTGATCGAGCCAATGGACCCGGCCCGCAAGCGCGAAATGTTCGACCTGCTGGTGCGCCTCGGCTACAAGGAGATCGAGATCGGATTCCCCGCGGCCTCGCAGACGGACTTCGACTTCGTTCGCTCCCTGATTGACGACGAGGTCGTTCCCGAAGACGTCACTGTCTCCGTCCTCACCCAGTCCCGTCCCGAGATCATCGAGCGCACGGTCCAATCCATCGCGGGATTTCCTCGCGCCACGGTCCATCTCTACAATGCGACCTCGCCGTTGTTCCGCGACCTCGTCTTCCACGCCGACAAGGCGCAGACCGTCGAGCTCGCTGTCACTGGCGCTCGCGATGTCATTGCCCATGCCGAGAAACTCCTTGATGACGACACAGTCTTCGGATTCGAATACTCCCCGGAGATCTTCGTCGACACGGAGCCTGACTTCGCCCTCGAGATCTGCGAGGCAGTGATGGACGTCTGGCAGCCCGGGCACGACCGAGAGATCATTCTCAACCTCCCAGCCACGGTCGAGCGTGCCACGCCGAACGTCTACGCCGATCAGATTGAGTGGATGTCGCGGAACCTGTCGCATCGCGATCACGTCGCTTTGTCGGTCCACCCTCACAACGACCAGGGCACCGGCATCGCTGCCGCCGAGCTTGCGATGTTGGCCGGAGCCGACCGTATCGAGGGATGCCTGCTCGGCCAGGGGGAGCGCACCGGCAACGTCGACCTCGTGACGCTGGGCCTCAACCTATTCAGCCAGGGGATCGACCCTGGCATCGACTTCTCCGGCGTCGACGAGGTTCGCCGCGTCGTCGAGCACTGTACCCAGATGTCGACCGCGCCGCGCATGCCCTACGTC
>JAATFD010000040.1 GCA_015655375.1 Actinomycetales bacterium
CCAGTGCCTCGTCAGCCTGTGGAACCGAGAGTCGGGCTGGAACCCGTCCGCCTCGAACGCGAGCTCCGGCGCCTATGGGATCCCTCAGGCGCTGCCGGGATCGAAGATGGCCTCGGCAGGCTCCGACTGGCGGACGAACCCCGCCACCCAGATCACCTGGGGCCTCGGCTACATCTCCGGCCGATACGGCACTCCCTGCGGTGCCCTATCCCACTCGAACTCAACGGGCTGGTACTGAGCCGGAGTGGTGATTCACCTGCCGATGGCGCGCGCGCAAGCCACGCAGTCCGTCTCCACTAGACTTCCGGCGTGACCCGATCCCCCAGACCCTCGCGTCGACGCGCCGCGCGCGAACAAGACTCGACGGTCTCCACCCAGATGGAGCCGTCGTCGATCGGCCTGCTCGGACCGGTCGAGGTGCGGACGATCGCTGAGGCCCTGGGAGTCCGTCCGACCAAGGCTCTTGGCCAGAACTTCGTCCATGACGCGGGAACCGTGCGTCGGATCGTGCGTGCCGGGGGAGTCGAGCCGGGCGACGAGGTCCTCGAGGTCGGTCCGGGTCTGGGCTCCCTGACGTTGGCGTTGCTCGAGGCCGGGGCCCGTGTGTGTGCCGTCGAGATCGACCCGGTCCTGGCTCGTGCCCTCCCCGAGACCGTGCGGGCACGGATGCCCGAGGCCGAGAGTCGCCTTCACGTGGTGACTGCCGATGCGCTGCGGATCGGCAGCGTCGATGATCTCGGTGTCGACTGGTCCGCGCCGGCCCGTCTCGTCGCCAATCTGCCCTACAACGTGGCGGTGCCGGTCCTCCTGTCGATGCTCGAGGCTCTTCCCTCGCTGAGTGATGTCCTGGTCATGGTCCAGTCGGAGGTCGCCGATCGGCTGGCCGCGGGTCCTGGGTCGCGCACCTACGGGATTCCCTCCGTCAAGGCCGCGTGGTACGGCGAGGTCGATCGCGCGGGGACTATCGGCCGCAGCGTCTTCTGGCCGGTTCCCAATGTCGACTCTGCGCTGGTCCGCCTGCGCCGGGGACCGGCTCCCCGCGGCGACGAGGCCCTGCGTGCCGCGACCTTCGAGGTCGTCGACGTGGCTTTCGGTCAGCGACGCAAGACCCTGCGGGCGGCCTTGCGCCAGTGGGCCGGGTCCGCCGACAACGCGCAGGCGTTGTTGGTCTCCGCAGAGGTGGATCCGGGGGCGAGGGGAGAAACCCTCGGTATCGATCAATTCGTCGAGTTGGGACGCCAGCTCCTGCGGGCACGGGCCGAGGGAACACTGCCCGCACTGAACGCTCCGGAGGACGTCGCGCATGCGTGAGGTCATCGCCACGGCGCCGGCCAAGATCAATCTGACGCTGCATGTGGGTGAACCCGCTGCCGACGGTTACCACTCGCTCGTCAGTGTCTTTGAGGCGCTCGACGTGTGGGAGACCGTCAGCGTGCGGACGGCGCGTGCCCCGGGCATCCGGGTGACCACTGATGTGTGGCGGGCGGATGGAACACGGGATGGAGAGGCCTCGACGCAGATCGATGCGCTGCCACCGGACCAGAATCTGGCTGGGCGGGCAGTTCGCACTCTGCAACGGCTCGCGGCCGCGGGCCCCTGGGCGAACACGTCGGCCGGTGTCGCGATCCACGTCGACAAGCGCATTCCGATCGCCGGGGGCATGGCCGGTGGGTCGGCAGACGCGGCAGCCGCCCTCGTCGCCTGCAACGAGCTGTGGGAGCTGGGACTGGCCTGAGACCAGCTCGAGGCCGTCGGGCGCACACTCGGCGCGGACGTCCCCGCCTGCCTTGTCGGCGGAATCGCTCTTGGGACCGGACGCGGTGACCACATGCGCGTCCTCGTGGATGCGCAGGACCAGCGATGGCTCCACCACTGGGTGGTCATGACTGCCGAGCGGGGTTTGTCCACGCCGGAGGTCTTCGCGGCCCTCGACGATGCGGGCGGGCCGACAGGAACGTGGCCCGTGTTGGTGGAACCCGGCGAGGCCGAGCTGCGTCGCCTGACGGGAGGAGCCGACGAGCTGGCGGGCGCCCTCGTCAATGACCTGGAGACGGTCGCCTTCCGGCTGCGCCCGGAACTGGCTGATGTCGCGCGAGCGGCACGGGAGATGGGCGCGCTCGACGTCGTGCTCTCCGGGTCCGGGCCGAGCGTGGCGGCGCTCGTGGCGACCGAGGGGGCCGCTCGTGCGCTGGCGGATGCGTGGTCACAGGCCTCGGACGCCGGGGACGTCCTCATCACGCGGGGGCCCGCAGCGGGTGCTCGGTGTGAGTCGGAGGGCACTGAGTGAGCCGCGTGGCGCGTTGTCCGAGGGATCCGGGAACCGACCGGACGAGCCTGGACTGAAAGAGCCTGAATGCCGGCGGACCGTCGGACGGACAATCATGGGGGAGCATCGTTACTGATGGGACATCTGCTGGGGACGCAGTCGATCGGAGCATTGGCGGGATCGCGCCAACTCCTGTCCGAGGTGACGGTCTCCGTCGAGGACGGCTCCCGGGTCGGGATCCTCGGACCGAACGGCGCGGGCAAGTCGACGCTCCTGCGACTCGTCTCCGGTGAACAGGCACCCGACGAGGGCGTCATCACCCGACGCGACGGTGTCCGGGTCGTCGTCCTCGACCAGGTCGACCATCTCGATCCGGATGGACGCGTCGTCGACGCTGTCCACCCGGGCCTCGAGCGTTACCAGTGGGCGTCGGATGCGCGCATTCGTGACGTCCATGCCGGGCTGCTCGCCGACATCGACCTCGAGGCGCGGGTCGGGAGCCTGTCCGGCGGGCAGCGTCGCCGGGTGGCGTTGGCGCACGTGCTTGCCGCGGACTCCGACATCGTCGCGCTCGACGAGCCGACCAACCACCTCGACGTCGAGGGCGTCGCCTGGCTGGCCCACCATCTGCGGGAGCGATTCGCGCGCCCCGGCGCGAATGGCGCCCTGATGGTCGTCACCCACGATCGCTGGTTCCTCGATGCCGTGTGTGAGCACATCTGGGAGGTCGTCCCCGGCGTCGATCCGGGTGGGCCCAGGCCGCAGATCCCCGGCCACGTCGAGATCTATGACGGCTCGTACGCTGCCTACACATTGGCCCGGGCCGAACGGGCGCGCCAGGCTGGCGTCGTCGCGCAGAAGCGGTCGAATCTGCTGACCAAGGAACTCGCGTGGCTCCAGCGGGGTGCTCCCGCGCGGACCTCGAAGCCGAAGTTCCACATTGAAGCGGCTGAGGCGTTGATCGAGGATGTCCCCGCTCCCCGCGACACCGTCGAGCTCGTGCGGATGGCGAGCGCTCGACTGGGCAAGGAGGTCCTCGACCTCGAGGACGTCACGGTGGACTTCACCCGCGAGGACGGATCACCCCTGCGCGTCCTCGACGATGTGACGTGGCGGCTGGCGCCCGGAGAACGCGTCGGCATCGTCGGAGTCAACGGGGCGGGCAAGACGACGCTGCTCAGTCTGCTGCGCGGGGACCTGGAGCCGACGTCCGGTCGGGTCAAGCGGGGCAAGACCGTTGAGGTCGCGACACTGTCCCAGGACACCCACGAGCTCGACGCCCTGGGTGACATCCGGGTCGTCGAGGCGGTCGACGAGGTCGCCCACGTGGTCGTCGTCGACGGCAGGGACGTCACCGCCGCCCAGATGACGGAGCGGATGGGTTTCACACGTGATCGGTCCTTCACGCGAATCTCCGAGATCTCCGGAGGAGAGCGTCGGCGGCTGCAGCTCATGCGGTTGCTGATGGCCGAGCCGAACGTGCTGCTGCTGGACGAGCCGACGAACGACCTCGACACGGACACACTGGCGATGATGGAGGACCTGCTCGACACGTTCCCGGGCACATTGGTCGTCGTCTCGCATGACCGGTATCTGCTGGAGCGTGTGACGGACCACCAGGTGGCCCTGCTCGGTGACGGCACGGTTCAGGCCCTGCCCGGCGGGGTCGAGCAATATCTGCAGCTGCGGGCCGCCGGCGAGGGCGGCCTCGGGCGAGCGAAACGATCGGAGGCGAGCGGGTCTCCGGCCGGCGCGCCGAGTACGTCCGACGGGGTGCCGGTCGCCGAGGGCGGTGATGGCGAGCCGGGCCTGTCGGGGCGTGAGTTGCGGGACGCTCGCCGTGGACTCAATGCGACCGAGCGCAAGCTGGACCGTGCCTCGGCGACGGTGGCGGCGATCGAGGGACGGATGGCGTCGCATGACCCGGCCGACTACCCGGGTCTGGCCGGTCTCTCCGACGAGCTGCGCGACGCCGAGGCGGAGAAATCCCGTCTCGAGGACCTCTGGATGGAGCTGTCCGAGAAGCTCGAGTAGACGCGAGGAGTTCTGCGGTTCCTTTGGGTGCGACACGCCGCAGGCGAAGATCTCATACCTGTCCCGGACGCACCCGCGACCCGTGGCAATCAGCCAGATCGTGCGGCCGCGGCCGACCCGCTCGCAGGCCTCGATTCCCACACCCACCCGACGCCGGAAGTCAATGCAACAATCCGCCCTCGAACCCCTATATATTGGGTCCGTCGACGTGATCGGCACTAGATGTCGTGTCTGCGACGGGGAGGAGACTCGGAATGCTGGTGGAACTGGCTCAGGAGCGGGAGGCTTCTCCGGTGAGGGCCCTCACCGTCGAGAAGCGAGACGGACGGACCGTGGCATTCGAATCCTCGAAGGTCATCGCGTCCGTGAGCGCGGCCGTTGTCGACGCCGGGCATCCGCTGGATCGCATCGCCGAGGACATGATCATCCGCATCGCCGAAGATGTCGAGTCGGAACTGACGGCGAGCGCGTCGGTCAGTCCTACTCTTCCCACACTTCCGACCACCTCGGTCTCCCACATTCGGTCCCTGGTCGAGGCCGCCCTCGTCGAGGCTCGAGCGGAGGACGTCGCCCAGGCCTATGCGGCGACCCGTCTGGATCGGGAGATCGCGCGCACCAAGGCGACCGATGTCAACGAGGCCGTCGCTCGACTGACCGGCGGTGACAAGAGCCTGATCAACGAGAACGCCAACAAGGACTCCGACGTCTACGCGACCCAACGCGACCTGCTCGCGGGGGCGGTCTCGAAGGCCCGGGCGCTCTCTATGCTGCCGGCCGACGTGTCCAACGCCCACCTCAAGGGCGACATCCACTTTCACGACGCCGATTACTCGCCTTTCACGGCGATGACGAACTGTTCGCTGCCTGACTTCGGCAACATGCTCGAGCACGGATTCGTCCTCGGCAATGCCCTGATGGACTCCCCGCGCTCGATCGAGACCGCGACGACCCAGATCACCCAGATCATCAAGGACGTCGCCGGATGCCAGTACGGTGGCCAGACGGTCAACCGCTGCGACGAGATGCTCGAGCGCTACGCTCGCATGGACTACGCGAAGAACCTCGACATGTCCACCGTCGTCCTGCCTGACGATGTCGAGGTGTCCGTCGCCGAGCATGTCGTCGAGGCGCTCAAGGCGCGCGAGCCCGGGTGGCTCCACTTTGAGGAACGTGAGCCCCTTCCTGTCGACGTCGCGTTCGACAAGGATGCGCCCCGCTTGGTCCAGCTGCGCGAGATCTACGCGAAGATCCTCACCCGCAAGGCGATCTACGACGCGATGCAGACGATGGAGTACCAGATCAACTCCAACCGCGTGAGCAACGGCCAGACCCCGTTCGTCACGGTCGGATTCGGCCTGGGGACCTCCTGGTTCGCTCGCGAGATCCAGCGCGCGATCTTCCTCAACCGGATTCGGGGGCTCGGCGCCGAGCGGCACACAGCGATCTTCCCGAAGCTCGTCTTCACAATCAAACACGGCATCAACGCTGATCCCGGAGACCCCAACTACGATCTCAAGCAGCTCGCGTTGGAATGCTCGACGAAGCGGATGTACCCCGATGTTCTTTTCTACGAGAACATCGTGGCATTGACCGGCTCCTTCAAGGCACCGATGGGTTGTCGTTCCTTCCTGCAGAGCTGGATCGATCCTGTCACCGGTGAGGATGTCGAGGACGGACGCATGAATCTCGGCGTCGTCACCGTCAACATCCCGCGCATCGCGTTGGAGTCGCACGGGGACCGTGATCACTTCTGGAGGATCTTCTCCGAACGGATGGAAGTCGCCCATCACGCCCTGCAGGTGCGGATTGCGCGGTGCCGCGAGGCCGAGCCGATCAACGCGCCGACGCTGTTCGAGTACGGAGCCTTCGGACGCCTCGCCCCGCACGACGACGTCGACACCCTCTTCGCCAATTCTCGCTCGACGATCTCGCTGGGCTACATCGGATTGTACGAGGCGACCGCCGTCTTCTTCGGCAAGGACTGGATGCGCGACCATTCATGGGACGAGGACGGTAAGGAATTCGCCCTCTCGATCGTGCGGCGCATGCATGATCTGTGCGAACAGTGGGAGGCGGCGGAGGGCTACCACTATTCCGTGTACTCGACCCCGGCGGAGAGCCTGACCGACAAGTTCGCGCGCTTGGACGCCGACAAGTTCGGCGAGATCGAGGGCGTCACCGACCACGACTTCTACACGAACAGCTTCCACTACCCGGTCTGGCTGCGTCCGACCCCGATGGAGAAGCTGATCTTTGAGCGCGACTTCCCGCACTATGCGGCCGGCGGATTCATCCACTACTGCGAGTTCCCCTCCCTCCAGCAGAACCCGAAGGCGCTGGAAGCTGTGTGGGACTTCGCGTACCGCGCGGGCATCGGCTACTTGGGCACGAACACGCCGATCGACCACTGCTTCCTGTGCGGCTATGAGGGCGACTTCGAGCCGACCGACGAGGGGTTCCAGTGCCCCGAGTGCGGCAACCACGATCCGTCGACCTGCAACGTCACGAAGCGGACCTGCGGCTACCTCGGCAACCCGATCCAGCGTCCCATGGTCCACGGTCGTCACGAGGAGATCGCCCACCGCGTCAAGCACATGGAGGGTCAGACCGGGCGGATCGTCCTGCCCGACGGCACTTCCGAGGAGTGGTGGAACGGCGCGAAGAGCTGATTCGCGGGTCCCTGGGGTCGCCCTCGTCGGCGATGTGGGCACGATGAAGGGAGCATGGTCATGACCGCGGCTTCATCCTCGTCAGCAGCATGCGCGCCATGGCGGGATTACGCGGCGGGGGAAACCGCCGAGCGAGGTCCGGATGTGCCCTACGCCAGGTCGAACAATCCGCGCGCCGGGCAGTGGGATGACCGGATGAGCGCGAGCATGATCGCCGACTACAAGCGCTTCCTCATGACGGATGGCGAGGGGATTCGCTGTTCGCTCTACGTCAGCGGGTGTCCGTTCCGATGCGAGCACTGCTGGAACTCCTCGATCTGGGACTTCCGTGCGGGGCATGAGTGGACGTCGGCGCTTGAGGACCAGATCCTGGCGGACCTCGCCGAGTCCTACGTCCAGGGGATGACGTTCCTCGGCGGAGAGCCGATGCTCAACACTGGGATCCTCGTGCCGCTCGCGCGTCGGATCCGGGCGGAGTTCGGGCGCGAGAAGGACATCTGGTGCTGGACCGGGTACACGTGGGAGGAACTGCATCGCCCGGGGGAGACACCGGACAAGGCGGAGCTGCTGAGCCTGGTTGATGTGCTGGTCGACGGCCGGTTCATCCAGGGGATGAAGGACACGTTGCTGCAGTTCCGCGGTTCGGCGAATCAACGCATCATCGACGTTCCGGCTTCACTGGAGTCCGGCGAGATCGTGATCTGGTCGAAGCTGCATGATCTCGAGCGCCACATCCCCGAGATCTACGCCAAGGAGCGCCTCGCCGGCGAGGGCACCCACTGACCAGGGCCGTGCGTGCGGTGGGATTCAGATCCGGTACAGACGACTCCGAGATCCCGCCTCGACGCCGAGGGTCGTGCGCTGGTGTCTCCGGGTGAGTCATCCCACCCGCTCAGAAGCGTGTCGGCGTCATCCGGCGGGGACTTGAGTCTGTCCGGCCCGAAGCTGAGGGAAGGCCCCGTCGGCATTGCCGGCTCCGGACATGCGCGGACGTGTCTCACTCGCAGAAGGAGGCGTACCTCCCGGGGAAAGGACGGCGTGGTTCGCGAGGGGGGAGAGAGAAGACAAGGAAGCGGATCAGGCGCGGAGGGCGTGGCCGGGCCAAGAGCGGATCTTCGTGAGCACTGCGACGCTGTGACGGTCCCACAGACGTCCGCCGATGACCACGCCACCCCACAGGAAGCCCACGGACCACACGAGGGCGACCGGCAGTGAGATCCAGGTGGGGACGGATCCCCATTGCGAGAACCCGAGCAGCGTCAGCGCAGGTGCACCCGCGACCATCGAGGCGAAGAACTCGCCCATCTGGATGGCCATCGAGCTGGCCATGTCGCCCGTCCCTTTCGTTGCCAGCGGCGAGATCCCCGGGGGTTGCACCGGATAGACCCAGCGGGCTCCGACGGCGAGGGCGATCCCGGTGGACACGGCGAAGATGACCAGGGTGGCCGCACACAGGTGAAGAATGGTCATGGGACCGAACTGCAGGAAAACCGCGCAGGCCACCATTGAGAGGGCGAACAGCGGTGCCATGATCGCCAACGACCCGGCCAGCCTGCCCAGCCGTTCGTCCCGGCCTCGGATCTCGGAGGAGACGAGGATCCAGAATGCCGTCGAGTCGTACTGCGTGAGGGCGCCGATGATGCTGCCCATCATCAACGGCGAGAACGCCATGAAGAACAGCGCTGAACCAGAGCTGTTCGCGGCGATTCGTGTCATGGCAATCGCCATCACCGTGAAGAGCACCGGTCCCGCCAGGCTTGTCGAGAGCCTCGGATCCGTGAGCCAGTAGATCTGAGTGCGCTGGGCCAGCGAGGCGGCCTGCGCCGACAGGCCCAGGTGTTGCCACTTCTCGACACCGCCGAACCAACGCTGAGCAGAGCTCGCGCGTTGGTGCCCCGCTGTTCCACCGTTCGCGTTCGCGTTTCCGGAGGTCGGGGCTGCGTCTCGGACTCGGTCGCGCGTGGCCCGGTCGGGATCGACGAGGTGGCGTCCGGCCCCCAGGGCTTCCTCGGCCTTGCGGCTGATCGACCTCGCGCGCCCCGCCATCGCCCAGGGCAGGACTCTCCGCCACAGACCGAACCCGAGGGCCAACGTCGCCAGCGCGATCGCGAACCGTGCGGCCGCGACCGCCCACCGCCCCTGTCCGATGGCCAGTGCCATCGCCCACGGTGCACCGATCGGTGTCCATCCGGCGACCTCGGCCGTCCTCGTGAGGAATGCGGGGTCGTAGGACATGGTGAGCTGTTGGATCCACAGGCCCATCGGAGCGAGGACAACGAGGAACAGCAGCGTCGCGACGACATTGACGAGGTCGCGCCGCCCCGACGTCGCGTTCAGCCGGGCGCCCAGCCAAGTGGTCGACACCCGCGCCCACGTGAAGGCGATTGCCAGCCCGAGGGCGGCTCCGAGCAGCGCAGCCATCGCGGCAACCGGCTGGCCTCCGACCAGCCACGCCACCGTCGGGAGCAGGGCGAACAGCGTCGAGAACACACCGCCCAACCCGACAGGGGTCGCTGCGATCAGCCCGAGGGCGAGCCCGCGCGAGGGTCCCGTGTACGGCGCGAAGCGGCGCGGATCCAAGGTGTTGTCCAGGGAGGCGAAGACGATAGGCAGGAGGATCCACCCGGCGATCAGCAAGGAGCCCGCCAGGACCAGGACGATCACGGCCTCCTGTGTGTGCCCCGAGGCTGCGATACCGACAACGGCCGCGAACGCACTCAGCACGATCGACAGTCCCCACAGGAGTCCGAGGATCGTCACCACGAGGACCCAGGTCTGCCTCTTGATCCCATTCCATGTCATCAGGGCCTTGAGCCGGATCAGCTGTGCAACCACGGGAGCCCCTCGTCGTTGTGGCGACCGCCGACCAGTTGGGCGAAGCGATCGTCGAGGTCCATGCCCGCGGCGACGTCGTCGGTCGTCCCGGCCACGAGGACGCGCCCGTGATCGATGACAGCGACATGCGTGCACAGCTTCTGGACGGTAGCCATGACGTGACTGGAGAGGATCACTGTCCCGCCTGAGGCGACGAAGGTCTGGAGGATCTGACGGATGTTCGACGAGGAGATGGGATCGACGGACTCAAAGGGCTCGTCGAGGACGACGACCGTGGGGGAGTGGATGAGTGCCGCGCCCAATGCGATCTTCTTGGTCATGCCGGCCGAGTAGTCGGCGATCAGGGTGCGTCCGGTCTCTCTGAGATCAAGGGCATTCAGCAGATCGGTGGTGCGCGAGCGGGCGGTCTCGCGGTCCAACCCGCGGAGCATCCCGACGTGGGTGAGGAAGTCGGGGCCGGAGAGTTTGTCGAGCAGCCGCATCCCGTCGGGCATGACGCCGAGCAGCTTCTTCGCGGGCGTCGGCTCCGCCCAGATGTTGATCCCATGGACGTATGCGGTGCCGCGGTCCGGGGTGAGCAGGCCGGTCGCCATGGTCAGCATCGTGGTCTTGCCTGCGCCATTGGGGCCGACGATCCCATAGAAGGAACCGGTGGGGATGTCCAGGGACAGGTCGGCCACGGCGATCAGATTGTCGAAGACCTTGACGAGGCCGCGCACAGCGAGGGCGGGTGGTTCGGGGAGCGGCGGGGCCGAGGTCGCCTGCGGTGGTCGGTGATCCGGTGTCGCTGCGAGGGGGGCCATCGATAGTCCCTTCGAGTGAGTGGTTGTCCTGTCACTTTAGCCGGTCGGATTTGGCGTCCTGCGGGCGGACATCCATCACGAGGCTCAGAGCCTCCATGTATCGCGCGGTCTGGCCGTTGCGTGCGGCCTCGTGGGCCTGCGTCAGTGTCGTGTGCAGGAGCCGTGCTCCCACGTGGCGGAGTGCTCGGTGAACCTGGTCGACGGGGATCGCGTCCGGTTCCTGTCCGACGGAGGGTTCGTGGCGTGGACGCAGGCGCGCGATCTCGTCCTCCACGATCGCCCCGACGTGTTCGCGCAGGGCCAGCACCGCAGCGTCGATGTTTCGGGCGCGCTCGTCTCGGCAGAAGTCGGCGACCGCCTGATCGACGACCTTCGCTGCCTCGTCCGTGCGCGCATGATCGGCAGGGGGAACGAGGTGCTGGATGGTGCTCAGTCCCATGCGGAAGACCCCGGGAGACCCCGTGTAGGGAGCGGTGTCGCCGGTGAGTGAGAGGTCCAGGATGGCCAGGGCTGCCCGGTCGGGGCCTCGCCGAGCCAGTGCCTGGTTCACCAGTGAATCCGTCAGAACCGGTACTCCGATTCCTCGACAGGCCACGACGAGGTCGGACTCGGTGAGAGCATCGGGAAGGTCGCTCGCCGTGAGGGCGTCAATACCGTGTCCACGTGCGAAGACCTCGGCGCGTCCCGATGCGGAATGCACTCGGATGTGCCGGACGCCCAAGCTCTGTAGGCGTGTGACGACCGCTCCTGCATAGGACCCGGTTCCGAACAGCAGTGCGTGGCACTGTGTCCAGGTGGGTAGGTGACACGCCATCAGGTCCAGTCCTGCTGCAACGACGGATCGACCGGTGCCGGAGAGCCCGACCTCTCGATCGATGCGGCGTGAGACCGCTGAGGCTCGACCGGCTGCTCGGGCGAGCGCTGGGGACAGCGTGTCGCGTTGGCGGGCCGCTGCTGTGGCTCGGCGGAGTTGACCGGCGATCTCGCGCTCGCCGACCACCAACGAGTCCAGGCCGGAGGCCGTGCGGAACAGGCGGCGGATCGCAGCGGCGCCCTCTCGATGTCGCGTTGTCGGGCCGAGGGCGGGGCCGGTCTTCGCGGGAACGGCCGAGGCACCGTCGTTGGCGAGGTCGACGTAGATGTCGACCCGGTTGCAGGTGGACAACACGAAGAACCCCACCACGGCGGGATCTTCTTCGAGCGACCGGCCGACGGCATCGACAGCGGCCGAGGCGTGAGCGACGGCCTCGAGTCCTTGGTCCACGTGATCGACCGTGAAAACATGAATTGTCACAATGTCGTTCATTCAACCACCGCTCACTGTCATTCTCCAATTGCTGGATCCTGCGATTTGACAGGCATGTTGAGGTCGATTTCCATAGGGGCATGGTCGAAAAGAGCGGTCGGTCGGAAATGAGACTCCGAAAGACGTTTTCTGACGCTGACTCCAGAAAAGGATCTGACGCCCGATTCGGAAAACGATCTGACATTCTTGTCGGAAAAAACGATGGACGAGTCGACAATCCCCCGGTCGGGCGGGGGCCCGATGAGCCACTGCTGCTGCGCGCGCTCGACGGGAGCGGGACGGCACGCCCTCCCGTGTGGTTTATGCGGCAGGCGGGTCGATCGCTGCCGGAGTACCGAGCGTTGCGCGCTCGTAGTGGCCTGACGATGCTGGACGCTTGTGTGGATCCGGGGTTTGTCATCGAGGCGACCCTGCAGCCGGTTCGCCGCCACGGAGTGGATGCCGCGATTCTCTTCTCCGACATCATGTGCCCCCTGCGGCTGGCCGGCGTCGACGTGGAGATCGAGCCGGGAACGGGCCCGGTTCTGCGTCGACCCGTGCGTGACCGGGCGGCGGTGGAATGCCTGTATTCGGCGCATCCCGATGTTCGGGTGCGTCCGGGACTCGAGGCCATCACTCGAGCCGTGAGCGGAGTGGTCGATCGTCTCCGAGCTCCGGTGGGGACGGCATGGACACCGCTCATTGCCTTCGGTGGTGCGCCCTTCACTCTGGCGGCCTACATGGTGGAGGGGCGTCCCTCGCGCGACCATCTCTCGGCTCGGACTCTGATGCATGCAGATCCCGTCGCGTGGGAGCGGCTCATGACGTGGTGTGCCATGATCACGGGTGATTTCATCGCGGCCCAGGTGAGCGCCGGGGCGTGTGTCGTCCAGCTGTTCGATTCGTGGGCGGGATCATTGTCAATTGCCGATTATAGTAAGTATGTCCTGCCTTATTCTTCGATGATCATTTCCCGAGTTTCTGAAGTTGTTTCTCCAACGACACGTCGCCGGGCTCCACTGATCCATTTCGGTGTGGTGGGAGCAGATCTTCTTCCGGCCCTTCGCGAGGCTGGAGGCGATGCCTTCGGAATCGATCATCGCCTTGGTCTGGACACGGCGTCAGAAATACTCAGGGAGAGAGATCCAGTGCAGGGGAACATCGATCCGTCCTACCTATTCGCCCCCCGCGAGGTCCTCGATGCCCACGTCGCCGACGTCATCGAACGGGGAAGATCCGCGCCCGGGCACATCCTCAATCTGGGACACGGTGTGCCGGCGAGCTCCGACCCGGATGTCCTCACCCACATCGTCCGCTTGGCCCACGAGGCATGAGCGCCATGAACGAACTGACGGCTGCGACCATCGCGCGAGCGGACGCCCTCGTGATCGGGGGTGGCATCGCTGGACTGTCTGCGGCGTGGGAACTGACGCGACGCGGCCTGCGTCCCCTTCTTATCGAGGCGCGGGGATACCTCGGCGGCAGAATCGCCTCGGGGCGCGTCGGTGGTCTGGAGATCGACCTCGGTGGGGAGGATTTTGCCGGTCGGGGGACGCAGACGCGGGCGATGGCGGAAGAGCTCGGGCTGCCTGTCGTGGAGCCGCAGGGCGGGGGAGCTCGCGTGTTTCTGCCGCCGCTTCCCGGGTCGGCGCGCCGTCACTGGGGTCTTCATCCCTTTCCCGCGAACTCGATGATGGGAATCCCGGCGGATCCGACCGCGCCCGACGTCGCTGCGGTGGTCGGAACAGAGGGCGCGCGACGTGCGTCCGAGGACCTGGACATGGATCGGAGCGTCGGTCGCGGCTGCGCGGACGTGGCGTCTCTTGTCAGGGCACGGATGGGCGAGGCCGTGCTTGAGCGTCTCGTTCGGCCCATGGTGGCGGGAATCCATACCAGTGAACCCGAGAACCAGGATGTCGACACCGTCCTGCCGGGCATCCGCGAGGCAATGGACCAGACCGGCTCGCTGGCCGGGGCGGTGACGCGGATCCGGGGCGGGTCCCGCGGAGAACGGTATCCGGGCGCGCTGTCGGTCGAGGGTGGGATGTTCCGGCTGATCGACCGACTTGTCACCGCGATCGAGGCTGCGGGTGGGCAGGTGCGGACGCGGACCGGTGCCCGGGAACTGCGTCGCGGACAGGAATCGGGTGCCTGGGAGGTGACGATCGCTCCGACGCGACGTGGCCCGACGCCGGCCTCCGAACCGACACCGGTCGGTGAGAGCACCGTCGTGAGTGCGCCGCGAGTGATCATCGCCTGCTCACCGGAGGCTGCCGGACGCCTGTTGCGCGGTGTCCCGGGCGTCGATGCGCAGGTGCTGGTGTCCCCGGGCGCGCCGGTGACGCGGGGATTCCTGGTGGTGCGCGCACGCGGGCTGGACACTCACCCTGTTGGGTCGGGCCTGTTGGTCGCCTCCTCGTCGACGTCTCGAGCACCGGTCGGCGTACGGGCGCTGTCGCATCTGTCGGCGAAGTGGCCCTGGTTGGGCGAAGAAGCGATCCGGCTCCATGGCCCGGGCGCCCACGTCTTACGGGTCTCGGCTGCGACACTGGCACCCGATGTCGGCGAGTGGATGTGCGACGTCTCGGTCCTGACTGGGGTGGATCTGGGGCTCGGCGACCTGATCGATCAGCGGATCGTGCACTGGGACGGGTCATTGCCGCCGTTCACCCCACGCGATCGGGTCCGTGCAGCACGGCTGGTGGAGGCCGTCGAACGGTGCGGCGGAGTGGGTCTGACCGGTGCGTGGATGTCGGGGAGTGGAATCTCCGCGGTGGTGGCCCATGCTCGTGCGACGGGGCGTCGCGTGGCCGACGACCCGGTGTGGAGGATGGCAACTGAGCCTGTGACGAAAGTCGCTGCGAGTGCGCCCTCCTCCGGCGAAAGCCCCGCATCGCGCCCGGCGCGGATCCTTCGCTTGGGGACGCGTGGTTCCAAACTGGCCATGGTCCAGTCCGCGCAGGTGGCGCGGAGCCTCGAAGCGATCGGAGCGACGCGAGGCGCCCCGGTGCGGATCGAGCTGGTGAAGATCCGCACGCATGGGGACATCGATCGGTCCCCCCTGCGGCGACAGGGGGGAGGGATCTTCGTCGCACGCCTGCGGGAGGCTCTGCGCGAGGGCGAATGCGACCTGGCGGTCCACTCGCTGAAAGATCTGCCGGTGGACCCGGTCGAAGGGATCCGCATCGCGGCAGTACCTCATCGGGAAGACCCTCGCGACGTGCTGTGCGGCCGTGAGGGACGTGCACTGTCGGATCTTCCAGCCTCGCCCCGTATCGCCACGGGATCGGTGCGCCGAGCCGCGCAGGTGATGCTGTTGCGGCCTGATGCGCGCATTGTCGACATCCGTGGAAACGTGCCCACCCGCCTCGCGCGGGTCGGCGAGGACGTCGATGGTGTGATCGTGGCGGCCGCCGGTGTGCGGCGCCTGGGGCTGAGTGAGGCGATCACCGAGTTCTTCGATCCGTCTCGGATGCTGAGCGCTGCCGGCCAGGGGGCGCTGGCCGTGGAGATCGCCGACGACGCGGATCCGCAACTCGCACGTCTGGTGGAGGCTCTCGACGACGGGGCCTCGCGTCTGAGCATCGAGGCGGAGCGCTCCGTGATGCGGACGCTGGGCGCAGGATGCGCCGCGCCCGTCGGTGCGCTCGCCGCCCTCGTCGACGGGTCGTTGCGCCTTGTCGCAGGGGTCGCGCCCCTCGACGGGACTGCGATGGTTCTGCGGAATCGGCGCATCGACCTCGGTGAGGACCCTGCCCGGGCCGCGGCGGACGCGGACCGACTGGGGCGAGACCTAGCGCATGATCTGCTGGCGGCGGGAGTTTTTCGGATCGCCGATCTGTCCGCATCGGCTGTGGAGCACCTTCCGGGCGAAGTCCGGCCATGAGCGCGTCCACCGACTCCCGCGCCCTGGACGGGCGGACGGTCCTGGTGCCTCGTGCCGAGGACGCGTCCCGCGCCGATTCGATTGCCGCCGCGTTGCGCGAAGCCGGAGCTGCGGTGGTGTCTGCTGCGCTGACACGCACTGTCAGCGGAGATGTGGAGGGTCTGGCGCGCAGTGTCGAAGCCCTGGCCCGTGGGGACTACCGTTGGCTTGTCCTCACTTCGGCGCGCACAGTGGCAGCCCTGCTTGGGGCGTCGCCGGGGACCGAGCTCTTCGGGTGCGCTCGGCGGCGGGGAACGCAAATTGCTGCCGTCGGAGAGGCCACGGCCGGTGCCGTGACACGGGCCGGCGGGAGGGTCGATGCGATCGGGGGCGGTTCGGCTCGTGCTTTGCTGGCACTTCCCGCCCTCGCCGATGGTCCCGGCAGCCCTGACAACTCCCACTCAGCGGAGTCAGGGAGCCCGAGCAACGAGGCGAACCTGTTGCTGCCCTGCTCCCGCCGGGCGACGCCGGCGCTGGAGGACGGGCTCACCGCAGCGGGCTGGCACGTCACGTGCGTGGAGGCCTACGACCACGTTCCGGTTGATCCGGCGGGTCTGCCAGACGGGCTCGCCTCGCTGTGGCAGCACGGTGGGATCGATGCCGTGGTGATCACCTCGGGATCGACGGCTCGTGCCGCCGTGACCCTGTGGGGACATCCGTCCCCCGCCGTTCGGATCGTGGCGATCGGGGCTTCGACGGCGCAGGCGGCGATCCACTGCGGCCTGACCGTTGACGGGATCGCCGATGCGGCCACACCTCGAGCATTGTGCGACGCCGTTGTCCGTACGTGCGTTCCCGATGCCGTTCATCCATCCATGTCCTGCCCCAGAGAGGAACACCATCAATGACTCTTCCCGATCCGCGCGATCCGCGGACGTCTCCCGCTGCGAATGTCTTGATCTCGCGGGGGGTCCCCGCGCCCGGAATTCCGCGGGAGCGACCTCGTCGGCTCCGGTCCTTTCCCGCGTTGCGCGCACTGGTGCGTGAGACGCGCATCGACCCGGCCCAGCTGATTCTTCCGGTCTTCGTCCGCGAGGACATCGACCGGCCGCATCCGATCGAGGCGATGCCCGGCGTCGTTCAGCACACGCTCGATTCGCTGCGCGCAACGGCGGCGGAATGCGCGCAGGCCGGCGTTGGTGGTATCGACCTCTTCGGTGTTCCTGCTGCCCGCGATGAGGCGGGATCCGGTGCGTGGGATCCCGAGGGAATCCTCAATCGGGGGATCGCGGCGGTGCGCGAGGAAGTCGGCGACTCACTCGTCGTCTGTGCCGACACCTGCCTGGACGAGTTCACCAGTCACGGGCATTGTGGGCTCCTCGACGACACCGGGCGGGTGGACAACGACGCGACGCTGCCCCTGTATCAGGCCATGGCCGTCACCCAGGCGGAGGCGGGAGCGCACATGGTGTCGCCCTCGGGGATGATGGACGGCCAGGTGGAAGCGATTCGTTCGGCGTTGGATGCCACGGGGCACGCAGATGTCGCGATCCTTGCCTATTCGGCCAAGTACGCGAGCGCGTATTTCGGCCCTTTCCGCGACGCAGTGGGCTCCACGTTGCGAGGGGATCGAACCACATATCAGCAGGATCCGGCGAACCGCCGTGAGGGCCTGCGCGAGGTGCTTCTCGACATCACTCAGGGTGCGGATATTGTCATGGTCAAGCCCGCTGGCCCCTATCTGGATGTTGTCGCGGACGTCGCGGTCCGCTCCAATCTGCCGGTGGCCGCCTACCAGGTCTCCGGCGAGTTTTCGATGGTCGAGGCGGCCGCGCACCGGGGCTGGATTGATCGCGACCGCGTCATCAGGGAGTCGATCACCGGAATCGTGCGCGCCGGAGCGAACCTGGTGCTCACCTATTGGGCCCTCGAGGTCGCTCAGACGATGGGAAATCGAGCATGACCCGCTCCTCGGACTTGTTCGATCGCGCCTCGGCGGTCATCCCCGGTGGCGTCGATTCACCGGTGCGCGCATTCGGATCGGTGGGGGGTACCCCTGTGTTCATCGCTTCGGCCCACGGTGGCCACATCTGTGACGCGGACGGGCGCGACTATGTCGACCTGGTCGGCTCGTGGGGACCGATGCTGCTCGGCCACACCCATCCCGCAGTGGTCAGAGCGGTGCAGGAGGCCACCGCTCGGGGACTCTCTTTCGGCGCTCCCACGGAGGGAGAGACCCTGCTGGCCGAGGAGATCCGCCGTCGCGTGCCGCCCGCTGAGCGCATTCGTTTCGTGTCGACCGGGACGGAGGCGACGATGACGGCGGTGCGTCTGGCTCGTGGGGCGACCGGGCGCGATCTGGTGGTGAAGTTCGCGGGCTGCTACCACGGACACTCCGACGGCCTGCTGGCGGAGGCCGGCTCCGGGGTCGCCACCGGCGGCCTGCCTGGATCTGCGGGCATCCCGGAGCCGATCGCAGCCCAGACGATCGTGCTGACGTACAACGATGTGGAGGCCCTGCACCGGTGTTTCGACGCTCTCGGCGACCGCATTGCGACCGTCATCTGCGAGGGGGCACCTGCCAACATGGGAATCGTGGCGCCCCGGCCCGGTTTCAATGCTGAGATCCGTCGGCTCACGACGGCGCACGGGGCGTTGATGATTCTCGACGAGGTCCTGACCGGGTTCCGCGTCGATCCTGCCGGATGGTGGGGCTTGGAAGCCTGTGGGGGCACTCGAGTGGGCGGGGCCATGTCCCGCGAAGCCGACTGGGTGCCGGACCTGTTCACCTTCGGGAAGATCGTCGGAGGGGGTCTGCCCCTGGCGGCGGTCGGTGGACGGGCCGAGGTCATGGACCTGCTGGCTCCCCTTGGGCCGGTTTATCAGGCCGGAACGCTGTCCGGGAATCCCCTGGCCACCGCTGCGGGCCTGACGACGTTGCGCCTGGCCGATGACGATGTCTACTCCCACGTGGATGCGGCTTCGCTCACGATCCAGGGCATCCTCGGTGAAGCATTGGAGGCGCGGGGGGTTCCCCACCGCATTCAGCGCGCCGGGTCCTTGTTCTCGGTCTCCTTCGGCGAGGAGGCCGCATCCCGGCCGCTGTCGAACTACGACGATGTCCGGGCCCAGGATGTGTGGCGCTATCCGCCGTTCTTCCACGCGCTGCTCGATGCCGGTGTGGCGGCGCCGCCCTCGGTGTTCGAATCGTGGTTCGTCTCCGCCGAGCACGGTGACGAAGAGTTCGAGCGCATCATCGCGGCGGCGCCGGCAGCCGCGCGAGCAGCCGCGCAAGCGTGAGCAGCGGCTGAGGTATGGGCGACGAGCGGGGAGGGAGGCCGTCCCCGCTCGTCCGCGGTTTCCTCTCAGGGTTGCCCAGCGTCTTCGAAGGGGAGCAGGAGCGGCCGCAACAGCGAGGCCAGGACGGATTCCTGTTCATCGTCCAGAGGTTCGAGGATGCGCTGCTCGCAGTCCAGCAGTGAGATTAGTGCGTCGTCGACGCAGGTCTTGCCCCGGGGCGTCAGTCGGACGAGGACAGTCCGGCGGTCGGTGGGCGCGGGTTGGCGCTCGACCAGGCCGCGGCGTTCGAGGCGGTCGATCCGGTTCGTCATTGTCCCCGACGACACGAGAAGCTCGTTCATCAAAGCCCCGGGCGTCAGCGCGTAGGGGTCTCCAGGCCGTCGCAGGCTGGCCAGGACGTCGAATTCCCACGGTTCGAGGTCGTGGGCGGCGAAGGCGGCTCGTCGCTGGAGGTCCAGTCGACGTGAGAGGCGGGTGACTCTGGAGAGGACGAGCATCGGTGCAGTATCGAGATCAGGGCGCTCCACGCGCCATGCCGCAACGATTCGGTCAACCTCGTCCTGATCGGGCGTGTGCATGGATCGAACATACTCGACCACGGCTCGCAGAGAGCGGAACGATCGCCGGCGGACATCCGGCATGCGGACTCTGACCAAGAATTCTTGTGGTTAAAGATTTGTTTACATATTCTTTGAGTCAAGACGGAGTCAAAACTGGGATCCGTCCCGTCCATCCACAGGAGTCGACCATGACTTTCCATACGCGTTCAGGCACCCAGCACAGTGCGGTCCTGCGCACCGGGGCCGTCGGTGCCACCCTTGCCCTCCTCCTCGCCGGATGCGCCAATGGGTCCGGCGATGCCTCGGCGGACAGCTCGTCGAGTTCGTCCTCTGGCGGTCTGAGTCTGAAACTCGGCACGATCCTGCCCGAGACGGGATCGCTCGCGACCCTCGGGCCACCCGAATTCGCCGGTGTCGACCTCGCGGTCAAGGACATCAATGACGCGAACGTCGGGGTCAGTGTTGATGTCACCCACACGGATTCCGGTGATACGACGACGAACATTGCAACCCAGTCGGCGACCTCGTTGCTGTCTCAGGGCGTCTCGGGCATCATCGGAGCGCCCTCGTCGGGCGTGTCGACGACGATCATCGACCAGATTACCGGGGCGGGCGTGGTTGAGATCTCGCCCGGTGCGACCTCCCCGGACTTCACGGACTATGCGGACGACGGGTTCTTCTGGCGTACCGTTCCCTCCGACGTCCTGCAGGGCCAGATTATGGGCAACAAGCTGATCCAGGACGGTCGGCAGAATGTCGCCATCCTCTACATGAACGACGCCTACGGGATCGGGCTCTCGGACAACATCAAGTCCACCCTCGAGGGCGCGGGGGTGACGGTCGCAGCCAACGTCACATACGATCCAGCGGCCGCGAACTTCACCTCCGAGGTCGGTTAGGTGCTCGCGACAAATCCCGACGCCCTCGTCGTCATCGGTTTCGAGGAGTCGAAGGTCATCTTCTCTAACCTGGCAACAGCCGGATACTCCTTCGACAAGGTCTACGGCACGGATGGCAACTACGGGCTCATGCAGCCGGGAGACCAGCCTGATATTGCCGGAGCGCAGTTCACTAATCCCGGCGTCAAGGCAACCGATGAATTCCAACAGCGGTTGCAGGACATCGTCTCCTCCCAGGGAGGGGAATCGCTGAAGGTCTTCAGCTATGCGGCCGAGTCCTATGACGCCGTTGTCCTGATGGCGCTCGCCTCCCTGCAAGGCGGGGCCACCGACGGAACGACGATCCGGGACAACCTCCAGTCCGTGTCCGAGGACGGGACCAAGTGCACGACCTTTGCCGACTGCGCGAATCTGATTGCCTCCGGCACCGACATCGATTACGACGGGCTCTCCGGGCCTGTGACCTTCAGCGACAAGGGCGATGTCAACGAGGCAACGGTCTCGATCTACAAGTACTCGACCGGCAATGAGTCCGCGTGGATCGATGGGGTGAGCGGCAAGCTCGACTGAGTCGCCCGGCATCATGATCGTCCGGCTGGGCCTCGACCGGACCAACTGAATCCCCTTCCGGATCGTCTCCCACGACAGACCCGGAAGGGGATTCGCTGTGTGGTGGAACCGGACGAGCGCGGTGGGAGCGGAAGACTCGTCTTGGTCTGCCTGGCCCGGTGTCGAAGCACACCCCGATTCCACTGCGAAGCACGTCGCTCATCGGCCTCGAGACACGTCTTCGCGGATCGGGGCGCAGTCGGCATCCGAGCCACCGCCCGCTCTGAACCCGTACTTATCTGTCAACCCGCAGCTATTGCGTGCGGGCTCACAGATGGATGCGGGCTGACGCGCTCAGCCGACCGAACGCTGTCACCGCATGCTCATGAGGACACCGCGCCTTCACGGTGCCCTCATGCAACAAGTGGCAACAGCACCGTGAGGAGCGCTCATTCTCGTCGACCGACGTGTTTCGCGGTCTGCAGAGGGCGCGCCTGGTTACAAAATGGCGACGTGCTTCGCTCTCGTTTCAGCCGGCGGTGTGGTCCTCCGCCAGCGTCCCGAGGTAGAGCGCGATGACCTTGGGATCGTTCAACAGGTCCCGTCCGGTGCCGACGTAAGCGTCGTGTCCCATGTCGAGGACGTAGGCGCGGTCGCAGATCTGGAGGCACCGGCGCGCGTTCTGCTCGACCATCATCACGGAAACGCCGGCCGCATTGATACGGGCGACGTTGAGGAAAGTCTCGTCCTGGCGAACCGGCGACAACCCGGCGGACGGCTCATCCAGCAGCAACACATGCGGGTCCATCATCAGGGCGCGCGACATGGCGACCATCTGTCGCTCACCGCCTGAGAGGGATCCCGCTCGTTGACCGAGCCTTGTGGCCAGCTCGGGGAACAGTGTCGTGACGAACTCCAGGCGCCCCGCGTACAGGGACGGATTCTGATAGCACCCCATCTCGAGGTTCTCCGCGATCGTCAGGGACTCGAAGACGTTCTCCGTCTGGGGGACGAAGCCGACCCCCAGGGAGACCAGCCGGTTCGCCCGCAGGCCGGTGATGTCTTCGCCATTGAGCAAGACGGCGCCCGAACGGATCGCGACCAGCCCGAACACGGCCTTGAGCAGAGTCGATTTTCCGGCTCCGTTCGGTCCGATGATGCCGACCAACTCGCCGCGGTCCACGAAGGTGTTCGTACCGTTGAGGATGTCGACCTCGGGAATGTAGCCGGCGACGAGGTCGGTGGTCTCCAGGACATGCTCACTCATGGGCGGCCTCCTTGCTCTTCTCGCGCGGATGGGTGCGTGTGTAGTCGGCGCGGATTTCGTCGACGACCTCGTGGAGATCGCGATCCATGTTCGCTCCGAGGTAGGCATCGATGACGACCGGGTCGTTCATCACTTCCGCCGGGACGCCCTCGGCGACGACGCGACCCTCGGACATGACGATGACCCAGTCCGAGATGGCCTGGACCATGTGCATGTCGTGCTCGACGAAGACGACCGTCATGCCCTCCTCCTTGAGCCGGACGATGTGGCCGAGGAGCGACTGGGTGAGCGCGGGGTTGACGCCGGCCATCGGCTCATCCAGCATGACGAGCTGCGGCTGCGACATCAGCGCGCGGGCCATCTCGAGGAGTTTGCGTTGGCCGCCCGACATGGAGATCGCCAGGTCGTTGCGCTTCTCATAGAGTTTGAACTCGGTGAGCAACGTCAGGGCACGCTCTTCGATCTCGCGCTCCTGACTGCGCCACATCGGGGGGACGAGGGCGCCCCAGAATCGCTCTCCGCGCTGGTCCCGGGCCCCGAGCTTCATCGATTCGAGGACGCTCAGTCCGCCGAAAGCCTTCGTCAGCTGGAAGGTGCGGACCTGGCCCATGCGCGAGATCTTCCAGGCAGGAACCCCGGAGATTGCCTTCCCGTCGAACTCCCAGTAGCCCGTGTCGGGCTTATCGAATCCGGTGAGCAGGTTGAAGAAGGTCGTCTTGCCCGCGCCGTTGGGTCCGATCAATGCCGTGATCGCATGGCGGGGGATCTCGACGTGCTCGACGTCGACGGCGGTCAGGCCGCCGAAGGTCTTGCGAACAACATCTGCTTTGACGATCGGGTCGACCTTCGGACATCCGGGACCGTCGTGGTCACGCCAGAGAGGATCGGGCAGCGGATAGGCGGGCGTCACCGGGGTCGAGAGTGCGGGCGACGCGGCGGATTCGGGATCTGGC
The DNA here is from genome assembly GCA_015655375.1 of Actinomycetales bacterium. GTDB lineage: Bacteria > Actinomycetota > Actinomycetes > Actinomycetales > Actinomycetaceae > Pauljensenia. Next base: position 23,286 of record JAATFD010000040.1, read on the forward strand.
GGGGTCGTGGCTCCCTTGGGGGAGTCGGGAATCGACGTGGTGTCAGCCATTGAAGAGGACCTCCGACTTCCGTCCGAAAATGCCCTGCGGCCTGAAGATCACCAGGAGCATGAGTGCCAGCCCGACAAGCATGTAGCGCACCTGCCCCGACTGCAGGGTGGTGATGGGAAGGACTTTGTTCGACACGCCCAGGGAGACGAAGCCGTCGGTCAGGGCGAGCAGGGACCAGAAGATCATCGAGCCGACGATCGGTCCGAGCACGGTGGCCGCACCACCGAGCAGGAGGATCGCCCACAGGAAGAACGTCGTCTGTGTCCCGTAGTTGTCCGGCTGCAATGAGGTCGGCATGATCGCGAAGATCGTCCCGATCCCCGCCAGGACGCCTCCGATGGATAGCACTTGCATCTTGTAGGAGAAGACGTTCTTGCCGAGCGCCCGCACGGCGTCCTCGTTCTCCCGGATGCCCTTGACGACGCGACCCCAGGGCGAGCGCATCAGCTGCCAGACGAAGAGCGCACCGAGCAGGACCACGCCCCAGGCGACCAGACGCACCCAAATGGCATTCGAGTCGTAGCGGATCGTCCCCATCGTCCACGAGAAATCCTTGGGCAGGGGATTCATGGCGTAGAAATCGGCACCGGATTTGTTGATGCCCGTCGAGCCGCCGGTCCACTTCTCCAGTTCGGGGGCGCGCACGACCAGCCGGACGATCTCGGCGGTGCCGATGGTGACGATCGAGAGGTAGTCCGCCCGCAGGCGCAGGGTCGGGATGCCCAGGAGCAGCGCCAGGATGACGGATCCCATGATGGCTCCGAGAACGCACACCCACAGGGGCTGGCCGAAGGAGACGGCGAGCATCGCGAAGGCGTAGCCACCCACGGCCATGAACCCGGCCTGCCCGAAGTTCAGCAACCCGGTGTAACCGAAGTGAACGGCCAATCCGAGGGTGGCCAGAGCGTAGGCGGCCGTCTGCGGCGTGAACAGCTCGCCGGTGGCAACGAGAAGGAAATTCCACTGTCCCATGTCGAACTCCTCAACCGATCCGTTGTTTCGCGCTCAGGATTCCCTGGGGCCTGACCATCAGGATGACGATCATGACGAACATGGCGGCCACCGTCTTCATCGAGGTCGGAATGACGAACGTGGACAGCTCGATGAACCAGCTCAGTAGCAGTGAGCCGATCACGGCGCCGTAGGCGGACCCCAGCCCGCCGAGTGTGACCGCCGCGAAGACCAGGAGCAAGATCTGGGCCCCGGCCTGGAAGCTGACGGTCTGGTAGAAGGCCACGAGGACCCCGGCAACGGCGGCGAGCGCCGCGCCGCTGATCCAGACGACGCGAATGACACGCTCGACGTGGATTCCGGTGGTGGCCGCGAGCAGTTTGTTGTCTGCCACCGCGCGGATGGACTTGCCCAGTCTCGTCCCGCTCAGCGCCCAGATCACGAGGGCCAGGAGGACGAGTGCGATCACGGATCCCCAGACGTCCCAATAGCTCAGTGAGACGCCAAAGGGTGAGGCCGCCGCATCGAAGGACTGCGGCATGACCAGCTTGTTGGGACCGAAGAAGAAGGCGAAGAGGTAGCGCAGGAACAGGGACAACCCGATCGAGACGATCATGATCTGGATGAGCCCGACGTGTCTCTTGCGCAACGGGTGCCAGATGACTGCGTTCTGGAGCAGGCCGAAGGCCGCACCGAACACGAGGGCGACGATGACGGCGATCCACCCGTTGAGGCCGCCGCTCGACATGGCGACATAGGCGACGAACCCGCCAAAGGTGACGAGCTCGCCGTGGGCGAAGTTGTTGAGCCCCGTCGTCCCGTAGATCAGGGAGACTCCGATCGAGGCGAGCGCCAGGATCAGGCCGAAGACGGTGCCGCGCACGAGTTTCGTTGCGAGCTGATGGCTGAAGGTGCCCGTGGTGTTGTCCGCGGTGCTGTCGGTGGCCGAGGAGGCGCTCGCGGCGGGGGCAGATGCGCTCCCTGCGGATGCCGCGGGAGAGGCGCTGGCTGCGGGAGAAGATTGCGAGCCCGGGGACGTTGACGACCCGGCGGACGAGGCCCCGAGTTTGAGCGCCGCATAGGAGGTCCCTGACGAGACCTTTGAATAGGACAGGGGAGCGTCCGGCGTGCCGACGCCCTCGGGAAGGGAGGCAGGATCGACAGTGATCGAGTAGGTTCCCGTTCCCGAGACTGCGACCTCGGCACGCCCGTCGGCTCCGGTTGTCCCCTGCGTTTCCCCAGCGTCACCGGTGACGAGGACGACGGCGCCCTCGACGGGCTGCCCGTCATTGGTCACGGTGACGCGGATCGTTTCGTCGTCGGCGTGGGCGGGCGGTGCCGTCGCGATCGTTCCCGCAATGAAGGCGAGGAGCGCCAGGGCGAGGGTGCCCCAGGCGGTGACGGCCAGTCGATATGGTTGATGGAGCCTACGGGACTGGCGAGCTGATGGAGCCATGGTCGGCCTCCCGGATCGGGGTGGCGATCTCGTTGTTTTCGTGAACTCATTCGTTCTGTCAAGTCAGATCTTCGATCAAGTCACGTAAACGTCAATGAATCGTCAAGTCTCTTCAGACGATAACGCCTCCTCGTCGTCTGTCGAGTCCTGCCCGGATGGTGGACCTCCGGATCGGGCGCGCGGGATGGTGGTTGCGCATGGCAGCTGGCGGCCTCGTTCGACCTCGTGGAGAAGGAGCGCTCAGCCCTTGTCCGTGCCGGAGCGGCCGCCGCGCACGCGCAGGGTGGGGTCCGGGCGAAGGTTGCGTACGCCGTTCCACACGAGGTTGACGCAGTGGGCGGCGACGACATCCTTGGGCATGCGGCGCTCGTCGAGCCACCATTGCCCGGCCTGTGCGACCAAGCCGACCATCATCTGCGCGTAGAGGGGCGCCCAGGCGGGGTTCATGTGGGAATGCTCGAATTGGTCGGCCAGCAGATGCTCGACCTGGACGGCGACGTCGCCGATGACGGAGGAGAACGATCCGGACGTTCGGTCGCTAGGGGCGTCGCGGACGAGAACGCGGAAGCCGTCTGAGTTGTCCTCGATGTAGGTCAGGAGGGTCAGCGCGGCATTCTCCAGGATCTCGCGCGGGTGCTCCGAAGAGGTCAACGAGGCCTTGAGCGAGGTCACGAGATTCTGGACCTCGCGATCGACGACGACCGCATAGAGGCCTTCCTTGCCTCCGAAGTGTTCATAGACGACCGGCTTGGAGACGCCAGCCTTCGAGGCGATCTCCTCGACGCTGGTGGAGTCGAATCCCTTCTCCGCAAACAGGGACCGACCGACCGTGACCAGCTGCTCACGGCGGGCGAACCCGCTCATCCTCATGCGCTTCTCAGCCATGAGCTCCACCGTAGCGGACGGCTCGTTTCTCGGAAGCCGAGAGGCCAACGGCGGGGTGCGAGTGCGCGGTGAGTGTCGCGGCCGGTGCTCTGCTCAGCGCTCGCAGCTGAGCATGTCTCGAGGCCGAAAGGCGACGCGCTTCGACCTCCACAGTGAGCGTGCCTCAGGGTGAAAACAAGGCGTGCGTCGCGGGAGGCGCGGGGGCGGGGGATTGTGTGGCAGAATCGTCAGCGCATTCCGTCCTGGTGTAATGGCAGCACAGGGGTTTTTGGTGCCCTCAGTCCAGGTTCGAGTCCTGGGGGCGGAGCCACCGGCGGGGCCGACCGGTCCTCGCACGTCTCGGGGAGGTTTCGTGAGCGGCCCTGCAGCAGTGATCGTCCTGGCCGCGGGCCAGGGCACCCGAATGAAGTCGGATCTGCCGAAGGTCGTCCACCCCATTGGGGGCCTATCGATGATCGGCCACGCCCTGCGGGCCGCCAGCGGAATCGATCCCGACCACGTGGTCGCGGTCGTGCGTCATCAGCGCGACCTCGTTGCCGCCGAGATTCTCCGTGTGTGCCCCGAGGCGATCATTGCCGACCAGGATGAGATTCCGGGCACCGGCCGGGCCGTCCAGTGTGGGTTGGCTGCCCTGGCCACGGCGACGGGGCCCGTCGAGGGAACGATCGTCGTCACCTACGGGGATGTTCCTCTGCTCGGCGCCGCGACGTTGTCCAATCTGGTCGCGCTCCACGAGGACGCCGACCACGCGGTGACGGTTGTGACGACACGGGTTGAGGACCCGACCGGATACGGGCGGATCGTGCGTGATCCCGACTCCGATGTCGTTGTCGCCATCGTTGAGCAACGCGATGCGACACCCGAGCAGAGACTGATCCGCGAGATCAACGCCGGGATCTACGCCTTCGATGCTGGCTTCCTCTGGGAGGCACTCACCTCCCTCGGCGCTGACAACGATCAGGGTGAGGTCTATCTCACCGATGTGCTCGCTGCTGCGGCTCCGGCCGGGCGGATCGCGGGCGCTCTCGAACTGGAGGACGGCTGGCAGGCGCGGGGGTGCAACGATCGTGCCCAGATGGCCGAACTTGGGGCCGAACTCAACCGGCGGATCTGCGCGGCTCACATGAGCGCGGGAGTGACGATCGTCGATCCGACCTCGACGTGGATCGATGTCGATGTGCGGATCGGACAGGACACGACGATTCGTCCCTCGACCTCGCTCAGGGGGCACACGGTCGTCGGCCCCTGGTGTGAGATCGGTCCCGGAACGACCCTCGTCGACACGCAAGTGGGCGCCGGGAGCACCTTGCCGGCCGACTGGTGCGCGGGGGCGGTCGTCCCGGCGGATACGATGGGGACGCCGTTCGACGTCATCGGCGGGCACTGACGGGAGCCCGTCCGAGTCTCGGGGACGTCGCGGCAAGCGGAAGGAACAACCGCATGAGCGGCTTGGTGACCAACGGGGAGAAGCGACTGGTCGTGGTGTCCGGACGGGCGCACCCCGACCTGGCGGAGCAGGTCGGTGAGGAACTGGGTTGCGGGATCGCCTCGACGACCGCCTACGATTTCGCCAATGGCGAGATCTACGTGCGGTTCAACGAGTCCGTGCGCGGGGCGGACGTCTTCGTCCTTCAGTCACACACCACGCCGATCAACAAGTGGCTGATGGAACAGCTGATCATGATCGACGCTGCCAAGCGGGCCTCAGCCAAGCGCATCACCGTCGTCGCACCCTTCTATCCCTATGCGCGTCAGGACAAGAAGCATCAGGGCCGCGAGCCGATCTCGGCACGTCTGGTCGCCGACCTCTTCAAGACTGCGGGCGCCGATCGCGTGATGAGTGTCGATCTCCACGCCTCCCAGGAACAGGGTTTCTTCGATGGCCCGGTCGATCACCTCTGGGCGATGCCGGTCCTGGTCGACTATGTCAGCAAGCGGGTCGACCCCGAAGCCGTCACGATCGTCTCGCCCGATGCCGGCCGCATCCGGGTCGCGGAGAAATGGGCGGCCAAGCTCGGCGGGTGCCCGCTGGCCTTCGTCCACAAGACGCGGGACATCACCCGGCCCAACGTGGCCGTCGCCAATCGCGTGGTCGGTGACGTCAAGGGGCGCCAGTGCGTTCTTGTGGACGACCTCATCGACACCGGCGGCACGATCACCGAGGCCGTCAAGGTCCTCTACGCTGCGGGTGCCGAGTCGGTCATCGTCGCGGCCACCCACGGGGTCCTCTCGGATCCGGCTCCCCAGCGTCTTGCTGAGTGCGGGGCCAGCGAGGTCGTCGTCACCGACACCCTTCCGATCATTCCGGAAAAGCGCTTCAAGAACCTGACGGTCTTGTCGATCGCTCCCCTGCTGGCGCGCGCGATCAAGGAAGTCTTCGAGGACGGATCGGTCACATCCCTGTTCGACGGGGTCGCCTGAGCGTCGTTCGGAACGCTATCCTGGACGGGTTGCTCCGGCGAGGGTGATGACTGAGGTCGTCACCGTGATCGACAGGGCCTTTTCGGGTGGTGTCCGAGGTCCAACACATCGTCGTCGGTGACCCAGTCGATGGACACCCCCCAAAGGAGAGATTTTATGAGTGACACCGCTGTAATCGCTGTCCAGTCCCGCACCGAGTTCGGGAAGGGCGCCGCGCGCCGGGCCCGCCGCGCCGGACTGGTTCCGGCCGTCATCTACGGACACGAGGTCGATCCCGTCCACATCGACATCCCCGAGCATGAGCTTTTCCTGCTCGTCCGGTCCAACAAGAACGCCGTCGTCGAGCTGTCCCTGGATGGGGAGAAGCAGCTGGCCCTGGTCAAGGACCTCCAGCGTCACCCGGTTTCTCGCGTGCTGCTCCACGTTGACTTCCTCGCCGTCACGGCGGGGGAGAAGGTCGAGGTCGATGTCCCGCTGGTCGTCATCGGCGAGGCGACCCCCGGAACGGTCCACAACGTCGAGGAGTTCACGATCACCGTCAAGGCGCCGGCGACCGCCATCCCGGAATCGATCGAGATCGACATCACCGGCCTGGAGATCGGTGCCGTCGTGCGGGCCTCCGATCTGGCCGTCCCCGAGGGAGTCGAGGTCGAACTCGATCCCGAGCAGGACGTCCTGTCGATCCAAGAGGTCCAGGAAGAGGTCATCAACGAGCCCGAGGCGGCCGCCGAGACGACCGAGGCCGCTTCGGAGGCCGACGCTTCCGAGGAGTGACCTTCACCCGGGTGGCGCGTCCACTCGGACGCCGTTGTGCCAGCGGGGCTCTCGACTGTGGAATCGGCAGGAATTCTGTCGCGCACACGGTCGAGAGCCCCGCTTGGAGCATGTGGGCATCAGTGCGTCCCGGTGCAGCAGGACCGAGCGTGGCGTCGCACCTCCGCTAGCATGGTCGGGTGCCAGTGGATTCGCCCGGATCGACCCGACGCTCCTCAGGGCGTCCGAGCGGCGGCATCCGTGTTGTCGCGGTCGCGCTCGTCGCAGCAGGTGCGGTGCTTCTGTCCTGGGCACTGACGCCGCGTGGAACCATTGAGAACGACGTCGGATACTACTTCGCCTGGACCCGGTGGGCCAGTGCTCACGGCTTCTCCGGGGCGATGACGGAGTACCCGACCCCGGCCCTCCTGCTCCTGTGGCTTCCCTCTCTGATCGCGCCGACAGAAGGCGTCTACTCCGGTCTCATCGTCGGGATGGGCGTCCTCGTCGTCCTCGTGGGAGCCCTGGCCCTGTGGTCCCTGCCAGGACGGAACGCCGGTGTGCGCTCAGCAGTCGTGTTCCTGGCGTGCGTGGGCGCACTCGGCCCCATCACCTTCTTCCGATTCGACCTTTTGCCGGGGATGGCGGTGGCGGTGGCGTGCGTCGCCCTGGCCCGGGGCCGGCGCGGGTGGTCGGTCGCTATCGGGCTAGGCACCGGCATCAAATTGTGGCCGATCATCGTGTGGGCCCTGGCCCTCGGGGACCGACGGAACCGGCGCCGAGAGGTCATCGAGCTTGTCGTCACCGGAATCTCGCTGGTCGTGGTTTCCGTGGCAGTGGCCGGGTGGGGACGACTCTTCTCGCCGCTAAGCTGGCAGTCGGGACGTGGCCTTCAGGTCGAATCGGTGTTGGCGACCTGGGTGCTCGTGGCGCGCTTGGTCGCGCCCTCCACGTGGAAGGCCACGTTGTCGGACGCGAATTCCTGGGACTTCTCCGGGCCTGGCATCGCCGTCACGACCTCGATTGCAGGCCTGCTCTCTCTGGTGCTGCTCGTCTGGATCATCGCGATCTGCACGCGGGTGTGGCGCACGGGTGCTGCTGATCCGTTGGCCGTCTCCCTGGCTGCCTCCTCGATCATCGCGGTGCTCGTGGCGACCGACAAGGTGTTCTCCCCGCAGTACCTCATGTGGCTCGTTCCCGTGGCGGCCGTCGCCATCGGCCTCGGTGGTCGGGGAGTCCCCCAGTGGTGGGCTCCCGTCCTCGTCGGGACGACCTTCATCACCCAGCTGTCGTATCCGACGACCTATGGCTGGCTGTACTCCGGGAATACCGGGAGCACCTTCCTGTTCGGGACACTGATCATGGTCGTGCGCAACGTGGCTCTGGTCGTTCTCGCCGTCTCACTGTGCCGCGCTGCTTGGTCCGCCGCGTCACCACGGCCGTCGGCGCCTCCATCTGTGGCCTGCCTGCTTCCGGCCGGGCGCCCGACCGCGCGTCAGGCCGTCCATCCGTCCCCCGAGGAGGACCTCCGCTCATGAACGACCTCCATGTCATCATCCCCGCTGGCGGGTCGGGGACACGGTTGTGGCCGCTCTCGCGCCGCTCACGTCCGAAATTCCTCCTCGATCTCACCGGTTCCGGGCGCTCGATGCTGCAGGACACCGTCGATCGGATGGCACCGATTGCGGCCTCGATCACGATCGTCACCGGGGCGGCCCACTGCGAGGCGGTCCTTGAGCAGCTTCCGGAGTTCGGCACTCGGGAGGACCGCCAGCTGATCATCGAGCCGTCGCCGCGGGATTCGATGCCGGCGATCGGATTGGCTGCCTATCTGATCCGGGGTCGCTACGGTGAGGACGCGATCGTGGGGTCTTTCGCCGCGGACCATCACATCGGGCGTCCGGATTTGTTGCGTCAGTCCGTGGTCACCGCGGTGGCGGCGGCCCGGCGGGGATTCATCACGACGATCGGCATCACGCCGACTGGCCCGGCGACCGCCTATGGTTACATTCGGCCCGGCCGAGGCATTGAGGGCCTGGAGGGCGTGGAGTTCGCCGACCGATTCGTCGAGAAGCCGGGCGAGGAACGGGCGCGCACCTTGGTGGCGGACGGATGCCTGTGGAATGCCGGGATGTTCGTCATGAGCGTGAGGACCCTGGCCGGTCACCTGATGCGTCTTCACCCCGACCTCGACGCAGCGCTGTCTCGCGTTGCGCGCGCCTGGGACACTCCAGATGGGCCGCAGGTGCGCGACGACCTGTGGGCGACCTGCCAGAAGATCGCGATCGACCACGCGATTGCGGAACCCGTCGCGGACGAGGGCGGGGTCGCGGTCGTCCCGGCGGACATTCGACTCGCCTGGAGCGACATCGGCGACTTCGCAGCAGTGAACGACCTGAAGGGGGACGAGGGCGCGGCCGTGCGCATCGCTGCCCCGGGGACGACCGTCATCCGCTCGGACGGTTCGGTGATGACAGGAGGTCCGGCACCCACCGTCGTCCTCGTTGGGGTGGAAGACGTCATCGTTGTCTCCACGGGCGACGCCGTCCTCGTCACGCGTGCAAGCTCCTCCCAACAGGTGAAGGCCGCAGTGGATGCTCTGCACCGTGACGGGCGAGATGACTTGCTCTGACCAGTGTCGATGAGGGACTCGAAGGCAAAGGCGCAGTGACGATTCTGCAACGTCGTCGGGAACGCCTCGTGCCCTGACATAGGATGGCCGCGCGCCCCGGAGTTCTCGGCGCATCCCCCACGTCCCAGGAGGACCAACGTGAAGAACACTGTGAAGGTCGGTGCGTTGACTGCGGTCGCCGCACTGAGTCTTGCGGCCTGTGGCGCCGCTCCGGAAGCTCAGTCCGGCTCAACGGAAAGCGCGAGTTCAACGGCCGCAGCCAACGGCTCGGTCAAGGCCTGCATGATTTCCGATGAGGGTGGTTTCGATGACCAGTCCTTCAACCAGTCGGGCAAGGAAGGCTTGGAGCAGGCAAAGACAGATCTCGGTGTCGAGATCAAGCTCGCCGAGTCGAAGTCCGACGGTGACTACCAGACGAACGCCGATGCGATGGTCCAGGACGGATGCACGCTGATCATCGGCGTCGGCTACAAACTCGCTTCGGTGCTGACCACTGCGGCAAAGGCGAACCCCGACATCCAGTTCGCGCTCGTCGATTCCCAGTTCCAGGATGAGGACGGGAACAACGTCGAGGTCTCCAACGGCCGTCCGCTGATCTTCAACACTGCCGAGGCTGCTTACCTCGCGGGCTACGTTTCCGCAGGCATGACCTCGACCGGCAAGATCGCCACATACGGCGGCATGGAGATTCCGACGGTGCAGATCTTCATGGAAGGATTTGCCAAGGGCGTCGACAAGTACAACGAAAAGGGGAGCGATGTCCAGCTCCTCGGCTGGGACGACAAGACGGAGACGGGTTCTTTCGTCGGTGACTTCTCCTCCACGGACAAGGGACAGACCCTGACTGAGGGTTTCATCGCCCAGGGCGCGGACATCATCATGCCGGTCGCTGGGCCTGTGGGTGCTGGAACGCTGTCGGCCATCAAGTCGGCGTCCAACGCTGATTCGCTCAAGGCAGTGTGGGTCGACTCCGATGGCTTCCTTTCCACGGGCGACTCCCATGTTCTGACGTCGGTCGTCAAGGAGATCGGCGCCTCGGTCTTCGACACGGTCAAGGATGCGCAGGACGGTGCCTTCGATGCAACGCCCTACATCGGCACGCTGGCGAATGGTGGTGTCGGAATTGCTCCGTTCCATGATTTCGATGCCCAGATTCCTCAGACGCTCAAGGACGAAGCAGACAGCCTGGCCCAACAGATCAAGGATGGAACGCTCGACGTCTCCACTCCGTACGATCCGTCCAAGTGATCGTTGGGTGAAAACCCCAACGGAAACGTGACTCAGGCGGGGTGCCCCTGATCAAGGTGGCACCCCGCCTTTTCGCACTGCTATCCAACAATGACGTGGCCGGCGGCGCCTCGATGTACGTTTGTCCTCCGGGGACACGACAGCGGGCGATGACGACTCGGGCACGCGAGAAGGGACCAGGCCGACTGTGAAACTTGAGCTTCACGACATCACGAAGGTCTTCGGGCCGCTCGTTGCCAACGACCACATCGACCTGACGGTCGAGCCGGGCGAGATCCATGCCCTCCTCGGTGAGAACGGCGCTGGTAAGTCGACGTTGATGAACGTGCTCTATGGGCTCTATCAGCCCGATGCCGGCGAGATCCTCATCGATGGAGTACCCGTTCACTTCTCCGGTCCCGGCGATGCGGTGGCGGCCGGGATTGGCATGGTCCACCAGCACTTCATGCTCGTGCCAGTCTTCACGGTCGCAGAGTCCGTGGCGTTGGGTTATGAGCCGGCGGGACCCCTCGGTGTCATCAACGCCCACGCGGCCGCCGACCGCGTGCGTGAAATCTCCGGTCGTTTCGGGTTCGAGGTCGATCCTGACGCGAGGGTCGAGGATCTGCCCGTCGGCGTCCAGCAACGCGTCGAGATCATCAAGGCGCTCTCCCGTGAGGCGAAGGTGCTGATCCTCGACGAGCCGACCGCCGTCCTCACGCCGCAGGAGACCGATGAGCTGATCGAGATCATGCGCGGTCTCAAGGAATCGGGTACGTCCATCGTCTTCATCACGCACAAGCTGCGTGAGGTCCGAGCGATCGCTGACCGGATCACCGTCATTCGCCGTGGGAGAGTGGTGGGGGAGGCGAATCCCGCCTCGACGGAGGCCGAGCTTGCGTCCCTGATGGTCGGCCACGATGTCAGTCTCACGGTCGAAAAGACTCCGGCCAAGCCCGGCGAGGTCGCCCTTGACGTCTCCGGACTGACTCTGGCGGATCCCGGTGGCGCGGTGAGCCTGGCCGGCGTGGACTTTGAGGTCCACAAGGGCGAGATCCTGGCTGTGGCGGGTGTCCAGGGCAACGGGCAGACGGAACTCGCCGAATGCCTCCTGGCCTTGCGCACCCCACTGTCGGGATCGATGACTCTCGACGGAACTGACCTGGCGTCGATGGGCGTCAAGGCCCGCTTGCGCTCGGGAATCGGCTTCGTCCCCGAGGACCGGTCCACCGACGGCATGGTTGCCGGATTCTCCGTCGCGGAGAACCTGATCCTCGATGTCTCGGATGACCCCCGATTCGGAGCCGGTCCGTCGTTGGACCCACGCAAGGTCCGAGCCAATGCGCGTGACCTCATCGAGCAGTACGACATCCGCGTCGGTGACGTCTCCGACCCGATTTCGACATTGTCCGGTGGCAATCAACAGAAGGTCGTCCTTGCCCGCGAGATCTCGCGGGATCTCGACCTGCTCGTCGCCTCCCAGCCGACTCGAGGTCTGGATGTCGGATCGATCGAGTTCGTCCATCGTCGCATCGTCGCCGAGCGCGACGCGGGTACCGCGGTCCTCATCATCTCCAGTGAGCTCGACGAGGTCCTCGCCCTGGGCGATCGGATCGCCGTCATGTACCGAGGGCGGATCGTCGGAATCGTTTCGTCCGACACCTCTCGTGACGTCCTCGGTCTGATGATGGCGGGGGTCCCCTTGGAGGAAGCCCGCGAGCAGGCGGCCGAGCACACGACGCTCCTCGGGGCAGCCGACGAGCAGGCCATGGAGGAGGAACTGTGAGCATCGAGTCAACGTCCCCCGCGCCGGCGGATCGGCCCTCGGCCGACCCGACTCCCCGTTCCGGCGTCGATCACGAGGACGCTCCCATCTCTCTGATGCGCCGGCTGCTGTCGGGTTCATGGCTGGTGTCGATCCTTGCCGTCCTTGTCGCTCTCCTCGTGGGGGCTGTGCTCATCGCGATCTCCAACGAGGACGTCCAGCGCACCGCGGGTTATCTCTTCGCTCGTCCCTCCGATTTTTTCGGGGCGCTCATCTCGGCTGTGGGGAGCGCCTACGGCGCAATGCTGCGGGGCTCGATCTTCGACTGGCAGGCGACGAGCGTCGTCCGGATGTGGAAACCGCTGACCGAGACGCTGACGAACTCCGTCCCGCTGATTTTTGCGGGTCTCGGTGTGGCCGTCAGCTTCCGCGCGGGGCTGTTCAACATCGGCGCCCAAGGCCAGGTCGTCCTTGGAGCAATCTTCGGCGCGTGGGTCGGGTTCGCCTGGAACCTGCCGGTCGGGCTGCACCTGATCGTCGCGGTCGTCGGTGCAGCGCTCGGTGGGGCCCTGTGGGGCGGGATCGCGGGAGCGCTCAAGGCTCGGACCGGCGCCAACGAAGTCATTGTGACAATCATGCTGAACTCGATCGCCACCTTGCTGATCGCCTATGTGCTGACCCTGAGTCCCGTCATCGGAGAGGGCAACACGAATCCGAAGTCCCGGCACATCGTCGACTCGGCGGCCTACCCGCAACTGCTGGGGCCGAGCTTCCGCCTGCATGCGGGCTTCATCTTGGCTCTGCTGGCGGCACTCGCTGTGTGGTGGTTGCTCGAGAGGTCCTCTCTCGGGTTCCAGTTCCGGGCGACCGGGCTCAACCCAGATGCAGCGCGAACGGCCGGCATCTCGGTTCCAAAGGTGACGGTCCTCGTCATGCTGATCTCCGGAGCGCTGTGCGGTTTGGCCGGGTCTGCTCCGGCGCTCGGCACCGATCGCTACCTGACCAGCGGGATCGCGGCGTCCTATGGGTTCGATGCCATCACTGTCGCGTTGCTCGGCAAGTCGAAGCCGGGAGGAACGGTGTTGGCCGGCTTGCTTTTCGGAGCTCTCAACGCTGGCGGCACGATCATGCAGACCGCTACCCAGACACCCATCGACATCGTGCTGGTCATCCAGTCGACGATCGTCCTTTTCATTGCCGCCCCGCCGCTCGTGCGGGCAATCTTCCATCTCCCGGAGCCTGTGGCCAAGCGCCGCAGGGGTCCCGTCGACTCGAAGGAGGCGCAGGCATGAGCATCGTCGCCGTCGCAACACGCGAACAGGATTCAGTGCCCACGGTCGTTCCGCCGGTCTCCCTGAAGGCCGCCGTCACCTACACGGTTGCCGTGGTCCTCAGTGCATTGCTGGCGTTCGCCAGCCATGGCCGGACGACTTTTCAGCTGGGGACCTCCGGCGACTTTGTCCAGATTCCGAATTTCTCCGTATCCGCGGAAGTCACGAATTGGGTGCTGACGATTTTCCTCGTGGCGACTGCGGTTTGGGCGTGGCGGTTGCGTGCCGTGCACAGGGTTCCCCCGGTGTGGATGCATGCCCTCGTCGGGTTCGTCTTCATTCTCGTCTTCCTCACTTGGGCGGGAGCGGGCCGAGACTCGACCGTGGTTCCTCTGGCAACGCTCCTGGCGGGGGCTCTCTCGTTGTCCGTGCCGTTGATCTTCGGGTCGATGGCGGGTTCCGTCGGCGAGCACTCGGGAACGATCAATATCGCCATTGAGGGGCAGCTGCTGTTCGGCGCCTTCCTCGGTGCGGTGGTCGCTTCGGCGACTCATGCCTCGTGGGTCGGACTCATCGCGGCACCGATCGCCGGCATGGCGGTCTCACTGTTGCTTGTCCTCTTCGGGATCAAGTACAGAGTCGATCAGATCATCGTCGGCGTCGTTCTCAACGTCCTTGTCTTGGGTCTGACGAGTTTCTTCTACTCGACCGTTCTCAATGCCTCTCCGGAGACCCGGGAACAGTGGAACTCCGGTTTGTCGTTGCCCACGATCGACGTCCCTGTGCTTTCCTCGATCCCGATCATCGGGCCGGTCTTCTTTCGCCAGACGATCCTCGTCTACATCATGTATGTCGTGGTCGTCGTCCTGCAGTTCATGATGTTCCACTCGCGGTGGGGTCTGCGGATGCGGTCCGTTGGTGAGCACCCCCAGGCGGCGGACACGGTCGGCATCAATGTCATGCGCACGCGGATCCGCAATGCGATTCTCGGTGGTGCGCTCGCCGGAATGGGTGGTGCCTTTTTCACCATCGGCCACGGTCTTGCGTTCTCGAAGGACATGGCGTCCGGCAATGGCTATATCGCCCTCGCGGCGATGATCCTGGGCGGGTGGAGCCCGATCGGCGGTGTTGCCGCGGCGCTCCTCTTCGGCTTCGCCATGAACCTCGGATACACCCTGTCGATCATCGGGTCGCCGATGCCGTCGCAGATCGTGCTGATGATCCCCTACGTCGTGACGATCCTCGCGATCGCAGGATTCGTCGGCAAGGTCCGCGCTCCGGCTGCTGAGGGCGTGCCCTATCCGTGACGGATGGGGTTCGACCGCTGCCTGGACACTGCGGTGTGAAGGTTGTCAACAGGCGGGAGCGTGCCGTGGGGTGCGCTCCCGTCGGTCGTGCTGAGACGAGGAACGATGGTGAAAGCAGAGGGACCACTGACGACGACGATCGATGCCGAAACATGGCAGGCGCTGCACCAGGCCGCCGTGTCCGCCATGGGGCGTGCCTATGCTCCCTATTCGCGCTTCCCGGTGGGGGCGGCCGCCCTCGTCGACGACGGTCGTGTCATCACCGGATGCAATGTGGAGAACTCCGCCTACGGGGTGGCCCTGTGTGCGGAATGCGGTGTCATCTCCGAGTTGGTCAACGGCGGGGGCGGCCGCCTGGTGGCCTTCGCCTGCGTCAATGCCAGGGGTGAGGCGATCGTGCCGTGCGGACGTTGTCGGCAGCTTCTGTCCGAGCACGGGGGAGCGGCGCTCCAACTGGCCATGCCCCAGGGGATCATGACGATGGATGAGGTCCTTCCCGGGGCCTTCGGGCCGGCCGACCTCGACAAGATCAAGGAGAACCAATGAGCACCGAACCCTTCGACGCCGTCGATGTCATTGCGACCAAGCGTGACAGGAAGCGGCTGAGCGATCCGCAGATCGACTGGGTGATTGACGCCTACACGCGCGGCGTCGTGGCCGACGAACAGATGTCGGCCTTGGCCATGGCGATCTTCCTCAACGGCATGGACCGCGAGGAGATCAAGCGGTGGACCGATGCGATGATCGCCTCGGGGGAGCGCATGGACTTCGGCTCCCTTCCCCGACCGACAGTGGACAAGCATTCGACCGGCGGGGTGGGGGACAAGATCACCTTGCCGTTGGCCCCGTTGGTCGCCTGTTTCGGTGTGGCGGTCCCGCAGCTGTCGGGTCGTGGTCTCGGCCACACCGGCGGCACGCTCGACAAGATGGAGTCGATCCGGGGCTGGCATGCCTCGCTGACGAATGAGGAGATGATGGCCCAGCTCGGGACCGGTCCGGGTGCCGTCATCTGTGCAGCCGGAGCGGGCCTGGCCCCGGCCGACCGCAAGCTCTATGCGCTGCGCGACACGACGGCGACGGTCGAGTGCGTTCCGCTCATTGCGTCGTCCATCATGTCGAAGAAGATCGCCGAGGGGACCCATGCCCTGGTGCTTGACGTCAAGGTCGGGTCGGGTGCATTCATGAAGACCCGGGCCCGGGCCGAGGAACTGGCACACACGATGGTCGACCTCGGCACCGATGCTGGAGTGGACACGGTCGCGCTGCTCACCGATATGTCGACGCCGCTGGGACGCACGGTCGGCAACGCCCTCGAGGTGCGTGAGGCGGTCGAGGTCCTGGCAGGTGGTGGCCCGTCCGACGTTGTCGAGCTGACGCTGGCGCTCGCCCGGGAGATGTTGACCCACGCTGGGCACCCCGATGCGGATCCCGAGGCCGCACTGGCGGATGGTCGGGCGATGGACGCGTGGCGCGCCATGGTTCGCGCCCAGGGCGGCGATCCTGATGCTCCGCTGCCGCAGTCCACGCACACGGAGACCGTCGTCGCTGAGGCGGGTGGATACGTCACGGAGATGGACGCGCTGGCGGTTGGCGTCTCGTCCTGGCGGCTCGGTGCCGGACGCGCACGCAAGGAGGACCCGGTCCAGGCCGAGGCCGGGATCGAGATTCATGCCAAACCCGGTGACCTTGTCCGGGCCGGGCAGCCGATCCTCACGTTGCACACGCGGACACCCGAGCGCTTCGATCGGGCCAAGGCCGCGCTGTCCGGCGCGATCAACATCGGACCGGATGCCCCCGATATTCCTGACTCGGTCGTGCTGGGTCGAATCGCACCGCGGTGAGCACGACCTCGGCGCAGAGGCAGGGAGACGGAATTTCGGCGACACTGCCGCGCCAGACCGACGCCACCACCTGTGGGATCGCGGCTGTGGCGGCGGTCGCTGCGCGGGCCAGACGGCTGAGTGTGCCTAGGTCGATGAGCGGTGGTACTGGCGAGGAAGGCGGCGCTGGGTTATATCTTGATGCTGGCGACGACCGGATTGCGCGAGTACAGCGGGACCTCCACCGGATCGCGGCCCGTACTGGCATCCCGTGGCCTCAGTCATTGGGCACGTCGCCCTGGGCACTGGCGACGTTGGCGCGGCGAGCCACCGGCGAGAGATACCGGATCCTGCCGTGGATCGGACCGTGGGCGGGGTCGACCTCGAGGGCCGTCGATCTCGCGGTCGAGGCCGGCCTCGATGCGTTCGCATACTCCGGATCGAGGCTCATTCCGCGTCACGTGGTGGCGATCCTCGGGCAGGAGTCCGAGGAATCAGGGGGCGAGACCTATGCGGTCTTCGAGCCGTCCTCGGGAGCGGTGCTGCGGGTGGCGCGCTCGGCGTTCACGGCAGGGGACCCTCAAGCCCGCGCGGCGTTGGGCAACTGGCGGCGCCCGCTGCTCGCCGTGGTGCCTCATGTGTCACGGTCTCGGAGGCTGTGCGCGGCCCGGTGACCATCTAGCATCGAATGAGTTGACGGCGGTGCCCGCTTCGGGGTGACTCCGCTCGTGCCTTCCCATTCCACCGAATCCGGCCTCGCCCCGGACGAACCCAAGGAGAGATCATGACCACTCGTTCCGAGGTCGCAGCGATCATCGACCACACACTGCTTAGGCCCGAGTCCACACACGCCGACGTGGAAGAACTCGTCGCGGAGGCTTGCGAACTGGGGACCTACTCGGTGTGTGTTTCTCCGTCGATGGCTCCCCTGGATCTGCCGGAGGGACTGCACCTGGCCTGCGTCTGCGGGTTTCCATCAGGTGCGCACATCTCGGAGGTCAAGGCCGCCGAGGCCGCCGGTGCGGTTGCAGCGGGTGCCGATGAGATCGACATGGTCATCAACCTCGGACTGGCGACAGAGGGAGATTGGGCGGGGGTCGAGGCCGACATCCGCGCGGTTCGCGAGGCCTGTCCGAAGTCAGTCCTCAAGGTCATCATCGAGTCTGCGGCGCTGGACGACGACGAGATCGTTGCCGCGTGTCGGGCGAGTGAAGCGGCGGGTGCCGATTTCGTCAAGACCTCAACAGGGTTCCACCCAGCCGGTGGGGCGTCGGTCCATGCTGTCAAGTTGATGCGCGCGACGGTCGGAGATCGGCTGGGTGTCAAGGCTTCAGGCGGGATCCGCACGGCTGAGGCGGCGCTGTCCATGATCGATGCCGGGGCGAACCGTCTGGGGCTGTCCGCTTCACGCGCGATCCTTGGGGAACTGGACTGAGTGACCAGATGGAGGTCTGAGGGGCGCGGCTGCCCGCCGTCAGGAACGGTCGGCCGCAGGCGCGACGGTCTCTCGGGACGTGCGCACGGAAGAGCCGGTTGCGCGCGCAGTGGCTTCCTCGACGAGTGGCCGCAGACCGACCGCAAGTGTGAAAACCCGATCGTCGAGGACATCGACGCGATGCGTGAGACGATCGATCGAGTGCACCATGTCGGTCCTGAGCTGAGCAACGTCTTGGTCGAACTCCGCGAATCGCTGGTCGTGTTCGGCCAAGTGTGCGTCCATCTTGTCGAACCGAGCGTCGACCTTTCCGAACCGGGTGTCGATCTGGTCGAAGTGTGCGTCAATCCGGTCCTCAAGGCGTTCAAGGGCATGAGTCTGGGTGCGCACGACAGCCAACAGGGTGCCGATGATCGCGATGACGCTCGCGGCGTTCGCAACGATCTCCCAGGACACGGTCAACACTCCTTCATTGTGCGGTCTGCGCATCGCGAGCGCCAGGGCTCACAGACATGAGGGTCGTAGATCAGCCGACTGATCTGCGAGTGCCGTGGGCGGAACTGTGGACACAGAACAGCAGGTGTTCGGGCTGTGGATAGAGGCGGACGGACCGTGGCGTTCTCTCGAAAGTGCCACTCTGCCGTCCAGGCTCTGCCACTCACGCCCGATTGGCCGACGAGGGTGGGGCCCGTGTGTCGTCGTGGTCGTCGCGCGACGGGCAGCCGGCACCCCCGCCCTCGTTCATCTGTGTCGTGTTCTGATCACCTGATCTGCCGGGATCGGACGACCACGAGCCTTGCTCAGTCCTCGTCGTCCTCGTACGCGTGCTGGAGCTTCTCGATTTCCTTGATATCGACCTGCGGGGTGGGCATCAGATGGTCCTGGGCGGGATCCGTGACGGAGGGCATGCGAAGATCGACCTCGGAGTCCTCGTCAGTCGGCACGAACTTGATCTTGCCGGACAGGACATCTCGGACGCGTTGGTCGTCGACCGAATGGGTCCAGTGCCCGATGACCAGGGTCGCCACGGAGTTGCCGGCGAAGTTCGTCAGGGCGCGGGCCTCAGACATGAAGCGATCGATGCCGACGATGATGCCGACACCGTTGAGCAGCTCCGGACGATAGGTCTGCAGGCCAGCGGCTAGGGTCGCGATGCCTGCGCCGGAAACACCTGCGGCGCCCTTCGAGGCGATGATCATGAAGACCAACAGGCCGAGCTGCTCGCCGAAGGACATCGGCTGCTTCATCGCATCGGCGATGAAGATCGACGACATCGTCAGATAGATCGCGGTGCCGTCGAGATTGAAGGAGTACCCGGTGGGGACGACGATCCCAACGGTCGCCTTGTCGACGCCGACGAATTCCATCTTCCGCATGAGATTCGGGAGCGCGGATTCGGAGGAGGAAGTTGCCACGATCAGTAGGAATTCCCGCGCCAGGTACTTGAACAGACGGTAGGCATTGAAGCGTGTGAACGCCCACAGGACCAGTGCGAGCAGGCCGAAGATGAAGATGATGCAGGTCGCGTAGAAGCCGAGCATCAGCTTCGCGAGCTCGCCGATGGCTGACCATCCGGTGTTTCCGACAACGCCCGCCATCGCGCCGAAGGCTCCGATCGGGGCCAGCCAGAGGATCCACGAGAGGATCTTGAAGACGAGTTTCTGGATGTATCCGATGGCGCGCAGCACCGGCTCACCTTGTTTGCCGAGCGACTGGATTGCGAAGCCGACGAGCAGGGCGACGATCAGGGCTGGCAGCACCGAGTCGCCGACCAGGGGGGCAAAGAGACTCGTGGGAATCAAGGATTGAACGAACCCCGTGATGCCGCTTGCCTCAGAGGCGGTGCCGGAGGCCTGGTAGGAGACTCCCTCGACATTGAGCCCATCGCCGGCGTGGACGAGGTTTCCCACGACCAGACCGATGAACAGGGCAAGGGTCGACATCGTGATGAAGTAGATGAGGGCGAGCCCGCCCGCCTTGCCGACAGTCGCTGCGGCCCGCACCGACCCGATCCCCAGGACGATCGTGCAGAAGATGACGGGAATGATGATCATCTTGATGATGCTGACGAACATCGTGCCCAGGATTGCGAGTCCAGCTACGGACTTCCCGCCGAAGCCTCCGAGAAGGACACCAGCGATGACAGCGATGATGACGAGGATGTACAGCCAGTGACTGTTGTCCTTGCGGGGCTTCTTGGGCTCCGGAACCTGAATGCTCTTGACGGGATCTTTTCCTGGACCTGTGGGGGGAGGGGTCATGAAGCACTCCAAATTCGGTGGGGGAACTGCGCGACAGCCCAACAAACGAGGACGCGACGCCGGCGGCGCGTCGACTCCTCGGAGTTCTGTGGGCTTCCGGTGTCATGCTAAGCGTTGATCCGACGAATGTGGGACGTTTGTCCCGTGTACTTTTCTCCACCCGCGCTGATCTGCTGAAGCGCAGATCACATTGTGGAAACCCGCGGATCTGTTCGGGAGATCCGGGGTGGAAAAGGTCTTCGACTGCTGGCGGAGCCTCGACGAGCCCGCTAGCAGTCGGCCGAGAGTCTTGTGCTCGTGGCTCTTTCGCCAGTTCACATCCGGTGATGGACGAGGCGACGGCCCGATCGGGAATGGAAGGGGGGCGACAATGTGGCGATGGGCGCGGCGGTGGTGGAGGCGACGATGGACCCGGAGATGGCACGCTGGTCGGTCCATTGCGGAGGACCTGGTTCCGCCTGCTCACCCTCGTGATTCCGCATTTATCGGTGAGTCCGCGTCTGTCGGTGAGTCCCCATATCTGGTCCGCAGTTATTGGTCAGCCCGCTTGTAGCAGTGGCGGGTTCACAGATAACTGCGGATTTGCCCACGGCGGGAACTCACCGAAGTTGCTATCGGGCCAGCCGATCAGATGCCCAGCGCGGCCCTCATATCGGTCTTGACGGCATCCAACCTCGCCGCCGCCACGGACCGGGCCGCCGCGACATTGCCGCCCTCGACCGGGACGATGACCTCGCAATAGCACTTGAGCTTCGGCTCGGTCCCGGATGGTCGGGCCACGACGCGGTCATCGGCTGCCGTGCGGAAGATCAGACCGTCGGTGGGTGGCAGCTCGGGCGATCCTTCGGACAGATCTGTCGTCTCGACGACCTCGGACCCAGCCAGAGACGGCACGCCGTGGGCCCGCAGATTGGCCATTCCCTCGGCAATCAGTTCGACATTCTCGACGCGGATCGTCAGGGGTGACGTCGCATGCAGGCCGTAGTCCAATGCCAGCACGTCGAGCTGCTCGAGCAGCGAGGACCCCGCGGATTTGAGGTCCCACGCCAGGGTCGCGAGCTTGAGGCAGGCGGAGATCCCGTCCTTGTCACGGACGTGGCTCGGATCGACGCAGTAACCGAGGGCCTCCTCGTAACCGAAGACCAACCCATCCACGCGCGAGATCCACTTGAATCCCGTCAGCGTTGGCCGATAGGCAACGTGGTGGGCTGCGGCGATCTTTGCGAGCAGGCGGGAGGAGACGATCGAGTTCGCGAGGACGGCGCCCGAAGCCGCGGTCCCTGTGCCTGTTCCTTCGCCCTCATGCTCGCGGGCGGCCTGCAGGCCGAGCAGTTCACCGACCTCGTCGCCGGTCAGCTGACGCCAGTTGCCCGCAACGGTAGGATCGGGGACGGCGGCCGAACAACGATCCGCATCCGGGTCATTGGCGAGGATCAGGTCGGCATTGACCTTCCGGGCCAGGGCCATCGACAGATCGAGTGCGCCCGGCTCCTCCGGGTTCGGGAAACGTACCGTGGGGAAGTCCGGATCCGGCTCATGCTGCTCGGGGACGATGTGGACGTCGTCGAAGCCGGCGCGGTGCAGGGCCGTCAGCGCCGGATCGCCTCCAACCCCGTGCATCGAGGTCAACACGATGCGTAGCCCGTCCTTCGGTCCTTTGGGGACCAGAGAGGCCGCACGCGCGAGGTAGGCCTCGAGGATGTCGTCGCCGAGAGTCTCCCACCCGGATTCAGCGCGCGGGACGGAGGCGACGGAGGGCACGGCCTGGATCGCGGCGAAGATCTCTGCATCGACGGGCGGAACGATCTGGGAACCCTGGCCGGAGCCTGTGACGGCTCGACCGCCCAAGTAGACCTTGTAGCCATTGTCCTCGGCCGGGTTGTGGGAGGCGGTGACCATGACGGCTGCGTCGCAGGGGATGTGGCGCAGCGCAAATGCCGTGACCGGTGTGGGTAAGGGGCGCGGGAAAATCAGCGCGTGTCCGCCCGCGGCCTCGGCGACTGCGGCCGTGTCGAGGGCGAAACGGTGTGAGTTGTACCGGGCGTCGAAGCCGATGACAACCGTGAAGCCCTCACCGACGCGGGCTGTGAGTACGGCCATCAGTCCAGCAGCCGCTTTGATGACGACCGAGCGATTCATCCGGCGAGGACCGCCGCCGAGGTGCCCGCGCAGTCCGGCGGTGCCGAATTCGAGGACGCCGTCAAAGCGGTCGGAGAGATCCTCGGCCGCCTTGGTGCTGCCCGATTCTGCGTCAGCGAGCAGACGCGTCAATTCCTCGCGCGTTACCTCATCCGGATCGTCGGCGATCCATGTGCGCACAGCAGCCGCGTCGTATACGGTCATCGTTCCTCCACGTTGCGTCTGGCCTGAATGCCGGGCGATCAAGCCTATCGCGCCCGCGCACACGCGGGAGGCGCGCCCTGTATGGACCACGAAGAGTGTCTCGCGGGGGCAGCGTGCAGGACTCACTCCATGCGTTCGACGATATTGGCGAGTAGGCGGGCGATGCGCGGAGCTGCGGCCTTGCCGGCTTCGATCACCTCGGCATGAGACAGAGGCGTGGGCGAGATTCCGGCCGCAAGATTCGTCATCAGAGAGATCCCGAGAATCTCCAGACCGGCCTCGCGCGCGGCAATCGCTTCCAACGTCGTCGACATCCCGACGAGGTCGCCGCCGAGGACCCCGGCCATGTGGACCTCGGCTGGCGTCTCGTAGTGGGGACCGCGGAATTGGACGTAGACGCCTTCAGGCAGACTCGGGTCGACCTCATGGGCGAGGTTGCGCAGACGCTGGGAGTACAGATCGGTGAGGTCGATGAAGGTCGCCCCCTCCAGGGGCGAGGCCGCTGTCAGATTGATGTGGTCGCGGATGAGGACGACCTGACCGGGGCGCCACTCGGGGTTCACGCCGCCACAGCCGTTGGTCAGCACGACGCGCGTGGCGCCGGCGGCTGCCGCGGTGCGCATCCCGTGGGCGACGGCGCGGACGCCCTTTCCTTCGTAGAAGTGGGTCCGCGAACCCAGTACCAGGGCGACGCGATCGGATCCCGTGATGCGAATCGAGCGCATGACGGGGACATGGCCTGCGACGGCGGGAGCGAAGAAGCCGGGCACCTCGGCCGCGGGGATCTCCGAGACGGTCTCACCGAGCAGGTCGGCCGCGCCACTCCACCCGGATCCGAGGACGAGGGCGATGTCGTGGTGATCGAGTCCAGAGCGCTCGGCGATGACATCGGCGGCCCGTCGGGCCAGGTCGAAGGGGGACTCGTCGGATGCGGAGGCGGCAGGAACTCGGACAGGCGTGGGCGTGTCAGTCATGCCTTCACGCTAGCGGACCTCGCAGCTCGGAGGAGTGGCGCCGCACGTGGTGCGCCCTGCTCTGCGAGGATGAGGTCATGACCTCGCTCGATCTGTCCGATCCGGTCCGCTTGACGGCCCAACTCGTCGACATTGCCTCGGAGTCCGGACATGAGAGCCACATCGCGGACCAGCTGGAGGAGGCCCTACGCGCTGTCGCTCACCTCGACGTGCGCCGTGACGGCAATGCGATCGTCGCGCGTACCGAATCGGGACGCCCGACCCGCGTCATCATCGCCGGTCACCTCGACACGGTGCCGATCAGGAACAACGTTCCATCGCGCCGGGAGAGCCGCGAGGGGGCCGACGTGATCGTCGGCCGGGGCAGCGTCGACATGAAGGGCGGCGACGCTGTCCTCGCGCATGTTGCTGCGACCGTGAGCCGACCTCGTCACGACGTGACCTGGATCTTCTACGACCACGAAGAGGTCGCCGCTGCGCTCAACGGCCTGGGCCGCCTCGCCCGCCACCACCCCGGATGGCTCGAGGGCGACCTCGCGATTCTCGGGGAGCCGACCTCGGGACGCATCGAGGGTGGGTGCAACGGCACTCTGCGCGTCATCGCGCACTTCTCCGGTGTTGCCGCCCACTCGGCACGGGCCTGGCTTGGAGACAATGCGATCCACAAGATGGCTCCCGTCATCGACCGGATCGCGGCCTTCGGGACACCGACCGTCATGGTCGACGGTCTCGAGTACCGGGAATCGCTCTCGGTCGTGGCCGTCTCGGGCGGATCCGCGG
This sequence comes from Actinomycetales bacterium, assembly GCA_015655375.1. Taxonomy (GTDB): domain Bacteria; phylum Actinomycetota; class Actinomycetes; order Actinomycetales; family Actinomycetaceae; genus Pauljensenia. The sequence continues at coordinate 47,618 of JAATFD010000040.1, forward strand.
GCAATGTCATCCCCGATTCGGCGACGATGACGCTCAACTACCGCTTCGCCCCGTCCACGACGGGGGAAGAAGCGATCCAGGTCGTGCGCTCCCTGTTCGAGGGCTCCGACGCCTCCCTGGAGATCGATGACCTCGCCGAGGGCGCCCGGCCGGGGTTGGACTCCTCGCTTGCCCAGGAATTCGTCGCTGCGTCCCGTGCCCGGGACGGGGACGAGGTTGGTTCTCTCCCTGAGGGAATCGACGAGGTCGCACCCAAGTATGGCTGGACCGACGTCGCCCGATTCTCGGGCCTGGGCATTCCTGCATTGAATTTCGGACCGGGTGACTCGTTGCTCGCGCACACGGTCGATGAACATGTCCCGGTCTCCGAGATCTCGCGCTGTGCGAGCGTCCTGCGTCGATGGTTGACGGGACCCGAGGAGAATGAGGAACACACATGACCGCATCGCAGACATCCGCCCAGGCGCAGGAGCCGCAGGATTCTCGGGAACCTGATGGAATTCCCGGGTCGGAACCGAACGGGGCGGTCCCGGCCGGGCCCGTTCGGGGTTCTTATCGGCGCGGGCCCGTCCTCCTGCGCGGAGAGAAGATCCCGCATGAGACCTCGGACACTCGGCTTCTGCGTCCGCAGTCCAGCGTCGACTGGCTCCATGAGGACCCGTGGCGAGTCCTGCGCATCCAGGCCGAGTTCATCGAGGGATTCGGCGCGCTCGCGGAGATCGGCCCCGCGATCTCCGTCTTCGGATCGGCGCGGACGCCCAAGGACTCCGATCGGTGGCGGGATGCGGAGCAGATCGGGGCGAGCATCGCCCGGGCTGGCTACGCGGTGATCACGGGCGGAGGCCCCGGCGCGATGGAAGCTGCGAACAAGGGAGCCTGGGATGCGGGAGGCACCTCAATCGGGCTCGGCATCGAGCTACCACACGAGCAGGGGATGAACCCCTGGGTCAACATCGGGGTCAACTTCCGGTACTTCTTCGCCCGCAAGACGATGTTCGTCAAATATTCGAGAGGATTCATCGTCCTGCCGGGGGGATTCGGCACGATGGACGAGCTCTTCGAGGCTGTCACGTTGGTCCAGACCCACAAGATCGAGTCCTTCCCGATGGTCCTCGTCGGGACGCAGTACTGGGGTGGGCTGCTCGACTGGATCCGTTCGACGATGGTCGAGCAGGGGACTGTCTCCTCCGGCGATGACCGATTGCTGACCGTCGTGGACGATCCCGAGGAAGCGGTCGAAGCTGTCCTGGATCAGGCGAGCTGAGGACCCCGGGGCTTTGCGGCGCAGGCGGCCTCGGATGCGTATTCCTCGCCTCAGCGCACCAGCGCCTGCGGTCCGGCGACACTCCCCGGGCCCTGCGTGCGGTGCGACGGGTAGACTGGAAGAGTCCACCGCCACACGTGGGGTCCGTCCCGCGCGGGTGGCACTGCGAGAGGCATGAGGAGCGCGCACATGGCAGCGATGAAGCCCAGGACCGGTGACGGGCCGCTGGAGGCCACCAAGGAGGGACGCGGCATTGTCATGCGCATCCCCAGCGAGGGTGGCGGTCGGCTGGTCATCGAACTGACGCCCGACGAGGCCACTGCCCTGGCGGAGGCCCTGTCAGCGGCAGTCTGACACTCACAGGCAATCCGACGAATGGGTCCGACACGGTTAGTGTCGGACCCATTCGACTGCCGGTTGAGTTCTGTGAGTCCGCCCCGATCGGTGAACGCGCATGATTAGTCCGCGGTCGTCGATGAGTCCGCGCTCGCTGCGCGCGGGTTCGCCGACAGGTGCGGACTCGGCTGATCCCGATGCCGAAGCCAGGGACATCGAGTGTCTGCGTTCCCGCTTGTGAGTGCCTCGGTCCTTGAGGGCGTCAGCGTCGGACGGCTACGGCGAGCCCATCTCCCACCGACAACAGGGCGGGGAGGAACTCCTCCGAGTCACCGAGGACGCGGACGACTTCACGCATGACGACTGTGTCGGCGTCACGCTGGGCCGGATCCGCCACGCGGTCGCCCCATAGCGCATGGACGACGGCGACGACGCCGCCGGGACGCAGAACGCGGAGCGCGTGGTCAAGGTATTCGGGAGTTTCGGATACATCTGCGTCGATGACGACCATGTCATAGCCGTGAGCGGCCATCCGCGGCAGGACGTCGAGCGCCCGGCCAGCGATCAACCGGGTGCGTTGGGTCGAGAACCCGGCCGCCTGAAAGGCGCGGCGTGCGTGCTTGTGGAATTCGGCTTCGTGGTCGATCGTCGTCAGGACCCCATTGGGCGCCATGCCGTCGAGGAGCCAGAGCCCGGACACTCCGGCACCGGTCCCGATCTCGAGGATGGCTCGAGCTCCGCTCACGGCGGCCAACATCCGCAGGGCGGCTCCGACGCCGGTCGAAACGGGCTGGGCACCGAGGTCGATGGCGGTCTTCCGGGCGGCCGCGACGACCTCGTGTTCGGGGATGTAGTCCTCCGCGTACACCCAGGTCTGGGCCTTGTCCGTCGCCATCGTTCCCTCCGGTTCATGTGTGGGCGCACCGCTGCGGCGACCCGTCGTCCCAGCCTATCGCGCTGCGGGGCCGACCCGGTCGTGGCCCGCCAGGGCTCGGGGCCTCGGCTTCCGCTCGGTGGGTGCGGCGAGGGATGCGTGCCGACGATGGACAGGACGCGGGGAATCAGCGTTCTCGCCATTGCGTGGCCCCGTCCCACTCGTCAGGCACCTCACCAACGAGGACGTGGGTCGCTCATCCTCTCCTGCATCGTTCGGTGGTGCTCAGCGTCCACCGACCGGGCTGACCCCGAGCGGGCGACCGACCAGTCCACGTGAGTGTTGGGCCAGGTCGGCGGCGACTCCACGCAGAGCGGTGGCGGCTTCGCCCTCGCCGAGTGAGATCGGAGTCCCAGCGTCCCCGCCCTCGCGCAAGGCGATATCGAGAGGGACCTGGGCGAGCAGGGGGACCTCGTAGCCGAGCTGTGCGCTCAGACGCGCGGAAACGGCCTGGCCACCGCCGGAACCGAAGACCTCGAGGTGGGACCCGTCGGGTTGGGCCAAGTAGGACATGTTCTCGACGACGCCGATGACGCGCTGGCGCGTCTGACCCGCGATCGATCCGGCGCGTTCGGCGACCTCGGCGGCAGCGACCTGCGGGGTGGTGACGACCAGGACCTCCGAGGTCGGCAGGAGCTGGGCGATCGAGATCGCGACGTCGCCAGTGCCCGGAGGCATATCGATGAGGAGGACGTCGAGATCCCCCCAGAATACGTCGGCGAGAAACTGCTGGAGCGCGCGGTGCAGCATCGGCCCGCGCCAGACGACCGCCTGGCCGTCGGGAACGAACATACCGATCGACATCACCTTGATCCCGGCCGCGCCGACCGGAGGAATGATCATGCCGTCGATGACCTGGGGCTCATGTTCGACACCGAGCATGCGGGGGACCGAGAAACCGTAGATGTCGGCATCCATGACCCCGACCTTGAGGCCGGACTGCGACATCGAGGCGGCCAGATTCGCGGTCATCGAAGACTTCCCGACCCCGCCCTTCCCAGACGTCACAGCGATGACTCGGGTGAGCGACCCGGGCTGGGCGAAGGGGATCTCGCGCTCGGGGCGTCCTCCGTTGAGCTTCTCGCGCAGAGCCTTGCGTTGCTCGTCGTTCATGACACCCATCGAGACGTTGACGGCGTCGACCCCCTCGACGGCGCCGACGATCCGTTTCACGTCCTTGGTGATCGTCGTATGCAGAGGGCAGCCCGCCGTGGTCAGGAGGACCGTGACGTCGACCTGATTCCCGTCCACGGCCACCGAATCCACCATGTTGAGATCGGTGATCGGGCGGCGGATCTCGGGGTCCATGACGGACCCCAGAGCGGTCATGACAGCTGCTTCGGTGACGGACATGACCCCCATCGTAGAGGTGGGCGGCGTGCGTCTCCAACGGGAGCGAGAGTCACGCACGGGTGTGCACGTGGCGTGGTCCCCGATGGGCCCTCAGGAGTGGGCGCCGGGGTGTCCGGGGTGTCCGGGATGTTCGGGGCCGGTCGCGGTCGCTCGCTCGGCGGTCTGATCGAGGGCTCGATCCGGCACGGATCCATCCGGGTGATCGTCGCGCACCGTGCCGAGTTCCTCGCGCAGATCGTCGAGGACGTCGCGCAGCTCCGAGCGGACGAAGTCGCGGGTGGCGACGTCCTGCAGGGCCAATCGCAGGCCGGCGATCTCCCGAGCGAGATATTCCGTGTCCGTGAGATTGCGCTCGGCGCGTTGGCGGTCCTGCTCGGCCTGGACGCGGTCACGGTCGTCTTGGCGGTTCTGGGCGAGAAGGATCAGGGGCGCCGAGTACGACGCCTGCAGGGACAGCATGAGCGTCAGAAGGGTGAACCCGAGCTCGGCTTTGTCGAATTGCAGACTTGTGGGTGCCAGGGTGTTCCACGCGATCCAGAAGATCACGAAGATCGTCAGGTAGACGAGGAACTGTGGCGTGCCGGTGAACCGCGCGATCCGTTCCGCTCCACGACCCAGGACCTCGGACTCGAGGTCGATGTGGGGCAGGCGGCGGTGCCGGTCCTGGGGAACATCGAGTCGATCAGCCATCGATGCTCCTCGCCATGATGCGGTCGGTCACCTCGTCGTCGAAATCTCGCCAGTCCTCCGGCAACAGCTCGTCGAGGACGTCGTCGACGGAGACCGCGCCGAGGAGGTGCCCGTCCTCGTCGGCAACGGGCAGAACGGTGAGGTTGTAGGTCGCGAGCAGTCGGGTGACGGTCGCGACGTGGGCCTGGGGGGCAACGGGTTCGATGTCGGCGTCCAGCAGGGTCCCGAGCAGCGTCTGAGGAGGTTCTCGGAGGGCTCGTTGGATGTGGACGACACCCAGGAACTGACCGGTCGGGGTCTCCATCGGCGCGCGCGTGACGCAGACCATCGTTGATAGTGAAGCAGGGATGTCCTCACGGCGCACCGCGGCGAGCATCTGAGCGACTGTCGCATCCGGACCGAGGATCACCGGCTCGGTCGTCATCAGACCACCGGCCGTGGAGTCGTCGTAGGACAGCAACCGCCGCACATCCTTGGCTTCCTCCGGCTCCATCAGGGCCAGGAGCGACTGAGCCGTCGCCTCGGGAAGTTCGGAGACGAGGTCGGCCGCATCGTCGGGTTGCATGACGTCGAGGACATCTGCCGCCCGCCCGGCGTCCAGGGCGGAGACGATTGCGACCCGGTCGTCGTCGCCGAGTTCCTCGAGCACGTCGGCGAGCCGGCCGTCGGAGAGTTCCTGAGCGACCGCATACTGGCGGTCCGGGGGCAGGTCGTGGAGGAAGTCGGCGAGGTCCGCGGGCTTCATGTCCTCCGTGTGGCTGATCAGAGCCGTCGCGGCCTGCGTCGTGTCCGTTTTAAGCAGACCGGTGACCTCGGTGACGTCGACCGTCATCGTCTCGCCATTGCGCCGGAATCCCAGCGAGGTCTGGCGCACACGCTGGACGTGCAGCTTGGCGAGCACCCAGTCGCGGGGACGGCGCTGCTCCATGGCGACATCGAGGATGCGCACCGGTCCCGACCCGTCGTTCATCTGGACGACGCGGTCGAAGAGTTGGGAGAGCACCAAGGTCTCGATCGGACGCTGGGTGAACCGACGCATGTTGAGCAGGCCTGTCGTGATGAGGGCGCCCGCCTCGATGGAGGTCACGCGGGTCATCGGAAGGAAGATCCGGTGGCGAGACCCGACCTCGACGACGAAGCCGATGACATTGGCCGCTGAGTTCAGGTGGATGGTCGCCACGACGTCGTGGACTTTGCCGACCTTCTCTCCGAGGGGGTCGAAGACGCCGGTCCCGGCAAGTCTGGCGACGAAGACCCGTCGGCCGCTCGTCCCCACTGTCGTCGGTGCGCTGTTCACGACAACAGCCTAGGCTGATTCACCGGAGGGGTACGGTGAGACCCCTCCGTGTCCCACTGCCCGGAAGGAGGAGCAAACTGATGGCTCCCCGAGACAATCAGAGACTGACCGTCCCGACCATGCCCGACGGGACCGAGGTCGCCTCCTACAAGACCTACCTCGAGGCGTCGGACGCCGTGGACCACCTGTCCGACGAGGGCTTTGACGTCAAGTCGATCACGATCGTTGGCACCGATCTCCACATGGTGGAGCGGGTGACCGGCCGGCTGACGGCCGGCAAGGTCGCAGCCTCGGGCGCCGGGTCCGGCGCGCTGTGGGGCGCGTTCATGGGGCTGATGCTCTCCTTTGCAGCGCCGGGTCAAGGAGCTGGGCTGTGGCTGGCGATCGGGATGGCCGGTGGCGCCCTCTTCGGTGTCCTCATGTCCGTCGTGCTCTACGCGATGACGGGCGGTCGCCGGGACTTCACGTCCCAGTCGCAGGTTGTGGCTTCGCGTTATGCGGTGCTGGCATCGTCGGAGATCGACCAGGCCTTCAAGCTGTTGCAGGCGACGGCGGGCAACCAGATGCGCCCGGCTCCCCGCCGTCGGCGTGAGCCCCGCACGGGTCCGACCGAGTACGGTTCGCGTTCCGATGAACAGCCGAAGTTCGGGGTGCGTACGTCGGTGCAGAGCAGCACAGAGAGTGTGGGTGAGGCGGCGAGCCCAGCGGCCCCTGCCGTTCCGCCTGATCCCTCGCCCGAATCGGTGACCCCGACGATCCCGCCGACCGGGAGCAATCCCTACGCCGTTCCCGACAGATCCGTGGGGACGACGCCGTCCTCGCCAGCGGCAGCGCCGGAGCAGACGCCCAGTTCGGTGGACGGGCCAGACTCCACCGATGGGCCCGATTCCCCGGTGCCCTCGGACGAGAGCCGCGGCTGAGCAGTCAGAGCGCGAGTTCGTGCGAGCTCGACCAGAGGTTGGCACGACTGGACGTGGAGCGTCAGTGGGAGCAGACCGCCGCGATCCATGCCTCAACGTCGGCGATCGTGCGGGGGATGTCCTCTGAGATCCGGGTCACGGACCCGTCCTCGTTGACCTGGACGTCGTCCTCGATGCGCACGCCGATCCCGCGAAGCTCGTCGGGAACCGACAGGTCGTCGGCGCGGAAGTAGAGCCCGGGCTCGATCGTGAAGGTCATGCCGGGCTCGAGCAGCGCGTCCTGGTACATCTCGCGGCGGGCCTGTGCGCAGTCGTGGACGTCGAGACCCAGATGGTGCGAGGTCCCGTGCGGCATCCACCGGCGATGCTGTTGACCGGACGGCGATAGGGACTCGGCTGCGCTGACGGGCAGGACCCCCCACTTCTCCAGCCGATCCGCGATGACGGTCATCGCTGCATCGTGGACGTCGCGGAATCGGGTGTTCGACTGGTTCGCGCGGGCGAGGGCGGCCTCGGCGGCGTCGAGCACGGCCTGATAGACCTTCGCCTGAGGCTCAGAGAAATGTCCGTTGACGGGCAGGGTCCGGGTGATGTCCGCCGTGTAGAGGGAGTCGACCTCGATCCCGGCATCGATCAGGACGAGATCGCCCGCGTGGACCTCCCCGTCGTTGTCCATCCAATGCAGGGTGTTCGCATGGTTCCCGGCGGCGGCGATCGTGTCGTAGCCGAGGCCGTTGCCCACTTCGCGCGCGACGGCACCGAATGCGCCCTCGATGACGCGCTCCCCGCGGGGGTGCCCGGTCGCGCGGGGCAGGGAGGCAATGATGTCCTCGAAGCCGACCTTCGTCACCTCGACGGCGTGGCGCAGCTCGGAGAGCTCATAGGGATCCTTGTTCAGGCGGATCTCGGAGAGATGCTCCTCGAGCGTCTCGTCCTCGGCGCGCGCATCCCCGCCGAAGGGCAGGCCGGCCTGCTGGCGGACCTCGGTGACCACTGCTTCGACCGAGGCATCGACCTGGGGGACGATGCGCAGGTGAACCTGGCCCGCATCCTTGGCCAGTGCGTCGCGCAGGCTGGAGATGTCGGCACAGCGCAGACCGGTCTCGGCCTCGACCTCGGCGAGCGAGGGGCGCGCGCCGACCCAGAACTCGCCATAGCGTGAGTCCGCATAGAACTCCTCGGAGGAGCGGGAGGAACGGGGCTTGAAGTAGAGGATGGCCTCGTGCGAGCCGGAACTCGTGGGCTCAAGGACAATGACGGCGTCAGGCTCTTTCTCGCCGCCGAGCCCCGAGAGGTGCGCAAAGGCCGAATGGGCGCGGAAACGGTAGTCTGTGTCGTTGTTGCGGGTCTTGAGCCCGCCGGCGGGGACGACGAGGCGCTCGCCGGGGAAGGGTTCACCGGCCTTGGCTGCGCGAGCGGCGAGGTGGTCGGCGACGGGGGAACGGTCCGGGAGGTCGGAGGATCGCGGGGCCCAATTGGAGCCCATGAACTCACGGAAAGCCTCGGAGCTGGGACGGCGCGACCGGTTGTTGCTCCGGTCGGCCATGGACTGTGGTGCTTCCTCGGCGGAGGTGGCCGCGGTGGGCGAGGCGGCGGCGTTCTCATCTGATGTCATGCGCCCATGATCCCACCGAGCCCCGTCCCTCGCGAAGCACGTCGGCCTTTGACCATGAGGCGCATCCGCTGATTCCGTCGTGTTGGTGGGATGGACCATTGTCGGGGTTGCTGGCGAGTGTCCGTCCAGCTGACACGACAATGGCCAGCAACCCGGACAGCAGTGCCCAATGCCCGATACTGTCACCGGTTGCTCATCAGGACACCGCCTCAACACGGTGTTTTCATGCAACAAACAGCACTGCGAGGAGCACTCGGGTCCTCGTCGACCAACGTGCCTCGAAGCCGAATAGGGGCGTACTTCGAGGTGAGTGATGGGCGCAACCACGGTATACCGATGGCTCATCGAGGGCATTGGGGCGTCACCGTTACGCTGGCCCCATGATCCACATCGACCCGCACACCCACTCCTCATGTTCGGACGGTACTGAGACCCCGACCGAGCTGATGGAGGCCGCGCGGGCTGCCGGCCTCGACGTCATCGGGCTGACCGATCACGACACGATCGTCGGATGGGACGAGGCCGCTGCCGCGGTCGAATCTACTGGTATCTCCCTGCTGCGCGGGTCCGAGATCTCCTGTTCGCGCGACGGCATCACCGTCCACCTGCTCGGATACCTGTTCGACTGGGAGAACGTGCCCCTCGCAGAGGTCTTCGAACGCACACGTGAGAGCCGGGTCGGGCGCGCCCGACGCATCGTCGAGAATCTCTCGGCGGACTACCCGATCACCTGGGAGATGGTCCAGTCCTTCGGTCCCGTCGACGGCGGTCCGATCGGACGCCCCCACATCGCTGACGCCCTCGTCTCCATCGGGGCCTTCCCCGACCGGTCGGCAGCCTTCGTCAAGGTTCTCCACCCGTCAGGGCCCTATTACGTCCACCACTGGGCTCCTGATCCGGTCGACGCGGTCGGCCTCGTGCGTGCGGCGGGAGGTATCCCCGTCCTTGCCCATCCCCGGGCCCGGATGCGTCAGCGACTGCTGCCCGAGGCCGTCATCGATGAGATGGCCCAGGCAGGCCTGTTCGGCATCGAACGCGATCACCGCGACCAAACCGAGGCCGATCGCGTGGAGGTCGACCGCATCGCTGCCCGCCTCGCGCTGAAGGAAACGGGGTCGTCGGACTACCATGGATCGGGCAAACCGAACCGGCTGGGCGAGAATCTCACGTCCGAGGACGTTCTGCGCTCCATTGAGGAACAGGGACATCTGGAGGTTCTGCGTCCGTGAACGTCGGCTCGATCATTGATGCGTCGCTGCTGGCGACCACGTTCACGACGCTCTTTGTCATCATGGATCCCGCGGGAACGATACCGGTGTTCCTGGCGCTCACGGGAAGCTATTCGAAGGCGGATCAACGTCGGGCAGCCATTCAGGCGACGGTCACGTCCTTCGGTGTGATCCTCCTGTTCGCAGTGCTGGGCCAATACATTCTGCGGTTTCTCCAGATTTCCATGGAGTCTCTGCAGCTGTCCGGTGGTGTTCTGTTGTTCCTGGTCGCTATGGAACTGTTGATGGGCAACGGTGGCACAGAACCCGACACCGGCGATCGCAATGTCAACGTGGCCCTGGTTCCCCTGGGAACACCGCTGCTGGCAGGCCCAGGGGCGATCGTCGCCGTCATGGTCTCGGTCAATCAGGGTGACAGCACGGTTCCCGGATGGGGCGCTGTCATCGTCGCAGTGGTGCTCATGCACCTGGTCATGTGGGCAACGATGCGCTTCTCAGTCGAGCTGGCGCGTTTCCTGGGCACGGGCGGCGTCATGATCCTGACGAAAATCTCCGGTCTGCTGCTGGCGGCGATCGCCACGCAGATGATCATGAACGGGGTCTTTGCCTTCATCCAGACCTCGCGTGAGGCCGGGGCGATCTGAGTTCCAAGGTCGACCGGATCCGATCTACTCGCCATTAGGCTTGGATCATGTCGATCTCCCTGAGCCCTCTCGATGTTCGTGGACGTGACCGTGAGGCACTGATCGCGTTCCTGACTCGCAATCGATTTCCTTTTCACGTGACGCCAATGGTGAGCGAAGATGTCGCCACTCGGCGCGTTGACTCCGGCGCATACGACGGCGAGGGAGTCGCGACCTTGTGGATCGATGAGGATCCCTCGGGTCACATCGGCGTTGTCATCCTCTCCGGCCTCGACGAGAACGTGCCCCTGTTCGACCTCCGTCTGGACGCGACGTTCCGAGGGCACGGGCGTGGGATCCCTGTGCTCATGGCGATCACGGATCATGTCTTTCGGATCTATCCCGGGGTCACGCGCTTTGGCGGACGGACCCGCGAGGACAACATCGCCATGCGGCAGATCTTCGTGCGCTGCGGCTGGGTCAAAGAAGCGCACTACCGCGAAGCGTGGCCCGTCGAGGGTGGGCTTGCCCGGGCGGGAACGGAATACGCGATCCTGCGGCGCGATTGGGAATCGGGGATCACGACGCCCGTGCGCTTCGACGACCTGGGGTACTGAGATCCGAGGTGATGACGTCCGGGGTCTCCGACGCATCGTCCTTCGTTCGACACATGGCACGGCCGCATCCCATGTTTGTGTTACTGTATTAGTGTTGTAATACAAACATGGGGGTGGTCGTGGACATTGACGACTCGAGACCGATCTGGCTCCAGCTCACTGACGAGGTCCGTCGCCGCATCGCGGCAGGGGAGTGGACGCCTGGCCAGCGCATCCCGAGCGTGCGCGAACTCGCCCTCGATCTCGGGGTCAATCCCAATACCATCCAGCGCTCGCTGACGGAGACGGACCATCTGGGGCTCACTGTTCCCGAGCGAACGGCTGGCCGCTTCGTCACGAAGGACCGCGACCTCGTTGACGTCACCCGTGCCGCGCTCGCGACGGACACGACGGACGTCTACATCCGCTCGCTGGTTGGGATCGGCATGGACCTCGACGAGGCGCAGCGCCTGCTCGCCTCTCGCTGGTGCGCCGCAGCAGGCACCGAGACCGCGGAATCCGACACTGAGCCCACCGACGTTGTGCCTCCCATCGCCGCTCACTCCGAGGAAAGGCCCCCACGATGAGTACGTCCCATCCAACTCCCGCTGTTGAGGCCGTCGGCCTCGTCAAGGACTTCCGGGGCACGAGGGCGCTCAACGGCATTGACCTCGTCCTGCCTGCGGGCCAGATCGTCGCCCTGCTCGGCGAGAACGGGGCCGGCAAGACCACCCTGCTCAAGATCCTCGCCGGCGTGCTGTCCGACTGGGAGGGCGAGGTCCGAGTCTGCGGCTATCGCCCCGGACCCGAATCGAAGGCGCTCGTGTCGTTCCTTCCCGATGCCTCGTTCCTGGAAGACGGCCTGACCTGCGAGGAAGCAGTCGTCCTCTTCGCTCGCTTCTTCGCCGATTTCGACGCGGACCGGGCGCGTTCCATGATCGAGTTCTTCCACCTGCCAGCGGGACGTGCGCTCAAGGAACTCTCCAAGGGCATGCGCGAAAAGCTCCAGGTCGCCCTCGCGATGTCGCGGCGCGCTCGCGTGTATCTGCTGGACGAGCCCATCTCTGGCGTGGATCCGGCCTCGCGCGACGTCATCCTGCACGGGATCCTTTCGAACTTCGACGAGGACGCCCTCATGGTGATCTCCACGCATTTGATCCATGATGTCGAGCCGATTGTCGACTCGGTCGTGTTCCTGCGCGAGGGACGGGTGCTTCTGGAAGGAGCGGCCGACGACCTGCGTGAGGAGCACCAGATGAATCTCGACGCGCTCTTCCGAAAGGTCTATGCCTGATGTTTGCCACACTGTTCGGACAGGAATTCCGCTCGAGTCGGCGGGGTCTCGGCGCCCTTGCCGGGTGGGTACTGCTCATCGAGGTCGTGTCGCTGGTCCCTGCTGTCCTGCACATTGCGTTCCTCGGGCAACTCGGGCAGATGGTGGCAATTCTTGCCGTCATTGCGCCGATCCCGGTGGGGCTGGTCCTGCTGGCGGTGCGCTACTGGCGATCGATGTACGGCCAAGAAGGCTATTTCACGATGTCGATCCCGGTGCGCGGGCGCGTGCTCTACGCCTCGAAGGTGATCTATGCGTTGGCGGCGAGCGTGGCGCTGGGCATCGTCACAGTGGTTGGAGCCCTCCTCATGCTGATTGGACGCTCGTGGAAGGACCGTGCTCCGATCGGGGACGGTTTCCATGTCGCGTGGGAGGTGCTGTCCGACATCCCGGGAACCACGATCGTGGTGTTCGTGGTGGGACTCGTGGTCGCGCTGATCGCCTACGTCGTCGAGGTGTCTGCGGTCTTCTCGGTTGGGGCCGAAGGGCGCTTCTCGCACATGGGGTTCGGGGCGCCGCTGATCGGACTGGTGATCCTGTACGTGGCCAACCAGGTCCTGGCGCTAGTCGCGATGCTGGTCGTTCCAATCAGTATCGATGTCGCGGGGCGCCACCCCGGCCAGATCGTCTGGCGCGGCATGTGGAACGACTTCGTGGACGCGGTCCACACCGGGAGCGATCCGCAGATCATCGGCCTTGGGGTCGTCCTCGCCGGGATCGTCCTGACCATCGTGATGTGGGTCTGGGCGACGAGGTCGATCGAGAGGCACACGAGCCTGAGGTGACGCCGAGGCACGTCGACACGCTTGCGTTCGATCCCGAAACGTGTGCCTTGACGAGCACGTCGCACTCCCGGCGGCACTTTCACCGTTTGGTTTTTGGGATTGGTGCTCGTTCGGGCCAGTCTGGTGAGGAATTGGTGAAAGTGATGGCCGGGGTCTGCCAGTTCAGGCCACTCTGGACGCAACCGATGAAAGGAGTGCCGGAGACGGCTGCCGGCGGGCGAGTGTTCGCCGACAGCCCGGCAACTCAGCCCTCCGACGATCCGGAGCCTCCCGTGGCTCCGTCGGACCCGGACCCTCCGCGGCGACGGCGGCGCCTGCGGGGTGCGATTGCCGACTCATCGGCAGGCTTGCGGGGTTCTGGTGAGTGATCGCCGCGGCCGCGGCCTCGTGAGCCCCGGTCCGAACGACCCCGCTGGCCGGTGGGCACCTCGCGGTCGCCGTCGCGCGGCCCGCGGTTGCGCTCGTTCGAATGGACACGCCCGCGACCGCCGCGCGGAGCACCCCGACCGCCATGTCCGTGCCCCAGGCGATCATCATCGTGATGGCCGCCGGTCTCACCGAGGTCCTCGATCTTTTCCCCGGCCAGTCCCTCCAAGGTCCGCTTCGAACGAGGAAGGCGACCCGTGACATCAGTGGGAATGTCGAGGTCGGTGTGAAGGTGCGGAGAGGTGTGATAGGTCTCCAGGGGCTCCGGCACTCCCAGGCCCAGGGCTTTGGAGATCAGGCTCCACCGGGGGACGTCATCCCAGTCGACGAAGGTGACCGCGGTGCCGGAGTGGCCGGCACGACCCGTGCGACCGATGCGGTGGATGTAGATCTTCTCGTCCTCGGGGCACTGGTAGTTGATGACGTGGGTGACATCGTCGACGTCGATGCCGCGCGCTGCCACATCGGTGGCGACGAGGACATCGATCTTGCCCTTGCGGAAGGCGCGCATCGCCTGCTCGCGTGCCCCCTGACCCAGGTCGCCGTGGAGGGCTCCCACCGAGAACCCGCGCTCGGCCAGATCGTCGGCCAGCCGCGCGGCGGTGCGCTTCGTCCGGCAGAAGATGATCGTGCGCCCCCGGCCTCGGGCCTGGAGGATACGGGAGACGACCTCGACCTTGTTCATCGCGTGGACCCGATAGATCACCTGTTTGGTGGTCGTCACGGTCTGGGACTGGTCTTCGGGGTCCTGGGCGCGGATGTGCGTCGGGTGGGACATGAAACGGCGGGCCAGCGCGACGACGGGTCCGGGCATGGTCGCCGAGAACAACATCGTGTGACGGCTCGAGGGCACGCGGGCGAGCAGGGTCTCCACGTCTGGGAGGAAACCGAGGTCGAGCATCTCGTCGGCCTCGTCGAGGACAACGGTCCGGACACCGTTGAGATGGAGGAATCCCCGGCGCAGCAGATCGATGAGGCGCCCCGGTGTGCCGACGACGACGTCAACGCCCGTGTCGAGGGTCTCGATCTGGGGCTCGAAGGCGACACCGCCGTAGATGTCGAGGATTCGGGTCGACAGGTTCGCGCCCGCTGCCCGCAGATCGGTCGCGACCTGCTTGGTCAGCTCACGGGTTGGCAGGATGACGAGGGCTTGGGGGTACCCCGGGTTGAGGAGCTCGTCGTAGCCCTCTTCATCGGGGGCAATGACGTCCTCGAGCAGAGGGATGCCGAAGCCGAGGGTCTTGCCGGTTCCCGTCTTGGCCTGGCCGATGATGTCGTGGCGCGTCAGAGCGACCGGCAGAGTCAAGGCCTGGATGGGGAAGGGGCGTGTGATGCCCTTTGCGGCCAGTGCGTCGACGATCGGGTCGGACACGCCGTAGTCAGCGAAGGTCTTGCTGGTGAGGTCCTCGGGAGACCCGTCCTCGTCGGTGATGTCGGGCGTCGCTTCGGGCTCCGGAGCGATGGGGACGACGGAACCGAGATGGACGACTCCGGCGGAATACTCGACGGGCGAGGGGTGTTCGACGGGCGCGGAGGCGTCCTCGGTGGGATCTGTGGTCACGATCAGCCTTGTCTCCCGGGGCGGACCCGGGTCGTGGTGGCAGCCGATCGCGCAGATTCTGGGGCGCGCCGCGGGGCGCGAATCACGGGTCGGTGATGCGACCGGTCAGCCGTGGTCGAGTTCCATTCTACGGCGTGGTGCCGGCGAGCCCGGGAGGAGCCGGTCACAGCGGGAGTTGGGCCGGGCGTAGGCGGCAGGTCGGCGGGTTGGCATTCTCCTCGAGACGGGGCAACTCGTGAGTCGGGCTACGGCGAAAATGCCGACCTTTGCTCGTTCATTGCGTCAGAGCATCGTTTGTCGGCCTGAGCTTGACTCATCTAGTGGCTCGAAGGCTGCTCGCGATATCGAGGTCGACTGATCCGATGGGAGAGCGCACTGGTTGTGTCGATCTCGGTGACCTGGTGAGCATCCGATGACAGTGCCATCCGAGCACGAGCGTCGCACCAGAGTCGTTTGGGTTGTTGGATTGACAACCGTCCAGCTGACACGCCCTCGGTCAGCAAGCCCGACCGGGAGACGCCACGCATGCCCCCGACCCCACGACACACTGCGATCCTGCCGCTGGGCGTGTTTCGCGTACCAGGGAAGGCGAGAGTCGCCCCTGAAAGTCGGCGTGCTTCGTGGGGAGTGGTCTTGCGGCATCGGCACCCTGACTAGGCTGGGGCCATGACTCGCGACCGCGCATATGAACCCGTCGACGCCGACTCGTCCGAGGTCGTCGGCCTGATTGCCTATGCAGCGCTGGCGGGCATGACGCGGCTGGCGAAGGACGGGGACCAGGCTCCCAGCATCACGGCCCACATCGCTCACGCTCGGATGTCCGCCCGAGCCTTCGAGGCATTCCACCAGCTCGAGATCTGGTCGGGTCACCGCGATCTCGACCTTGCGTCTGCAGCCGGTGAATACTCGGGCCTCTTCGACGACCTCGACACCCGCACACGTCCGAGCACCTGGTGGGAACGCTCGGTCAAGACCTATGTGACGGTCGGAATCTTCTCCGACATGCTCCGACAGATCTCCGAGCGTCACGAATTCTTCGACGGGGACTCTCTGTCCTGGGACCTCGGCCAGGGAAAGTGGGTGCGGGCGAATCTTGCGCCACGCACTGCCGCCGACCCACAGCTGGCGGCCCGTTTGTCCCTGTGGGCCCGGCGTGTGGCGGGTGAGGCGCTCGGGCTCGTGCGTTCGAGCTTGTTCACCCATCCGGTGCTCGCGGCAGATCCGGACACGTCGGACGCCATCTCGGCCTGGGTCACCCGACGCCATGGGGAACGGATGGCCGAGATCAACCTCAAGGCGTGATCCCGGGCGATCGGCCCGACCCGGGATTCGCCCCGATGGCAGCCTCCCGGGTGAGCGCCCGGTCTGCTGTCGATCAGTTCAGGGCGAACCCGACGTGGTGGGGACGGGCGGCGTCAACGAGGACGAAACCGAGGGCGTCACTGGGGATGAGGACGCGCTGGCCCTTCGAGTCGGTCAGCGAAAGAACGCCGTGCGAAGCGGAGGCCTCCTCGACCTTGGCGAAGAGATCTTCTTCGGCCAGATCGATGTCGAGCTGGAGTTCACGGGCGGCACCGCGGATGCCGATTGAGACGTTCATGGGGGGCTCCTTGGAATCGGAAAACAATCTGAGACCATGCTACGGTCCGCAGATGCACATGCCGGGTGCGAGCATTCAGTCATGAGCGAAATCAACGTGGTCGTGCGCGCAGGGGGTGTTCCTGCGGCGTGGTTCCCGGATCTGGATCCCTCCCAGGAAGCAGCTCGCAGTGCCGCGGGAAACGGATCGCTCGTCGTTCGTGGGGCTCCTGGATCGGGGCGGACGACCTGCGCCTGTGCGATCCTCGCTGATGCCGTCGGCTCGGACACTACGGCAATGATGTGGGCTCCGGACCGCTTGCGTGTCGACGCTCTCGAGGAACGCGTTCAGGCGCTGGCGCCGACGGCCGTGCGGCCGGTGCGCACCCCGGCCGCCTTCGCCTATCTGGTCGTGTCGACGTGGCGGACCTCGCGTGCCGATCCGCTGGGTCCGGTCGAACTGGTGACGGGCGCGCAGGAGGACCAGATCATTCGCGAGCTCCTGGCAACGACGGATGCTCCCTGGCCGGAGTCGATCCCCGCACCCATGCGGGAGATGCCAGCCTTCCGCATGGAAGTGCGCAACCTGTTCGCGAGGGCGGGGGAAGCCGGGATCGATGGGCCGCAGTTGAGCGAGCTCGGCCGGCGATTCGTTCGTCCCGAATGGGTACCGGCCGGAGTCCTGCTCGATGTTTACGAGTCCGCGCCTGGCTTCTCTGTTTCCTCACGCGAGTTGATGACCGCCGATACCTCGCGGATCCAGCGAATTGCGGCCCGTGTGCTGTCCCAGTGGGACGAGAAGGCCGTTTCGGAAGGCGTCTCCGTCGACCCACCCGTGCCGGACCTCGTCGTCGTCGATGATCTGCAGGACTGCACGTCCTCGACGGTGGAGCTGCTGGCGGTCATGGCGGACCGAGGAACGCGGGTCGTCGCCTTCGCGGACCCCGACGTCGCCGTGGCGACCTACCGCGGGGGCGAGCCACACCTCGATCGGCGGCTAGCCACCGATCTGGGAGCCAAGACACTCGACCTCGGCGACGTCCATCGGGGCAACGTTGAGCTGCGCAACCTCGTGCGCGACGTCACCGGGCGGATCACCCAGACGGGCCCGGTCCATCGCCGCACGGTCGGTATTGCGGTCGACGATGACGCTCTGGGTGACGAGAGCACCGCGGCCAGCGACTCGATGGGCGCCATCTCGATCCATCTGGCGGCGTCGGAGGCCCAACTCGGCGCACTCGTGGCCCGTCATCTGCGCGAACACCATCTTCACGACCAGATCGACTGGGAGGATCAGGTCGTCATCGTCCGGTCCTCGGATGACATTGATGCGATGCGCGGACAGCTGCGACGTGGGGGAGTTCCTCTGGCCGGGCGTCGCCGGACCTTCACCTTCTCCGCGGAGCCCGCCACACGGATCCTCTTGGAATTGCTGGCCTCGGGACTCCCAGTGGAGGAGTCGTCCACCGGGGCGGCGAGCAGGCAGCCGGGTCCGACCAACCCCCATCAGCAGGAGCTGGTCCTGGCGGGGCGCCTGCTGGGGTCCCCTTATGTCTCCGCCGACCCGCTGGACGTCCACCGGGTGCTGCGCATGCTCAATGGCACGGTTGTCGCCGAGGGCGGTGAGGAGGATTCCGAGGACTCGGGCGCCGACGTCGTCGCCGCGCAGACCGACCTCGCCTCCCTGCTGGAGGACCCCTCGCTGGTCGCAGACGGTCAGGCGTCCGGAGTCAAGGATGCGATCACTCGCGCGGGCGCGATGTGGGTCGGGCACATGGACCTGTGGCACTCACGACCCGGCCTCGCCCTGTGGGGATTGTGGGAGCGCTCCGGGGTCGCCGAGAGCTGGCGCGAGGGCGCCCTGCGTGCCGACGGGGATTCCGACTGGTACGACGATCAGCTCGACGCGGTCCTCGCCCTCGTACGCGTCGCCGACGTGTGGGAGCAGCGCAACCCGGGCGGGCAGGCCGGGGACTTTGCTCGCCAGCTGTTGGGCGACCGGGTCCCCACTGACACGATCGCGCGGACCGGCCAACGCCCACCCGGGGTCGAGGTCCTCACCCCGGCCCAAGCGGTGGGACGTGACTGGGATGTCGTCTGGATCAGTGGGCTCCAGGACGGACTCTGGCCGAATCTGCGCCTGCGGGACCGGATCCTGCGCGCGGACCTGCTCGCCGAGGTTGCCTTGGGGCGCATCGCGGTGGACCCCGATGGGCGGGAGTGTCCAGGTGACGATCCGACCAGCGCGCGCCGGGCCGTCCTGGATGACGAGCTGCGCCTCTTCGCGGCGGCGGCCTCGCGGTCGAGGCGCATCCTGCATCTGGGTGCCGTTCGCGCCGAGCAGCAGGCGCCTTCGAGGATCATTGATTTCTGCCGGTCTCACGCCCGCGTGGACGAGGTCGATGGGGTCCTCCAGCTGGACCGGGTGCCCGCCCCGCTCGACCTCGCAGGCCAGGTCGGCCAATTGCGTCATCTCAGTGCCCAGCCGGAGTCGAGCCCCCTGCGGGAGACCGCGACGACTCTGTTGGCCGTGCTCTGCCTCGAGGGCGTCCGGGCGGCGGATCCGTCGCGGTGGACCGGGATCGGCGGGGTGTCCACCGATGCTGCGGTCCAAGGCGCGGGGCCGGTCCCTGTCTCTCCGTCGCGAGTGCAGGCAGCACTGGAGTGCCCACTCAAGTGGTTCCTGTCGTCGACCGGCGGTGCACCCTCTGCCGGAGGCGCCCAGCAGCTCGGCACCGTCGTCCACGCCATCGCCCAGCATCATCCGCACGGCCCCGAGGAGGCCATGCTCGAGGAACTTCACGCTGCATGGGACGACCTCGGATATGACCCGGGAACCTGGGTCGGCCAGTCCCAGCGTGCCCACGCGGAGGAGACCGTGCGAGCCCTGGCCTCCTATGTCGTGGGCGTTCCCGGCGAGGTACGCACGGAGGTTCCGTTGCGGGTCCACCTCGATGAGGCCCTCATCACCGGATCGATCGACCGGCTCGAGAGCGTTGACGGGGGCGTCCGCCTCGTCGATCTCAAGACCGCCCGACAGGCGGTCTCTCGAGCGGATGCGGAAGGACATCCCCAGCTGGCGACCTATCAGGTGGCGCTCGCCGAGTCCGGGGTCCCCGTGGTCGGGGCACGCCTGGAGTTCCTCGGGTCGGGGCACCCCGTCGAGCGCGATCAGTCGCCACTGGACGGGGAGGACCTCGCCCAGTGGCGCACGGAGATCTGCGAGGTCGCCGGATCGATGCGCGGTCCGTCCTTCACGGCGACTCCATCGGATTCCGCCTGCCGATTCTGCCCCTTCGCGCGCTCATGCCCCGCCAAGGAACAAGGACGGAGGACCCTGCCATGACCGACGACCGCGAACCCCTCGGCGCACTCGCCATCGCGCACTTGATCGAGGGCCCACCGCCCACTGACGAGCAGTGCGATGTCATCGAGGCGCCCCTGCGACCTCTGCTCGTCGTGGCGGGTGCGGGATCGGGCAAGACCGAGACGATGTCGATGCGGGTCCTCTGGCTCGTCGCTGACCAAGGAATTGAGCCGGAGTCGATCCTCGGACTGACTTTCACCCGCAAGGCCGCGGCCGAGCTGGGAACCCGGCTGCGCGATCGACTCTCCCGTCTCTCGACGTCCGTGCCCGGGTCAATTCCCGAGGGCGACCCGGTGTCGTTGACCTACAACTCCTTCGCCGAGCGAATCGTCTCCGAACACGGTCTGCGCATCGGCATCGACCCCGACTTCCGGATGCTCGGACAGGCCGGCGCCGTCCAGATGATGACGGACATCGTCTCGCAATGGCGGGGGGCATTGGACCTTGTGGACAACCCGTCGGTGTCCACTGTGGTCTCTCGCGCACTCGCCTTGGCCGGCCACCTCGCCGAGCACGACCTCGACCTCGACACCGCCCGCATCGAGCTGGGACGTTTCGGCGAGGAGCTCGAAGCAATCGGAAAACCGACCTCCACTCTG
This sequence comes from Actinomycetales bacterium, assembly GCA_015655375.1. Lineage (GTDB taxonomy): Bacteria > Actinomycetota > Actinomycetes > Actinomycetales > Actinomycetaceae > Pauljensenia. Next base: position 68,124 of record JAATFD010000040.1, read on the forward strand.
GGCAAAGCCATCAACGCGAACCGCGATCGTGTGGCCTTGCTCGACCTCGTCGCGGAGTTCGATGCGCGCAAGCGAGCAGCCGGGGTCCTCGACTTCTCCGACCAACTGGTCCTGGCGACGCGCATCGTGCGGGAATCCCCGGAGGCGGTCGTGGCTCTCCGCCACGAGCATGCGGCTGTGTTGCTGGACGAGTTCCAGGACACGTCGGTGATCCAGATGGAGTTGCTCTCTCGTGTCTTCTCCGACCACCCCGTCACCGCCGTGGGGGACCCGAACCAGGCGATCTACGGGTGGCGCGGGGCGTCGTCGGCGTCATTGGAGGGCTTCCTCGACCGTTTCCAGTCCACTCCCGCGGAGCCGTCACAGACGCTGACGCTGTCGACCTCATGGCGCAATGACGCGCAGATCCTCGACGTAGCCAATCGAGTGGCCAAGATGCTGCGCGAGCACGCGGTCCGTGCAGTCTCTCCGGTCCTCGATCCACGTCCGGGTGCGGGGGAGGGCCGGGTCGAGGTTTGCTTCGCCCTCGATCGCATCGCACAGGTGGAGGCCGTCGTCAACTTCGTCCGCGCTCACAGGATCCCTCGCGGGTCACGGATGACGACGGTCGCTGTCTTGTGCCGGCGGCGTCGCGACTTCGCGGCGGTCGATGAGGCCCTGCGGGAACATGACATCCCGACCCAGGTCATCGGCTTGGGTGGGCTTCTCGATCAGCCCGCGGTCGCCGACGTCCGGGCCTCGCTTGAGCTCTCGGTCGACGTCACCGCCTCTCCCTGGCTGATGCGGCTGCTGGGGAACCTCGATCTGGGGGCCGCCGATCTGCGACTCATCTGGGAACGGGCTCGAGGACTCGCCCGTCGTGACTCAGAGCTTGAGCACCCCGAGGCGGTGCTGCTCGACGCGATCGACGATCCGCCCGCGCCCGGATGGCGTCCGCATGAGGACGGTCCCGCATTCTCCGAGGCCGCCGCGGCCCGCGTCCGGGTCCTCGGGCAACGACTGCGTGCCGTGCGTGCCGCCTCGGGGCGATCCGTCGTCGAACAGGTCGAGCGGGCGATGGCGATCATGGGCGTTGTCCAGGACACCCTGGCGGATCCCCTGGTCAACGCGGGACGCGAATCCCTCGACGCCTTCGTCGACGTCGCCGCTGACTACGAGGCCGGCGCCGACGGCGCGACGATGCGGGGTTTCCTTGCCTGGCTCGACGTTGCTGAGGATGAGGAACAGGGTCTGTCTGCACCCTCGGTCGAGCCGGATCCCCAGGCTGTTCAGATCATGACGATCCACGGGGCGAAGGGCCTCGAATGGGATGCGGTGGCCGTCGTGTCGATGGACGACGGAGTCTTCCCCAAGCACGCCTCCACGCCGAGGGAATGGAATGAGGCCCCGGCGCCGTCCTCGGGCTGGCTCGGGAAGTCCGACCAGTTGCCCCACCCGTTGCGCGGCGATGCGTCCTCCCTACCGGAGTATGCCCCGGATCTTGACAGTGGGCGCACGCCGCAGGCGTCCTTCAACAAGTGGGCGGCTGGGTCCTACGCTCAAGACCTCGGCCAACACGTCGAACGTGAGGAACGCCGGCTCGCCTACGTCGCGCTGACTCGGGCGCGTTCGTCCCTGCTGATGACCGGGTCCTGGATCGATCATTCGCCGACCCCGCGTCCGCCCTCGCGCTATCTGATGGAACCCCTGATGGAGGGGCTGACCGCGAACGACCCGGACGAGGCCGTCGTTCCGCGCCCGGACGAGGACACGATCGCGGCCCTGCTCGACTCACAGACGGAGGCGACCTTCCCGCCGGCTCCCGGGCGCTCACGGCGACTTGCCACGGACTCTGCCCGCCGGGTCCTCACCCGCGCCGAGGAGATTCGGCGCACTGGACTGGGAACCGACCAGATTCTTGACGGCCTGGGAGAGGACCCGCTGGCTCGCGACGTGGTGGCCCTCCTTGAGGAGCGCCGTCTGCGCGCCGAGCGTCGCACGATGGTCGTGACCCCGCGGAGAGTCCCCGCCACGAGCGTATCCCGGCTGGTTGAGGACCCGGCGGACTACGCCCTGGATCTGCGTCGTCCCCTGCCCAGCGAGCCGTCCGAGTCCTCCGCCCTGGGCACGATCTTCCACGCCTGGATCGAGCGGCAATTGCGTCAGGCCAGCGGCGAGCTGTGGGACGAACCCGCGACAGGGCAGGACGGCCTCGATTCGGCGGACCGCAGCCGCCTGGGGCGGATGGAGGACCATTTCTGGTCGCTCGACATTCTCTCCCTCACGCCGGTGGCGATCGAGGAGCCGTTCGCCCTGAGACTCGGCGGCGTTTCCGTCCAGGGACGGATCGACGCCGTCTTCAGGGATGAGGCCGGACGCGACACGGTCATCGACTGGAAATCGGGACGTATACCGACGGAGACGACATCGACGGACACCCTGCGCTACTACCTCACGCAGCTGCGTCTGTATCGGCGGGCGTGGTCGCTGCGCACCGGCGTGGCCGAGGACCAGATCGGGGCGCAGGTCGCCTTTCTGGCCGCTCCGCGGGTCTTCACCCTGGAGGAGATCGAGTCGATGCTCGGTGAGCACCCCGACGACATCGGCGACGCGGTCACCCGGGCACTCGGCGGTCGCGAATAGCCGACGGCTAGAAGGAGCCAGTGGGCACCAAGTGCCGGAGCCCAGTCCCAACCGGATGATCAGCGGGGATTCCGAGACCGCCCGGTGTCGTCGAAGTGAAGCTGCTCGGTCGGCAGCTCGCGGGCCGATAGCGGGCCGGTCGCCGGGGAGGACTCGTCCGAGTTCTCACCATCAGTGATGCCGCGTGCTGATTCTGTGACCCGAATGCCACTGGCCCAGATGGACCGTCGGACGCCGGTGCTCCCGATCGGCTCGACATCCACGGCCTCCGAGGTTGAGGCGTCGGGAATCGACACCCCGGAGCGTGCGTGGACGAGCTGGTCGTCGCCGAGGTCGGTCGACAGGTCTGCAAGCATGTGGCGGGCATCCTCGATGATCGAGTCGTCCTCCGCATGGACGCCGTGGACGAGCCACCGCACGATGGCCAGCTCGGAGAGGAGCTGGGCGCGGGTGAACAGATGCAGGTCGGTGGCACTGCGATCCAGGGAGTAGCTCTCACGGAATCGATCGAGGAACGGCTCGGAGGCCTGGGCGAGGACCCATGCGGCGTCCGTGGCCGGGTCGCCGACGTGGGCCGAGGAGAACCCCGTCAATCCCAGGACGCACCCCTCTTCGACGAAGACGGACGTCATCTGCAGATCGCCGTGGACCGGGGTCGTGCGGAAACGCCACAGCGACAGGTCCTCCAATGCCGCCTCCCACCGGTTCCAGAGGTTCGCCGGAATGACGGTTGCACGCGCGGCTTCGTCGAGGATGGAGATGTCCCGGTCACGGCATTCCGCCGCCGTGTAGGCCGGCAAATCGATTCCCGTGTAGACGGCCTCGGGGAGATTGTGCAGGGCGGCCAAAGACCGTCCCAATGAGGCCGGTAGGACGTGGGCGTCGGTGAAGTCGTCCTCGTCCATGAAGCGACCCCCGATCTCGCGATGGACCATGATCCGCCCACCCTCGGGGGTCGTCGTGAAGCCCGCGGGGCGGGGAACCTCGAAGGGGATCCGACCGGCCCCATGGGCGCGCGCGAGCCGGGAGAGGACGGAAGTCTGGGCTTCGAGGTCGAGACCGCCGACAGTGTCGTGAGGGCTGACGACGGTCCAACGATTTCCGGACGTGTCGATGATGCCGGTGACGGAGAGCACCTCGTCACTGAACTGCGGCGGACGCAGCCCCGCCACACGCAGGCCGGGGATCGCGGCCGTGGCAAGTGCGGCAAGCTCGAGGGGGCTCTTGGTTGAGGACACGTTTCAACGGTACATGGACGGGTGCATCTCGATGCGAGATGTCGGGGCGTGTGTCCGCGCGTGGAGAGGGGTGAGAATCGACTACTGAGCTGAGCGACCGATTCCGAAGATCTTGACGGTGCCGTCGGCGGTGCCGTGCAGCAGCAGGTGGACGGAATAAGTGTGCAACGAGGGCGACATCCAGGAGCGGTCGGAGCTGGTCGAGGTCACTCCGCAGACGAAGTCTCCTGTCTGAAGGCCTTCGGTGGCGGACAGGAAGACGCCTGAGTCGCCCATTGTGACAAAGCCTGAATCGCTGAGAGCGGGCACGATCTCACAGCGCGCCACCGCTGCGCCCTCGGGGAAGACCAGGGCGCGCAACGTCGTGTCAGACTCTGTCTCTGACGAACTGACGGAGGCCGATGGCGACGCGGAGGCGTCCGAGCTGGCCGATGGGTCCGCCGGCGTCGTGGCCGTGGTCGACGCCGGCTCGTTGAGCTCGGCGATGACCTGAGGCGTGGCGAACTGGGAGGCCGCCTGGTCATCGCCTCGGGACGCCGCATCCACGAAGGCCTGGACGTCGCTCAAAAGAGGCGCTCGCACTGTCGACGCGGGCGTGACATACCGGGCATCAGTTTGAGTGAATGTCGATCCGTTCCAGACCAGTGCGGTCTCCTCGGCGGAGGATGCTGAGCATTCGGCGCAGTCGTTCTGTCCGACCAGGTTGACGGGAGAGATCGTCACATGGAGTGTCTTGCCCAGCGGCGCGACGGAGGAGATCGAGAGATTCGTCGTCGGTGCTCCGACAGTCTCGATGGCGTCATCGTGAATCGGGTCGAGGGACCCGAGCAGGCGCCAATCGGTGTCAAAGACCGCGATCTGGTCGTGGGTCGTCGTTCCTCCTGCATTGCACCCGAGCACGACGATGGAGACCGGTGTGCCGTCGAAGAGAGAATAGGTTTGACTCTTGAGGGTGGCTGAGCCCTCCAGCGGCTCATCGGTCCGCGCGGTCCCGTCCCGGAAAGTCACGGCATGTGTCTGCGAGTCCGTGCTCGTGGAGGTCAGATTCGGCGCACAGGACGAAGGAATCTCCACTGTCGCATCGGAGAGATCCTTCAGATCCGGGGGAAGCCCGTCGGCTCGAGAAGAGGGCGAGACGGTGGGCGTCGCGTCCCCGGATTGAACATCGCTTTCCGATGGGGAGAGGCTCCCTGATTGCTCGGTTGCTCCGGACTGCGTGGTCCCACTCGACTGCTCTGTTCCGCTGGGTTCTTCGTCCTCCCCGGACTGCACGGTGAGCGTGGTAGGGCTCGCAGTGGGATCGACGGTCGCGGAGCCGGGCAGGTCGGCCAGGACAACGGAGTCCCCGTCCCAGATCAGGAGTGTGTCGTCTTGGACCAGCCATTGTGTGACCGGGGTGTCGATGCTCCAGACCTGTGCCCCGGTCACAAGGTTGGTCGCGCGAATGCCATCGGGGGTGGCCAGGACGCCGACTGTCCCCGACACCAACCATCGGGGGGTGGAAGTCGTGGTCGTCGCGTCACCCGACTGCTGACCAGATTGAGCTCCCGACTGCTCGTCGGACGACGCCTCCGACGTCACGGCGTCCTGCGCGACGAAGCCATTGAGCTCGGCGGTGCCGTCCGGGAGATCGGTGCTCCACAGGACGGTCGATCCGTTGATGGCCAGGAGACGGTGCCCGTCGGTGATCGTCCACACCTGGTGGGTCGACGACACGGAGCGCCCGGCAAAGGTGTCACGGACCTCGGAGGAGACCGCCCATGCGCCGACCGAGGTGTCGAAGGCCGTCGAGTCGAGGACCTTGCCGTCCGGATCCCGGAGCGTCCCGTCCTCGCCGAGTGTGAAGGGCAGATCCGACGTTTCTGTGGTCCCGATCCTCACGGGAGTCGATAGGTCCGTGTCCTCGCCGGTCACGGTTGTCGCGGAGGATGTGATGGTGGTGTTCGGCTCGGGTTGGGACGTCGGCGTTGCCCCGTCGTCGACCTGTTTGCCTGTGGCGGCGTCGACAAGCGCGAGCCCGCCGCAGCTGATGGCCCCTCCGAGGGCGGTGCACTGGGGAGCGGAATGGGGAATCACGGTGATCCACGCGGGAATGTTCCCTGTGGTGTCCGCCTTGACGCCGACGAGAATATCCTCTGCCGTCGTCGTGGACTGTGACGTTGAGAACCGGACGATCGTGAGATTCGAAGTCGTCAGGATCGGGGAGGACGCCGGGTCCAACGACAGGGTCGATCCCTCGGCGAATCGGGTGACATTGACCGCCGTCGTGGTCTCGGGTGCTCGGGCGAACAGACTGTGCACTCCGTGAGCAGAGGAGAACAACCATCCTCCGGCCACGACGACACCGATGACGAAGACGATCCCGACTCCGATGGATGCGGCGAGCATCCTTCTTGAAACCGACACCGATTCACTCCCGGTACGTTGTGCGTGGTGGCTGATCCGCGGGGATTCCCGTACGTCTGCCGGGACACCGCCGGCGTGTCGATCGCCTGCGTGGACGCCACTACTATCCCACGTCCCGCTGGATATTGACCGGGAGGCCAGGGCGTCGGGGCTACACCAGCAGTCGAGGGGTGAGGACGGCAGATGCCACTGATGAGTGACGACGAGGGCGACCAAAGTCCCAGGTTTGCCGTTCTATTGCCCAAGGCACGCTTGATGAGTGGCATGGTTGTCCACAGATCGACCCAGACGCTTTCGGCACAAGGAATCCGCTGTTAGCTTCGTGGGCGTGCGCGTCGGTGCGCATTGCCTGTGACAGCGGTGGCTAGAGGCTCGACGGGGAGGCAGGACCATGGACTCATCACGCGCGGACGGTGTCGTTGCCCATGTGCGCGAGTCGTTGACCGTGCGTGGGGTCGATCCCTTCGCGGACCCGACGCGCGCTCGCGGAGTCATCGAGGACGTGCTCGAGGTGGGCGAGGATGCGCTCTCGCCCGAGGACCGGGAAGAGAGGGTTCGCGATGTCCTGTCCGAGGTCGTCGGACTGGGACCGCTGCAGCGCTTTGTGGAGGATCCATCGATCGAGGAGATCTGGGTGAATTCTCCGACCCGTGTTTTCGTCAGCCGAGACGGCATCCCCGAGCTGACGACCGTCATCCTCACCGACGAACAGGTCCGTGACCTTGTCGAGCGGATGCTCCATCACTCCGGCCGACGCCTCGATCTGTCCTCGCCGTTCGTCGACGCGACTTTGCGAGGTGGAGAGCGCCTCCATGTCGTCATCCCACCCGTGGCCGGACGACATTGGTCGGTCAACATCCGCAAGCATGTCCAACGGTCCCGCACTCTGGCCGACCTCGTCGAGGTCGGAATGGTTCCCGGCCCGGTCGCGGCCTTTCTGTCCGCCGCGGTTGTCAGTGGGCTCTCGATCCTCGTGTCTGGGGCCACACAGGCCGGAAAGACGACGCTGCTGCGAGCCATCGCGGGTGAGATCCCGCGTACGCGTCGGGTCATCACCTGTGAAGAGGTCTTCGAGTTGTCCCTGCACAACAGGGACTGTGTCGCCCTCCAGACCAAGCCCGGCAACGCAGAGGGCTACGGCGAGGTCACCCTGCGCGATCTCGTGCGGGAATCCCTGCGCATGCGCCCCGAATGCCTGATCGTCGGTGAGGTGCGTGGGGCGGAGGCCCTCGACCTGCTTCTCGCACTCAACGCGGGCGTGCCGGGAATGGCGACACTGCACGCGAACTCGGCGCGCGAGGCCTTGTCGAAGTTGACGCTCCTGCCCCTGCTGGCCGGGGAGAACGTGTCGACGGACTTCGTTGTCCCGACCCTGGCACGCAGCGCCGACCTCGTCTGTCATGTCGAACGCGACGTGAGGGGGCGCCGGCGTTTGGGGGAGGTGATCGCTTTGTCCGGACGGGTTGAGGCAATGACCATCGAATGCGCGGATCTGTGGACCTTCGACGGAGTGGAGCTGCGACGCGGGAGCGGCGGGCTGGATTCCCACGAGCGTTTCGAGGCCAGTGGATTCGATCTGTCCTCCCTGTTGGAGGGACACGCGTTATGACGGGAGTACTCCTCGGACTGATGCTGGGTGTCGGCCTCGTCCTCGTCCTGGCTGCACTGACGCGAACACCTCGCTTCGCGATCATCACCCCGGGCTGGATCCAGCGTTGGTCGGACACGGTCATACGTTCCGGAATCCCGGGGCTCACGCCCGGGCGACAGGTCGGAGTCTCGCTCGGAGTATCCCTGGTGGCGTTCCTCCTGGTCATGGCGTGGACCGGGACGCGGAGCGTTGCCGGGATCATCGCCCTGGTATGTGCCCCGCTGCCCTCGATGGTTGTCTCCTCGCGGGCTCGGTCGCGGACCTCCCGGATGAGGGCGTGTTGGCCAGACGTCACGGACTTCCTGATTTCTGGGGTCCGTGCGGGGTCTGCGCTGCCGGAGATCCTGGCTGAACTCGCGGTCTCCGGTCCGGAGGATCTGCGCCCACAGTTCGCCACGTTCGCCGCCGACTATCGGGCGGACGGGCGTTTCGACCGAGCGCTGAGTCGGTTGAAGGATCGCTTCGCGGATCCGGTCGCCGACCGGATCGTCGAGGCCCTCCGGTTGGCACGCGACGTCGGCGGCAACGACCTGTCCGCCCTGCTGCACGACCTGGGACTCCTCCTGCGCGAGGACGCTCGGATTCGCGGAGAGCTTGAGGCCCGCCAATCCTGGACCGTCAACGCTGCTCGGCTCGGGGTTGCCGCTCCCTGGTTGGTTCTCGTGATGATCTCGGCGCAGGAAGGAGCCGGCGACGCCTACTCGCGTCCGCAGGGCCTGTTGGTCCTGGGGATCGGGGCGGTCGTTTCTGTGGTGGCCTACCTGTCGATGCAGCGCCTCGGACGTCTGTCGACTGATCGGCGTGACCTGCGATGAGCGCGCTGACGTGGGCAGCCGTTCTGGGCGCGGGGATCGGGGTCGGTCTCGTCTGTGTGCTCGCGGCCATTCATGCGGCCGGTCCCGACCTCGCCACTCGAGTGCGGCAGGGGCGCCCGGCCTCCGGGTCGGCGCGAGGTGGTGGAACATGGTCGGCGGGTCTGCGCGAGTGGGCGCTCGGCCTCGTTGAGATGATCGGATCGACGACCTCAAGCGTTGAGCGGAGGCTCCTTCTACTCGGGAATCCACGCGGCCTCGGGGCATTCCGACTCCAGCAATTTGCCTCCGCCATCCTCGGGATGAGTGCGGCCGGGGCGCTGTCGATCGCGCTGATCGTGCGAGGACGGACGGGCCTGGTCCTCGCACTGCCACTCGTCGTTCTGGGGGCGTTGGCGGGTGCTGCCCTGTGCGACCAGCTGCTCACGGTGCGCTCGCGGGGTCGGCAGCGGGCGATCGATGCGCAGGTCCCTGACGCGTCCGAGCTGCTGGCGTTGGCGATCGGCGCGGGCGAATCGGTCCCGGGGGCGCTGGAGAGGGTTGCGCGGATCTCGGCGTCCCACCTCGCGGGGGAACTCGACCGGACCGGATCCCAGATCCGTCTCGGCCTGCCGATCTCGCATGCGATCACCGAGCTTGCCGCGCGCAATGACGCTCCCTCGTTGGACCGACTGTGCCAGACACTGGTGACCGCGCTGGAACGGGGTTCCCCACTGGCCGCGGTCCTGCACGACCAGGCGCGCGACATTCGAGAGGCCTCGCGTCAACGGCTGATGGAAGAGGGCGGGCGCCGCGAGATTGCGATGCTCCTGCCCGTCGTCTTCTTGATTCTGCCGACGACGGTGTTGTTCGCCCTCTATCCAGGGATGATCGCGCTCACTGTCGGGACCTAGGCGCCCGAGAGGTCGCTCGTCTCTCTTCTCCCTCCTCACATTGACGCTTTCCCATCACAGTGACACCACTACTGAAGGAAATCCCATGAACTCCGTGTCTCGTTGGCTCATCACCGCCTGGTACCGCTGGAGGCCGATCGTCCCGGCATCGGACGGTGATCGGGGCGACGTGCCGGGTTGGGTCCTCATCACGCTGATGACGGCCACGCTGGTCGTCGTGATTTGGGGGATCGCCAGGGGGCAATTGGTCAGTATTCTCAACGATGCGTTCACCAGGATCAGCACCGTCAATGAGTGAGCGGACTGAGCCTTTCAGTGGTGCTTCGTGCCAGGGTCCGATCTCTCCGGTGCACTCCGAGGACGGCTCCGAGGTCGTCTCCCATGTCGTCCTCCAGGGGCTGGTCGTCCTCGTGGTCCTGGCGATGCTCCAGATCGGTCTCGCGCTGCACACCCGCAACCTTGCGGTCTCGGCCGCCGGGGAGGGCGCGCGTCGGGCCGCCCTCGTCGGTGGGGACGAGGCCGATGGCCGCGAGCGTACGGATCGGTTGCTCGACGAGTTCATCGGTGTATCCCGGTCCCGCGACATCTCGGTCGAGACCCAGGTCGTGGAGGGGCGCGCGACGATCGTCGTCACCGTGTCGACGGTCCTGCCGGTCCTCGTGACCTGGGGGCCCAGCGGCTCCCTGACCGTTCGCGGACGATCCCTGGTGGAGACGCCCGATGGATGAGGCGGCGACTCGCGTCGAGGGCAGTGACCGCGGCGAGGCCCTTATCGAGTTCATCGTCGTGATCGTGGCGATCGTCGTGCCGCTGCTCTACGGGATCCTCGCGCTGGCGAACCTACAATCGACGGCCTTCGCCGCCGAGGCCGCCTCCCGTGAGGCGGCCCGAATCCTCGCTGCGGATCCGGGTGCCGGAGGCGTTGCCCGCGCACAGATCGCGTTGGCCTTCGGGGACTTTGGGGTCCCTGAGCCCGATGAGGTCGAGATGTCCTGCGAGCCGGTGACCTGTATGGGTCCCGATGCCGTCGTCAGCGTTCAGATTGCGACGAGCGCGGCGCTTCCCCTGGTCCCGACCTGGGTCGGGAGCCCGGGCCTGATTCCGGTGTCCTCGACGGCACAGGCTCCGGTGGAGGGAATACGGGTCGGTGGATGAACGAACGGACTCCGGCGAGGGATTGGGCGTCTCGGCCGGATTCGGCAGCCCTGCACGCCTGGAGGACGGGCGGATCAGCCTGCTCTTCATCGGGCTGATGATCATCGTGCTCGCGTTCGTTTTGGTCGCGACCGCTATCAGCATCGTCCACGTCCAGGACCGTCGACTCCTGGCGTGCGCGGACCGGGTGTCCGCTGTCGCCTCGGAAGTGATGGACGCCAGTGTGTATTACGGCTCCGGACCGGGAGACCCCGTCCTCGTGCCGGACGAGGTCGGGGCACAGTCAGCTGCGGTGCACTCCCTGCACCGGTTGGCCGCGTCGACCTGTCACGTCGGACAGGGTGTGCGTCTGGAGAGCGTTGTTGTGCGTGAGGACCAGGTCGTCATCATCGTCAGGTCACGGGTGCATGTTCCCCTGATCCCCCAGATTCTCGGTGAGGTCGGGGACGTTGAGCTCACCGCGACCTCTTCGGCGCGTACCCGGTGATCAGATGACGCCCTGGGCGACCATCGCGTCCGCGACTTTGATGAAGCCTGCGAGATTCGCGCCCGCGACGTAGTCTCCGGGAACGCCGTATTCCTCGGCGGTGATCAGACAGCGATCGTGAATGTCGTCCATGATTCTCTTGAGCCGCTTCTCCGTGTGCTCGAAGGACCAGGAGTCCCGGGACGCATTCTGCTGCATCTCGAGGGCGGACGTCGCGACGCCACCAGCGTTGGAGGCCTTGCCGGGGGCGAAGAGGACGCCGGCCGCACGCAGTGCTGGATTAGCGCGGCGGCGCCGTCCTCGCCCAACTCGTTCTGGGTCGCGCACGGAAGCGCAATGTCGCAGGGGACGTCCCAGATCGAGCCGTCGGCGATGAAACGGGCGGAGCCTCCATGCCGTTCCGCATACGCGGAGACTCGACCGCGCTCGTCCTCCTTGGTCTCGCGCAACAGATCGAGATCGATCCCGTCCTCGTCGACGACGTAGCCGGTCGCTTCGGTGCGCACCTGGGACCCTCCCCAGGTCAAGCCCTTTCCGGTCAGGACACCTGCGTCATAGCGGTTGCGGATCCTGCGGTACTGGCCGAAGAGGTAGCCGATCTCGCGTCCACCGACGCCGATGTCGCCGGCCGGGACGTCGGTCGTCGGGCCGATGTGGCGCTGGAGCTCGGTCATGAAGGACTGGCAGAAGCGCATGACTTCCGCGTCGGAGTGGCCCTTCGGGTCGAAGTCGGAGCCACCCTTGGCTCCGCCGATCGGCAGGCCGGTCAGGGAGTTCATGAAGATCTGTTCGAAGCCGAGGAATTTCATGATGGACAGGTTGACCGTCGGGTGGAAGCGCAGCCCGCCCTTGTAGGGGCCGAGGGCGGAGTTGAACTCGACGCGGAAGCCGCGGTTGACGCGGATTTGCCCGGAGTCGTCGGTCCACGGCACTCGAAAGATGATCTGGCGCTCCGGCTCGCACAGGCGCTGCGGGACCGCCCACTGGGCGAACTCGGGACGGCGTGCGAGCAGAGGAGCCAGACTGAGGAAAACTTCGTAGACAGCCTGGAGAAACTCGTTTTCGCCGGGATTCTTCCGCATGAGGGACACATATTCGGCACGTAGTGGACCGGAGAGCCGTTCAATCTGCAGTGACATATTCGGGATTTTCACAGCCGACGTGGGTGTCGCGCAGATCGTTCCACGGAATCGGTCTGGTCGCGGAAATGATGGCGTCACAGGGTTCGGCGGGTGTAAAGGCGAACGGAGATCGCCAGCGAAATCGCCAGAATCATGAGCCCAACGAGGACGCCCACCGGGCCAAGCCATGAAGAGGCGGCCGCGCGCAGAACCCAGGTGGGGACCTCGTCGATCTGCCCGGTCAGCAAGGTGCTACCGAAGATCGCCGCGAACACGAACGCCCGGGGGTACATCCCCGCCCGGGCGGCGCCCATGGCGAAATAGACCGGCATCTGGACCGCGATCATTAGACTTGCGGCCACAAAGCTGCACGACGCGACGGTGGCCAGTTCTCGCGGTGCGATCGGCGTGCCACCGGTCCGAGACAGAATCTCGGCGATTCCGACGGAGACTGCAGCGAAGATGACCATGACCAGTGTCAAACCGAGGAATCGTGCCACGACGACGCGCCGCCGGCTGATCGGCAGGATGGAGAACAATGCGTCGAAGTGCCCCCGCTCATCGGTGGCGAAGAGATAGATCGGCAGGAACGCAGTCATCACCATGAGGACCGCGATGACGACCTCCGGATGGCCCTGCGTCGCCCGCCAGGCGAAGACGATCGCAATGACGCTGGCGAGTAGGAACGAGGACGCTGCCGATCGCTGGGAGACGACGTCCAAGCGGATGAAGGCGAGGATTTGACGTATCTCAGTGATCCTTCGTGGACGGGACGGGCGAGGTCGTCGACTCCCAGGTGGACGATGCCGGGGCCGCCTGCGATCGGGTCAACCCCGCGACGGCCTCGTCCAATGACGGTGTCTCGATGACGGTCCGGGAATCGAACAAGGCGGTGTCTGTGGCGTGGATCAGGGCCTCGAACCCGCCCGAGGCGGTTGAGCGGGGGCCGATCAGGGCGGTCCTCGCATCGGGTGACAACTCAGCAGTGACGCCGCGGGCGATCACATAGGTCTCGGTCAGCTCGTCGAGCGTTCCGGCGAAGATGATCCGGCCTCTCCCGATGATCCGTAGATGATCGGCGATGCGCTCCAGGTCGGACGTGATGTGGGTCGAGAAGAGGATCGTGTGCGACTCCTCGACCATGAATTCACGGAACACGTCGAGGATGTCGAGGCGGGCGACGGGGTCCAGGCCGCTCGTCGGCTCCGCGAGGACGTGAAAGGGGGGTGGGATGGAGCACACACCTCATGAGCATGGAAACACTCAACAGGACTGGCTTCGACACTGGGCCTACCGACAACTGGATCGACGCGATCGTCTACGGGCGCGCGTCGCAGGATCGTAAGGGTCTGATGCGGTCGATCAATGATCAGGTCACCGACTGCGAAGCATGGTGCCAGCCAATCCGATGGCGCGTCGCAAGGGTGATCAAGGACTCGGACCGTTCCGCGTCTCAGTGGCGCAAGAAGGAACGAGAGGGATTCGAGGAGGCGATCGCACTGATCAACTCCGGCAGGTACGGCGGGTTCGTCACGTGGGAGCCGTCCCGAGCCGGGCGTGATCTGGAGATCTATGTGCAGCTCCGGAAGGCGTGCCAGCGTGCCGGGGTGTTGTACCTGACCCACGGTCGGGTCTACGACCTGTCGCGGTCGGATGACTCGTTCATGATGGGGTTCGAGTTCCTCCGGGCGGAGGCGGACGCGAACACGATGCGGGAGCGGCAGTTGCGCACGGTGCGTCTGAACGCGGAGAAGGGCCGCCCGCACGGGCGCCTGCCTTATGGGTATCGGCGGGTGTACGACGAGTACACGGGGGTGTTGCTCCGGCAGGAGCCCGACCCGCACACCGGGCAGATCGTGCGCGACGCGGCCCGCGCTGTGCTGGCCGGGAAGTCGGTGTGGTCGGTTGCGATGCGACTCGAGGATGCTGGGGAGCCCACCCCGATGAAGCCGTGGGTGGACGCCCCGCGCGGCTGGGATACCAACACGCTGCGGCAGGTGCTGCAGAATCCGACGATCGCCGGGAAGCGGGTGTACCGGGGTGAGGTGATCGGGGACGCGCAGTGGGAGGCGTTGATCTCCTGGGAGGATTTCCAGCGGCTGCAGCGGCTGTTCGCCGACCCTGGTCGGCGGGTCAAGGGCGGCGGCGGGACGCCGGCGAAGACGTTGATGGTGCACATCGCGAAATGCCACTACTGCGGGCGTCCGCTCAAGCGGGCCGTGAGGCGCCGGAAGGGCAAGGCGGATGCGGTGAAGTACCAGTGCCAGTTCCGCGGCTGCTACAAGACGACCATCTCCCAGCCAGGCCTGGACGCCTTCGTGGAGGAAGCGGTGTTGACGTGGTTCGAGCGACCGGAGAACCTCTCCCGGATCGCCGAGACGAATGATGGGGACGACTGGCTGGCCCAGTCCGCGGCTGCGGAGGGACGGATCGCGGCGCTGAGGATGCGGTTGGACGAGGCCGCCGAACAGTATTCAGCGGGTGCCCTGTCGCTGGGGATGCTCACCAAGGTCGAGCAGACGCTCCGCCCGCAGATCGAGGAGGCTCAGCGTGCCCTGATCCCTCCGATCAGCGACGAGCGGGTGCGGGAACTGGTCACCAGCGGGGACGTGCGCGCCGCGTGGGCGGATCTGCCGCTGGCGGAGCGACGCACGATCATCAAGGTCATGTTCGACGTGCGTATCCAACAGACCACGAACCGGGGCCAGAACGCGTTCGAGCCCGAGCGGGTACTGATGGAACCCCGCACCCGATAGCGGCAAGCACGGGTACTGCGCGGTGGTTCGGTCCGCCGCGCAGTACCTCTATCACCACGGTGGACGACCTGGCATCGGAGACGACAGAGTCACTGTGAGAAGCCACTACGACTCGTTACGTAGCGCTCGTGCTGCCAAGTCCACCTGTTCGGCGGTCATCGGAGGGAAGCCCTCCGCCGCCTTCCGTGCGGCAACCCGGATGCTGTCGAGCGCGGCCTCGTGCGAGACTCCCACCGGGATCGGTGGGGTGATGACGGCGGATGCTGATGCGGTAGTCATATCTCACAGGTGCGGCGCCGAGACCTCCACATTCGTCTGGACACCAACGCGCTCATTGATCGAGGCGAGGCTCTCGGATGGTTGTTCCTCGCCGTGGCTTCGCCCGTCAGGGCGCTCTTGAGCAGGCGAGCTCCCAGTGTTTTCGTCCAAGTGGGTGTCATCGGTGGTCTGGAGCGTATGGAGAATTTTCTCGGAGATGGCAGCGAGCGTGTCGAGTTCGGTCGGGTCAGGTGTGCGGTGACGTGGCGGTGGACGGCGTGGCCATGCGCGAGGCCCGCGGCGCGGATCGCGTCGAGGCCGGGGGGGTGATCGCGTACTCCATCCCACGCCCGTCCGTGGCGCTGGGTTCCCGGGCCACGAGGCCGCGCGACTGCATACCATACGGCGCAGTTGATGGGAGAGGTGGCTGAGCTCCTAGGCCATTGCCTCGGTCAACACCCCAACACCGCCTTCTCCGGGGTCGATGGAGGAAAGTGGGCAACGAGACCGGTCGCCATCATGGGAGCTTGGGCAGCCCCATCTCCGCGGGGCGCTGCACTGTGCCCAGGAGTCAGTTCTTGGGGCGGCCGAGGTCTTCGATGATGGCGTTCTGCTCGTTGATGCGCTGGGTGACTTGCTCCATGACGAATGCGAGGAAGTCGTCGGTGCGTTCGGTCACGGGGTGTTCGTTGGTGTCGGGTTCGGTCCAGTCTTCGGATTCTCCGCCGGGCCAGGGCGTGATGCGGGTGGGTCGGTCGCGGTCCAGGCGGGTGCCGGCGATGGTGACCCAGTCGCGGAGTCGTTCCCGGGCGAGGGCGAAGTCGTGGTGCCAGGCGAGCGCTTGGTTGCCTTTGGCTTGCGGGTCGTAGCAGAACAGCCAGTGCTGGCGGAGGGCGGAGAGCTCCCAGAGCAGTTCGGGGTGGCGGTGCCACATGGGTGGGATGATCTGCGCGGGCAGTCCGTATTCGTGGCGGAGCCAGTCGACCCACGCGTTGAGTTCGAGCAGTTCGGCCTCGAGGTCTTCTGGTGGCAGGGTGCGCCAGTTGATCGGCCGGGGCACAGTACCGAGGACTTCGGTGATGTGTTGGGCGTACTGTTCCGCGACGACGCGTTGTACCTGCGCGGCAGCATCTTCGCCCGGGGTCGGCTGGTCGTCATCGGGTGTCGGTGTGGTCATGAGCGTGGTTCCTTCCGGGTGCAGCACAGAACAAGGCACAAAGAGGGGGCGCCGCCGGCGGGTGGCTGCGGGGGTCGTCGGCGGCGCCTCGGCTTATCGGGCTACCGGCTCGCGGGAGGCGGGCGAGCGCCGCTGCTGCCGGATCAACCTCGGCGGCGTGTTCCGGCGCGGCGGCGTCCCGAGTGTGCTGTTCGGTGCGGCCGCGCTGGAGGTGGATCGTGGCGAGGTTGTTGTCGGGGCCGATGCTGGAGGCGATGAATCGTTCGTGCTGCTGCCCGTGGTATTCGGAGATGTCCGCACGGCCGGTCGCGACGAAGTTGTCGCCGTTGCGGAACGTCTCCGCCGCGCGGGTGGCCGACGTGTTGAACATGACCAGTTGGGTTCGAGTGGGCGGCGGGTAGGTGCCGTCCTGGTTGGGGGTGGGATCTTCCAGGCCGACCCACGCGAACATGCGCGGCCTGCCTTCGCTTTCCGAGTTCAACTGCGGGTCGCTCATGAAGAACCCCACGACGCCTTGCCGAGTGGGAATTGCCATGACCCCTCCTCCGGGTTTCGATCGATTCGCCCGCGGTCGCGGGGTCACTGTTCAGGTGCGACGGGGAGCCCGTGGAAGCTGCTTGCCTATCCCGGGCTGCCTACCTGCTCCTCGAGTCGGTCGTAGTGATGGTCGATCGCCCGAGAGGAGCAGCTGATGGACAGGTTCACGGGGCCCGGTTGGGACGAGCGCACCGCGCGGGTGATGATCGCGACGGCCTTCGAGCCTGGCGACCCCGTCACTGGGGCCCTGGTGCGCGCTGAGGGTCCGCTGGCCACGCTGCGCTGGCCGTCGGCGATGGTCCGGTGCCGGGGTTGAGCGATGAAGTGGCCGCGTCGTGGCGGGCCCAGGTTCGGTTGATTCCTGATCGGGTCCACGCCGCGTTGGAGCAGACCGAACGCCATGGTCTGCGGATCTTGGTCCCCGGCGAACCGGAGTGGCCAGTCGAAGTTGACCAGCTCGGTGCCCGGACACCGGTCGTCCTCTGGACGAAAGGGCCCTCCAAGTCGTTGGCGGATCCGGAGGTCGCGAGGATCGCGGTCGTCGGTGCCCGGGCGGCGACACGCTACGGCTACGACGTGGCGACCGACTTGGCCGCGGGACTCGCCCAGACGGGCATTCACATCGTTTCCGGTGGCGCGTACGGTATCGACGCGGCGGCGCACCGTGCCGCACTGCTGGATGGGGCGACGACGATCGCGGTGATGCCCGGGGGTCTCGACCGGCTCTACCCGGCAGGCAACCACGACCTCCTGGAGCGGGTCGGGAAGTCGGGCCTGCTGGTGCGCGAACTGCCCCCAGGCGCCACTCCGACCCGGTGGCGGCTGCAGCAACGAACCCGCCTGATCGCGGCGCTCTCCGATGGCGTCCTGGTGGTGGAAGCCGGTCACCGTTCTGGAGCCCTGGAAGTGGTCCGGCAGGCGCACGAGTTGCACCGCCCGGTCGGTGCGGTGCCTGGGCCGATCACCAGCGCGTCGAGTGCCGAGACTAACCTGCTGATCCAGGACCGGCAGGCTATGTTGGTCACCTCGGCGGACGATGTGCGCCGGTTGCTGCTCCCCGGCCCGGCCCGCCTCGACCGGGAACGCCAGCTCGATGCCCCGGACCCGACCGCGATATCCGTCTCACGATCCACCCCGGGCGGGTTCTACCACTGACCATCCCCGACGACGCCAAGCGTTACGGGTGGGCGCGCAGCTCGGCCTCCAGCGCGGTCCGGTCCTCGCGCAGCCGGGCGGCGTCCCGGCGGGCCGGCCAGGGACGCAGGTCGGTGACGATCGGCCGGGCGGTGCGAAGCATGACGATCCCGGTGCCGAACGGCAACGTGCGCAGCACGTCCGGGGGCAGGATCGGCACTCGCCGGATGGAGCGTTGGCTGGAGTGGGCCCCATAGGCGTCAGTGGTGTACGAGTCGGTGGTCTCGTCTCGTTCCCCGATCAGCGTGGACAGGTCCTGCAGGTCGCGACTGTTGGATGCCCCACCTAAGATCACTTTCACGATGCTCGCGTCCCAGATCGCGTTCGCATTGTTCTCGCCCCATTTCTCGCGGGCCTGGGGAAGGGACTGCAGCACCGGCAGGGTCGTGATTCCCGTGCCCCCGCCCTCGGCCATCAGAGTCGGCAGCGAGGGTAGGGGTGCCAGGTTGCCGATCTCGTCCAAGGCGAGCAGCAGTGGTGGGTCCATCCGGGCGCCCGGGGAGCGGGCGGCGATCTTGCGGGCCGCCTCGACCAGGTCTTCGATGAAGGCGGCCACTAACGCCGCCGACGCCCCGGCGCCCGCTCCGGTGGCCAGCATGAACAGGGTGCCACCACCGCGCAGGAACCGTTCCGGGTCGAACTCCTCTCCTGCCGCTGGGGACACGGCGGCGAGCACCCGCGGGTCGGCCAGGGCCGCCAGGGCCAGCGAGACGCCCTGCCAGATCGAGTCGCGGGTACGCGGGTCGGCCTGCACCATGGCGTCCAGGCTCTCCGCCCACCCGTCGGCCGCGCCCGGATGCGAGGACAACACCCGCACCGCGTCCGCGGCTGCGGTGGGGTTCAGCGCCCACTGGTAGAGGGTCTTCGCATCCCGCCCATCCGGGGCAGCCGCGTGCAGCAGCGCCTGAATCGCGGCAGTGGTCTTCCCCTCCCAGAACCCCGCGTCCTGCACCCCACTGAACCCGGTGGCCACCGCCAGACCCTTCGCCCGGATCATCGCCGTCAACGGATCCTGACAGCCCCGCACCGGCGACCAACGCAACCCGGCCGGCAGACCCGGGGCGAGCTGCTGAGGATCGAACACCGCCACCGGGCCACGCCTTGCCCGGGCACGCAACGTCGCCGTGAGATTGTCGGGCCGGGTCGACGTGGTGATCACCGCACCCGGGGCATCCAGAATCATGTTGATCACCAGATGCAGGCCTTTGCCGGAACGCGGCGGACCCACCACCAGGATGCTGTCCTCCACCGTCGCCCACACCTGACCGCCCCTGCTCGAGCCGAGTAGGTACCCGACCTCAGTTGCGCTGGCAGTACCCGTCAGTGACGGGCGCAAGGTGCGGGCGCGTTTGACGAGCATCTTGCCGGAGGCGACCCGGGCGATCTCACCCCCGGTCGCGGTCCCGGCCAACCGGTGCGGATCCACACTCGAACGGGCCCGCCGCACCGCCCGGAACACGAACACCCCAACGACCGTGAGCACGCCAACGATGACGATGACGATCGTCCAGTAGACGATCGGGTTCAAGCCCGGCGCCCCGATCGCCGCCCCCGGGTCCGCAGGCGAGCCCAGGACGCCGAGGCCGTCGGTGAGGTTCCCGGACGGCTCGGGCAGACCGGTTAGGAACGCGGCGGCACTACCGGCCAGCCGCAGCACCCCACCCAAAGCGACCAAGGCGACGAGGGCTCCGAGGGCGAAGTTCACCAGCGCATCGTTGGCAGGCCGGGCCTGCGTGGGAGCGGGCATGCGAGGCGTCTCCTTCCAGACACCACCCGGGTGTGGGGGTGTCTGGAGCACAGGTACGCTCAGCCGTTTGTCGATGTGTTCGTCAGTCGATGCGTTGGACCGAGAACGTGCCCGAGATCCGGCCCAGCAGGATCACCTCACCGCCGACCCCGGCCTGTTCGGCCCGGTCCAGCACCACCCGCGCGGTGCCCGCACCGCTGGCCGACCCATGCCGCAACACCAACGCGATCGTGACCTCCTCGCCCGGGATGAACCCGTCCGCGGTGAGCTCCACCCATGTCGGTACCGGAACAGGCGGCCCTGTTGGGGACGACGGAGGCGGCGTGGCCGGAGTGATGATGTCAGCCCAGACGCTGCCGTCCCGCTCATGTACCTCCACCCGGGTTGGGCCGCCCAACCCTGCGACCAGCTCCCCGATCACCCGCCCCAACTCGCCCCGGGTCGTCGGTGCGCCCGGCAAACGCTGCCCGCCCACCGACAGCACAACGTACTCATCGGAGACGACCTCCGCGATGATCTGCGGCAACACCGCCGGGACCGGATCGGTGCTCCCGCGACGCTTGCGCCCGCGCCTCACCGGCCTCTCCTTGCGTCTGTCCCGGCCGACGCTGCGTCGCTACGGCAGCAAAGTGCTCCACGGACCCGGGTCTCATGCGGTTCGGTAGCGTCGGCGGTGCATGTATCCCACGATCTGTCCATGACCATCAGGTACGCGTCCCACTCGCGAGGAAGTGCCTGGTTGGAGATGGCGGTCGTCATTCTGTGGCTGACTCCTCTGTTCGATGATTGCTCAGTGGGTCTTGGGATTCGTGAAAGGCTCGCAGCTCAATCCGGCTGCCGCGGCCGGGGCGTGCGAGCGCAATGGGATATTGAGTGCTTGTAGCTGTCCCGAGGGCGTGGTGACGGTGAGCTGCAGCAGGCGATGGCTGTCGTCGATACCCCAACGGGCGAAAGTACAACACTCGCGTTCAGCGTCGACGAGGGCGCCCATCCGAGCAGGCTGTTTGAAAGCCGGCCGATCAGGACCGTGTCGGACAGACAGATACACAGTAGCTGTGTCGCCTCGGCCTGGACGCTGCGGGAACCGAGCGCGGCCGGTGCGGAACTCGAACCAGGCCAGGCCCGGCATCATGATCAGGCTGAGGATCGTGATTGCCAGCCCGACCAGGCTGTGCTCTGCCTCGCGCACGCCGGTCAGGGCGAAGATCTCCACAACGGTGACACAGGCCGCCAACACGAAGAAGATCATCTCGATCGTCCGTACGGCGGACTGCATGACGCAGCTGATCGTGTAGAACACGATGAACCGTACCCGCGGATGTAGGACGGTACTCCGCTCTTTGCTCAGTGTTGGGGCGGTCATCGCACGCACGCCCCCGCGCAGCCAACACCCGGCAAGGACACAGAGCGGTACACGCCCTGCCCTCGTCGACCGCGAGCATGACGTCCAGCAGCATCGACAGCGCCTTTGCTAGGCGTGGCCCGGCGATCTCTTACCGGGTCTACCTGCCCTCCGGGTCGAATCAACCAGTGTCCGGCCCAGCCGGCTCCTCACGGCGGTCCGCGAAGCCACGGTCAGCATGCGCTGATCATGCAGCGAACAGTGACCTATTGGAAGTCCCGGCCTAGCGATCCGATGATCGGAGGAGCACATTGGAAGGGAACACCGCGCGGACTCCACGCAGTGCCCGTTAGCAGCAAGTCATGCATCGCCGCAAGACGAGGGCAGAAAAAGGGAGAAGTGAGATCATGGCTGATGATCCTTGGGTTAGGAAAGTTCAACAATGGCTGAATGATACTTATACGGGTGTGTCGGGTTGGAGCCCGGTTACCGTCGATGGTCAGACGGGCTGGACGACAATGTACGCACTAACACGCGCGCTACAGCACGAGGTTGGCATAACGGCTCTATCGGACAACTTTGGGACCGGCACGCTCTCCGCCCTTACGGCGATAGGAAATATCGGGCCAAGCACATCGAACGCGAACATCGCGAACATATACAATATTGTGGTCGGCGGGCTCTATTGCAAGGGATACAACGGCGACAATGGAAACCTCGACGGTACCTGGACGACGACCACAACGGCTGCCGTAACTAGCCTGCAATCAGATATCGGAGTTCCTACAACGGGCACAGTCAGCCCCAAGGTGTTCAAGGCGCTCTTGACGATGGACGCGTATATCCTGATCGGCACGGGCACCGGCCCTGTCCGTGAAGTCCAACGGTGGATGAACGCCACCTATATCGATAAGTCGTGGTTCTACATCATTCCCGCTGATGGAAGCTATTCGCGGGATGTGCAGGAAGCTCTTGTCTACGCGATTCAGGATGAACTAGGCGTAGCTGGCGCTAACGGCAACTACGGCCCAGGAACACGTGCCGCCGTCGCCGCCCAGCCGAATATCACGGTTGGTTCCAGCGACGCCGCCGGCCATTACTGGGTGAGACTCTTCCAGGCCGCTTTGAGGTTCAACACCTATGACGCCTCGTTCACGGGAACATTCACTTCGGCGGATTCTTCAATCGTCTTGTCCTTCCAAGCGTTCTGTCTCTTGACCGTCAACGGCCAAGGCGATTATGAAACGTGGTCGTCTTTGCTCGTCAGCAACGGGGACCCCACGCGCAATGGAAGAGCTGCGGACTGCGCGAGCGAGGTGACCGCAGCCCGTGCAAGCGCGTTGGTCGCCGATGGGCGCGTCGTCGTCGGCCGGTACCTGACGAATGTCGAGGGCTCGACCCTGAACAAGAAGATCCAAACCGGCGAAATCAGCGTCATCCTAGGTGCCGGATTGCGAGTTTTCCCGATCTTTCAGACTCTCGGGGACAGCCTCTCCTATTTCTCGGATGCACAAGGATACTCCGATGCTGGGGACGCTGTTCAGGCGGCGACCGGCTACGGGTTCAAGCGCGGAACAACGATATACTTCGCGGTTGACGTCGACGTGCTCGGTGATGACATCCCCGGTTCGATCATCCCTTACTTCCAAGGCGTTAATCGCGCGATGCAGAGGTTTGGAAACCTCTATCAGGTCGGTGCCTACGGCACCCGTAATGTTTGTCGACAGCTCACCGACGCCGATCTCATACAGTACAGTTTCGTGGCGGGAATGTCCTACGGGTACAGCGGGAACCTAGGGTTTACCCTCCCCTCAAACTGGGCATTTGACCAGATCTCTACGATCACTGTTGGAAGTGGCACTGGTGCAATCGAGATCGATAACGACATCTATTCCGGACGGGACACGGGACAAGCATCCGTCAATGCCCTTCCGTCCGGAGAGGTTCTGGACGTTGCCTTCGACATGTCGCAAGAGGCCAGCCTCGCCAGCGACATGGACGCCTATTGCGACACCGTCACTTCCAACACCATAGGGCTCATCCACGGCAGTCCAACGGACGTTGTGGGAGATGTCCTTCAGCACGACACACTGATCACAAACCTGTCTAGAGCGTGGGGGATCAGGAAAGCTCTCATCCAGGCTGTGTCTTTCTGGGAGTACTGGAAGACCACCGCGCTCGACCCTGCGGCAGATGCCGTTGTCGAAAGCACCTATGTGTATCTCGAAGCGCTAGAAGCCTGGGAGGCGAACCCCATTGGAGTAGCACCTACCCCACCAGTAGTTATGAGCCAAGACAGCAGCACGGGTTTCGCTCAGATCTTCTCCGCCACCGCGATCTGGGCCCACAACTGGGCTCTGGGCCAAGGATTGATTTCTGGGTCGACGTGGGATGCGTCCGATTGGCACACCGTGTGGGCGGTGTGGCAGGACCTGCACGGAGACGACGACTACAATCTTTCCGCCGTTCCACAAGTACTGATGGCGGGTGCCGCCGATGTCGGGATCACTGGATCTCCACGTCTTGACTACACCTCCGCGCAGATCACATCGATCCTCGCCCGATACAATGGAACCGGTAGTGCTGCCGCTGATTATGGCCAGGAGGTTCGCGGCGTCTACAACGTGTTCGAACAGTACAACGCGGCACTCAGGGGATGAATCAATGACCGATGTCCCGCTCGTCGCCTCAAGGCGAGACTACCGTTGTGCCGGTGAACGACCAAGCTGTGAGTTCGCAGCCAACTGTTTTCCGACGCGTCATGTTCGGCGTCGCGATCCTCTTGTGTGATCTGCTCAGCGCGGCGTTGTCCTACTGGCCGCTTGTGATGATCGGACTTGTCCTCATGCAGGTCAAGGCCAACGTCATCGGTCCATCGGAGCACATTGTCGATGCCGGTGAGTACGGCTTGGCCTTCATGGTCTTCTACGTCGTCAGCGCAATCGTGGTGCTGATGTTGGCCGTGCTTCCGGCAGTGATCGGCAACCTGGCCCTGCGCCGCCGGGCGGGCTGGCCACCACGTGTCTGCGTCGTGGTCGCCGCCGCCGTGATCCTCGCACCGGCCGTCGCTGCGGTAGTGGCCCCGCTGACCATGAACGAGATCTGGTACAGAGCAACACACTGGTGGTAGACAACCGGCCCAGGTTCCCTACGAGTCGGCCGATGCCGAAGATCGCTTCGGCAGGAGCCCCCACACCCTTCTATAGCGGGCATGAATCCGCGTGTTCCCGCGATTCAGGCTTCACGAATCGTGAACTTACGGGGTTCTGTCAACATTCGTTGACGGGTGTCGAACGCGGCCAACTCCGCGGGATGGAGTTGGTGTTGGACCACATATGAGGAGTCTTTGATCCGCCATAGGCCTTGCCCGGTGCCGAGGGTGGGAAGCAGTTTTTGTTCCGTGCCGGTCAAGCCGAGGGCCCCGGCGGTGGCGCCGAGCTGGTCGGGTTCTTGCCGGTAGATGATCCGGGTCTCCGCATTCGCCAGCAGGCTGGAGGCCAACGCGCGCATGGCGGAGCCTTGGTCGCCGACGTTGTCGAGGTCGGTGAGCTTGTGGAAGATCAGCATGTTCGCGATCCCGTAGTGGCGGGCGAGGCGCCACTGGGCGTCCATGCGGCGCAGCAGGGCGGGATACTGCATGAGCCGCCAGGCCTCGTCGTAGATCACCCAGCGTTGCCCACCGTTGGGGTCGGTGAGGGCGGATTCCATCCACGCGCTGGAGCAGGTCATCAGCACCGAGATGAGGGTCGAATTCTCTGCTACCCGGGATAGGTCCAGCGAGACCATGGGCAGGGTGGGGTCGAAGACGACGGTGGAGGGTCCGTCGAAGAGTCCTTGGAGGTCGCCGGCGACCAGGCGGCGTAGGGCGTGGCCGACCAGGCGCCCGTCTTCGGCGAGGCGACCGTCGGTGTTGTCAGCGGAGTCGGGGGCCAGGATGCGGTCAACGACCATGGGCAGGATCGGAATGTCGTTGTCGTGGACCGTACTGGTCAGGGCGAGATCGATGGCAGTGTGCTCCAACGGGGTGAGCGCCCGGTCGAGGACGGTCTCAGCGAGTGCCCCGATCAGGTCGCGGCGGCGGGAGGTGACCGTGGCGGTCCACTCCGCGTCGGAGAGCCCGCCAGGCCGGTAACCCTCATCTAACGGGTTGAGGCGGTTGTGCAGTCCGTGGCCGAGGACGATGGCTTTCCCGCCGACGGCCTCGGCGATCGCCGAGTGCTCGCCCTTGGGGTCGCCGGGCACGTAGACGCGCCTGCCGAAGGCGATGCTGCGCGTGTACAGCGATTTGGCCAGGCTCGATTTGCCGGCGCCGACGATGCCGGCGAGGACCAGGTTCGGGGCGGTGATCAGGCCCCGCTGGTAGAGCACCCACGGGTCGTAGACGAACGAGCCGCCGGAGTAGAGGTCCTGGCCGACGAACACGCCCTGGGAACCGAGGCCGCCCTCGGCCAGGAACGGATACGCGCCCTGTAACGTCGCGGAGGTGTCCTGGTGGACGGGCACCCGGAATGGCCGGGAGGTGCGCAGTCCGGCGGGTCCGGGCTCGCCGCTGCGGGGCAGGTAGCTGATCGCGTGGGCTTCGGCCCGTTCTGCCTCCAGGCGGGCGCGCTGTTCGGCGCGGGTGGTGGCCTGGTCGTGGGCGAGGACGGCCTCGGCGGCCCGATGGCGGGCCCGTCGGGCCCGGCGGCTGCCGCGTCCGTTCTCGACCAGGACGGTGGAGTACAGCCTGCGGCTGGCACGCTCGGGATCCATCACGACGCCTTCCTTCTCGGGTCTGTTGGGGGTGTTGTTGGTCAGGTGCGGGTTAGAGGCCGCGGCCCAAGGGTAGGGCGGCGGCGACGAACGCCTGGGCTTGTTGGCCGACGAGCAGACGTGTCTCGCAGGAGGCTTGGATCGCGGCCTGTTCGACGGCGGCGACGGCCGCGTCGAGCTCGTCGACGGTGTCGGCGGACACGGCGATCAGGCCGGTGAATCGCAGCACGCCGTGCCCGGCGGTCAGGTCCGCTTCCTGCTGCAGCACGTCTTGGTATTCGGCGGACTGGGCGGCCTGATCTGCTGATCGGGAAGTCGCTCGGGACGCTGGCCACCCGCGCCGCCCTCGAGGCCGGTGCTGATGTCGTCGCAATGACGCCCCTGATGGCCGACGGCGCGGATCGCTTCTACCCGGTGTGTGGGCCGGGTGAGGGATACCTAGAGCCCGAGGGAGTGACGAGTCGCGTCCTCGCGATCGGTGGGACCGTCGACCACTGGTGGGACGCCAAGATCGCGCGGTCCCATGGATTCGCGATCAATGAGGTCGAGGGCGGTGACCACTCGCTGCAGATTCGGGGCGACTGGCGCGCCTCGATCCACGTCGTCGAGGATGTGACCGCGCAGGTTCAGGCATTCATGAGTGGGACAGCTGGGACACCCTGAGTCGGGTGATTTCCCTGGGTCAGATGGATGCGTCTGAATTCTGTGTGGATCTCGGACGGCGGCGTGCGTGCACCTCGATTGCAGCGGAACCTGGCCCTGGCTCCTCCCGCCCGAGTCGTTGTGAGGTGACAGGGACGGGTTCGTCTGTCGGAGTCCCGCTTGCGGCGTCCCGAGGAGAAGACGACGTGGTCGGATCGGTGTCGCTCACGGACCCATTGTCGTGCGGGCTGTCATCATCAGGCGGTGCCGATCCGGTCGCTCATCGCCATCCGAGGGCGGGAGCCACATCGTTCAGTAGGGATTCGAGGACATGAATGTTGTACGGGACGCCCAATTGCGACGGAATCGTCAACATGATCGTGTCGGCCGCGGCGATCGCCTCGTCCTGGGCGAGGTCCTCGATCAGCTCGTCGGGCTCACCGATGTAGCTGCGTCCGAACCGGGCGGCGCCACCGTCAATGATGCCGACCTGGTCCTGGTCCTCGCGGTCGCCCCCGAAATAGAGGCGATCCTCATCGGAGACGATCGGGAAGACCGATCGGCTGACGGAGACCCGAGGTTCCCAGTCCCACCCGGCCTCGTCCCAGGCCTCGCGGAACTGGCGGATCTGCTCGGCCTGCAGGACATGCAGCGGCACGCCCGTGTCCTCGGTCAGCAGCGTCGAGCTCATGAGGTTCATGCCCTTGCGAGCCGTCCACTCCGCGGTCGCCCGCGAGCCGGCTCCCCACCACACGCGGTGGAGCAATCCCTCGGAATAGGGTTCGATCCGCAGCAGCCCTGGCGGATTCGGGAACATCGGACGCGGGCTTGGCGTCGCGAAGCCGTTGCCCTTGAGGACCTCCAGCAGGGCATCGGTGTGGGAGCGTGCCATCTCGGCATCATTCGAGTCCTCGGCCGGCACGTACCCGAAGTAGCGGTAGCCGCGGTCGGCCTGCTCCGGTGACCCACGGCTGATGCCGAGTTGCACTCGCCCGTCGGAGATCAAATCCGTCGCGGAGATGTCCTCGGCAAAACTCAGAGGATTGACATAGCGCATGTCGACGACGCCGGTGCCGATCTCGATGGTCGAAGTCTTCGCTCCAATGGCTGCGAGCAATGGCACAGGCGTGCCCAGCTGCCTCGCAAAGTGATGGACGCGGTAGTACGCGCCATCGACGCCGATCTCCTCGGCCGCCACGGCCAGGTCGATCGATTGTTTCAACGAGTCCGACGCTGTGCGGACCGCCGACTGGGGGTGGTCCATCCAGTGCCCGAAGGACAGGAAGCCGATTTTCTTCACATGTGTGTCAACGCGTGATCGGTCCGGCTATTCCCCGTGACGCTGGTGGAGGGGGACTGGGCGCGAGAGAGGAGCCACGCGCCGATGCAGCGGTCGCTTCTTACCGTCACTGACGGGCCACGATCCGGTGAACAAGCGGGGAATCGTGGCGGAGGACGTGTTTCACGTATCTGAGGAGACGTGACTCGCGGTCAGAAAGTTCCCATCGACTAAGGTGGGCGGGTGGCCATCGAGTTTTCCGAAGAGATCCAGGCATTGCGCACGTCGATGGAGAACATCCTCGCCGTCGTTCAGCCGGACGTCCTGCGCACCCAGATCGACGAGCTCTCGGAGCAGGCGACAGCGCCTGACCTGTGGGACGATCCCGCTCATGCCCAGGAAGTGACGTCCAAGCTCAGTCACCGACAGTCCGACCTCGAACGCGTCACCAAGATGGGGGAGCGCATCGACGACCTCGACACGATGATCGAGATGGCCAAGGAGGAACCTGAGGAGTTCGTCGATTTCCTCGCCGAGGCTGAATCTGACCTCAAGGCCCTCAAGGAGGATCTCTCCGACCTCGAGATCCGCACTCTGTTGGACGGCGAGTACGACGAGCGCAACGCTGTCGTCACCATCCGTTCGGGAGCGGGCGGTGTGGATGCTGCAGACTTCGCCGAAACCCTTATGCGCATGTATCTGCGCTGGTCGGAGCGTCACGGCTACCCGACCCGCGTCCTCGATACGTCCTACGCAGAGGAAGCGGGCATCAAGTCCGCGACCTTCGAGGTCCAGGCCCCCTATGCCTACGGAACGCTCTCCGTCGAGGGCGGAACCCACCGCCTGGTTCGGATCAGCCCCTTTGACAACCAGGGTCGCCGCCAGACGTCCTTCGCTGCCGTCGAGGTCGTTCCCCTGGCCGAGCCCACCGACCACATCGACATCCCCGAGACCGACATCCGGGTCGACGTTTTCCACGCCTCGGGCCCCGGCGGCCAGGGCGTCAACACGACGGACTCCGCCGTTCGCATCACGCACTTCCCGACCGGCATCGTCATCTCGATGCAGGACGAGCGCTCCCAGATTCAGAACCGCGCAGCTGCTATGCAGATCCTCGAGTCCAAGCTCCTTGATCTTCGTCATCAGGAGGAGCACGCCAAGGAGAAGGAGCTGCGCGGCGACGTCAAGGCGTCATGGGGCGACCAGATGCGCTCCTATGTCCTCCACCCGTATCAGATGGTCAAGGACCTGCGCACCGAGTACGAGTCCGGCAACCCGCAGGCCGTCTTTGACGGCGACATCGACGGGTTCATCAATGCTGGGATCCGCTGGCGCAAGAACACGCAGAAGAGCGAGGATTGATCAGGCTCCATGCCACGGATGTGCGAGCACGCACGTTCCGTCCTCGCCGAAGTGTCGCGGGTGGCGACCTGGCAGGTCCGCGCTGGCCCGACCGGTCGGCGTGTCGGTGGCGGACGAGGCCTGGCGGCCACCTAGCCTGACGGTGTCCAGACTCCGACGGAAATGGCCCCATGATTCGTTTTGACCACGTCACGATGGTGTACGCGCCCGGGGCGCGTCCTGCCCTCGACGATGTCTCTTTGGAGGTTGAGCGCGAGGAATTCGTCTTCCTCGTCGGCAAGTCGGGCTCCGGTAAATCCACCTTTCTCCAGCTCGTCATGCGCGAGATCTCGGCGACCTCGGGACACGCCTGGGTGCTCGGACAGGATGCCGGGAAGCTCTCGCGCTGGGCGGTGCCGAAGCTGCGCCGCCAGATCGGCACGGTCTTTCAGGACTTCCGTCTGCTGCCCTCCAAGAGCGTCTACGAGAACGTTGCGTTGGCCATGGAGGTCATCGGCAAGCCCCGCCACGCCATCAAGGCGGCGGTTCCCGACGTTCTCGACCTCGTTGGGCTGTCCGGCAAGGAGAAACGGCTGCCCCACGAACTCTCAGGTGGCGAGGAGCAGCGTGTGGCGATCGCCCGCGCGATGGTCAATCGTCCGCAGCTGCTGCTCGCCGACGAGCCGACCGGAAACCTCGACCCCGATACCTCTTTGGGAATCATGAGGCTGCTGGACCGTATCAACAGGACGGGGACCACAGTCGTCATGGCGACCCACGATGCCGACATCGTCAATCAAATGCGCAAGCGAGTCATCGAACTCGTCGACGGCCAGGTTGTGCGCGACCAGGATCGCGGCGTCTACGGGGCGGTGAGGTGAACCGATGAAGCTGCGTTTCATTCTCTCCGAGGTCGGCAAGGGCCTGACGCGCAACCGTGCAATGTCCGTTGCCGTCGTCATCGTCACCTTCGTCTCGCTGCTCTTCGTGGGCGTTGCGGGTCTGGCCCAGATGCAGGTCGGCAAGATGAAGTCCGAGTGGTACGACAAGATCGAGGTCTCGATCTACATGTGCGCCTCGGACGATCAGGCGCAGTCGTGTGGCGGGACCGAGGCCACCGACGATCAGATCTCCGCCGTGCGCGACAAGCTGAATTCCGACGACCTCAAGCCCTACATCAAAGAGGTCTACGAGGAGTCGAAGGACGAGGCCTACCAGAACTTCCAGAAGCTCTACGGCGACACCGCCATCGGGCAGTGGACCACGGCCGACATGCTCCAGGTCTCCTTCCGGGTCAAGCTCGTCAATCCCGAGCAGTACTCGATCATCAAGGAGGAGTTCTCCGGGACGGGAGGTGTCTCGGAGGTCAAGGATCAACGCGAGGTCGTCGAGCCGCTCTTCAAGATCATCGACCGTGCGAAGATGCTCTCTTTGGGCCTGGCGGGCGTCATGATCATCGCTGCCGTCCTGCTGATCTCGACGACGATCCGTCTGTCCGCGATGAGCCGCGAGGAAGAGACTTCAGTCATGCGCCTGGTCGGAGCTTCCGCCCTGTTCATCCAGGCACCGTTCATGATCGAGGGCGCCCTGGCGGCCATCATCGGTGCCGCGCTGTCGGTGGGCAGTCTGTACGCCGGTGTTCACTTCCTCGTTCAGGGTTGGCTGGCGAAGGCGTTCCCATGGACGAGTTTCATCGGCACGCGGGAGGTCTGGATCATGGCTCCGCTGTTGGTGCTCGCAGCTTTGGTCCTGTCCCTGGTGGCCTCCGCATTCTCGCTGGCGAAGTACACGAAGGTCTGAGGAGGAATCCGGATGCGCCTGCGACTCGGTGGCATGGCGAGCCGTCGGGGAATGGCGACACGTCGTCGCGCCCTCATCGCGGTCGCGGCGCTGTCGACCACATGCGTCGTCCTGCCACAGATGGCACTCGTGGCCCACGCCGAGGATGATCGCGACACAGTGGCGAACCGCCAGCAGGAGTCCGCTGACCACGTCGATCAGCTCACCAACGACCTCAATGGGATCGATTCGACGCTGGCACAGGTCTATCTTGACCTCGACGATCTCCAGACGAAGATCCCGGTCGCCCAGACCGAGTTGGATTCTGCGCGCGAGAGCTACAACTCGGCCACCCGCCAGCACGAGGTCGCTCTCGACCAGCTCGAGTCCGCCCAGGGAGAACAGACTCGGCTCCAGTCCGAGGTCGACCAGGTTCAGGCGAACCAACGGGAGGCCTCCGACGCCTTGGCTGGCCTCGCCCGCGAGATGTACCGAGGCGATGGGTCTTCACCCGTTCTGCTCGCAATGGGCGCATCGGGCACCGAGGAGATCTCGGACCGCGCCGCCGCCGCGGAGGCCCTGGCCCGTACTCAAAACCGCGTCCTCGAAGACGCGAAGAATGCCGAGGTCGTCCAGCGCAACCAGGTCGAACGCCAGGATGCGGTGACGGCGCGGATCTCCAACCTTGAGGCGAAGGCACAAACCACCCAGGACGAGGCCGAGCAGGCGAAGACCACGGCTCAGGAGAAGGTCACCGAGCTCTCGCAACTCCAGTCCGAAGCCCAGGACAAGAAGGCCGAGTGGGAGTCCAAGAAGAGCGAGGCCTCAGCTCAGCTCGACGAGTGGCAGAACGAATACCAGTCGGCCTCCCAGCAACTCGGTGAGATCGACGCGGCCAATCGTGCCCAGGGACGCGTCTATGTCAGCGGCGACGGAATGTTCACCAGTCCGTTGCCAGTCGCCTTGCAGATGACGTCGCCCTTCGGGTGGCGTATGCATCCCGTCCTCGGGATCATGAAGTATCACAACGGAACGGACTTGGCGGCGGCGTGCGGGACCCCGGAGTACCCGATCGCCCCGGGTGTGGTCGCGGCTGTGACAGTGGAGACCGCGGGTGGAAACGTTGTCTATGTCAATCACGGCATGATCAACGGGAACTCATGGGTCAGCGCCTACGTCCACATGCAGAAGGTTGATGTTTCCGTGGGCCAGCAGGTCGACCGCACGACGGTCCTCGGCGAGGCCGGCGCGACCGGGTATGCGACCGGGTGTCACCTGCATCTGTCGCTGATGAAGGACGGCGCCGACGTTGACCCGATGGATTACCTGTAGGACAATCGTCAGGTTGTCTGCGGCAGCTCGGTGAATCGATGGGCGGACGCAGGAATAATCGCTGTGATCAGGGGCGTCGACCGTCCTCGTGATCGTGAGAGGGGGGAACCGATGCCGAAGGAGTGGAAGGCGCCCAAGCCGACCGAGGGTGAGCGCCGCAAGGCCGCATCCGATGAGAAGAAGACGGTCGCTCGTAATCGGCGAGCCCTGCACGACTATGAGATCGAGGAGAGGTGGGAGGCGGGCCTGGTCCTGACCGGGACCGAGGTCAAGGCGTTGCGCATGGGGCGCGCGTCTTTGGTCGACGCGTGGGTCGAGGCCAAGGACGGCGAAGCCTGGCTGTACGGGGCGAACATCCCGATGTACTCCCAGGGCTCATGGAACAATCACACTCCGACACGCAAGCGAAAGCTTCTGCTGCACTCCTCGGAGATTCTCCGCATGGAGCAGAAGGTCGCCGCCAAGGGTTACACGATCGTTCCGCTCGAGCTGTACTTCATCAGCGGCCGGGCGAAGATCGAGGTCGCGCTCGCGCGAGGCAAGCAGGAATGGGACAAGCGCCAGTCGTTGCGCGAGGCTCAGGACAAGCGCGAGGCCGAGCGCGCGATGCGTCGCTACACGAAGCAAGCAAGCCGCTGAGTCGTCCCATCGGGCGCTGGGAGTCGCGCCGCTCCTTGCGAGGCAGTCCACCTGAGGGCGTTGGCGCGGGCCGGCGCAGCGGTCTGCTTGTCGGAGCTGCCCGGTCTGACGGGCGGACGTCGTGTTGTTCGCCGTCTTCGGCGTCGGCGCTACGGAGGAGCTCAGGCCGGCGCGACAGTCGACCTCGAGACCGTCAACGTGGCGTGCCTCAGGATCCTCCGGTCGGATCGCCAGGATTCCGTGGAGAAGGACCGGTCGCAGGTCTCTCGGTGCCAACCTCGACGCGGTCCTCGATCCAGCGTGCCACCGCGTCATCACGGTGATCGCCGACGACTTCTTCGGCGAAGGCGATGACTTCGGGCCGGGCGTTGCCCATTGCGATCGGATGGCCGATCACGCGCAACCAACGGACGTCGTTGCCACCGTCGCCGAAGCCCACACAGTGCTCGGGTGGGATCCCCAGTCGGGAGAGCAGGGCCAACAGAGTGTCCGCTTTGTTCGCGCCCGGCGCGGAGGTCTCGAAGAACTCGGGCAGAGATCGCTCCAGGCTGGGGAATCGATGGCGCAGGGGCCCGGAGAGCTCGTCGAGACGCCCAGGGCGTCCCCAGAACATCACTTTGAATGCTTCACATGTCCGCAGATCCCGGACGGCGAGTGGGCAGCCGGGATTGGACAGGGCCAGGAAGTCGGGTGAGGGTCCCTGATCGTCGGGGACGGCGATCTCCTCGAGGCTGAAGACGCTGGGCACCAGGCTGAACCGGTCCGAGGCGTCGAGGAGATCGTTGAGCATCTGAGAGGGCATGGGCGTGCGGGCCAACAGGCGGCCATCACAGGAGCGGGCGCAGACCGCGCCATTGCATGCGACGGCATAGCCATCGACGTGGGAGTCGCGGAGGATGGACAGGGCCGCGGGCAGGAGCCGTCCGGTGACGATGACCGGGACGATTCCGGCACGGGGTAACAGTGCCAGTGCACGGAGTGTTCGGCTGGAGACCTGAGAGTCCTCGCCGGCGATGGTCCCGTCGACGTCGAAGGCCATTGCCCGGATCGTGTCAATGCTCATCGCGCTGTTCTCCGTCAGCCTGCGGTCAAGGGACCTGTTCACCCTAGGAGCTTTCTCGGCACGCCAGGAAGGCTTCCGACAGATGGCGGCGTTCGCCACCGGACGGAGGTTCGATTCCCCATCTTTCTGGAGGCTCCGATCGCTGGATGTTCGAGCTTCGTCGCGCCAGCTCTTGAAGCCCTTGGCCGAGCCGCATACAATGGTGCGTCCGACATAGGTGGCGAGCGGCCATCCTTGTCGGTGAGTGATGAACTCAAGAGGGGATGATCGGTTTCGACGGTGGTCGTCGATCGTGGGGAAGCGGGTCGAGGACGCGCGCTCAGCTCGTGAACGATGCGTGCAAACCCATAGGTGCCGAACAGAATCGCACCGACTTCGTTCTTGCTGCCTGATTTCGCAGTTTGAACCTTTAAGTCCGTCAGCCCGGGTGGTGCTCTCAGCCCGGATACTGGCGTCATTCTGAGAGCCACTGGTTGGAGGCCTCGTCGGTGGGCCTCCTTCGACATTTAGCCGACTGAGCCTATCCGGTAGCAGGTCTGCATGTCGCCGGGGGCTGAGAAATATCTAGCAGACTGAGCCCGGAGAAGACCTCGGGGCCGGCCACCGGACGGGGGTTCGATTCCCCCCATCTCCACA
>JAATFD010000022.1 GCA_015655375.1 Actinomycetales bacterium
ACCTGATCCACGAGATGGAGGAGGCCGGCGTCTTCGACAAGACCGCATTGGTCTTCGGCCAGATGGACGAGCCGCCGGGGACACGCCTGCGCATCGCGTTGACAGGCCTGACGATGGCGGAGTACTTCCGCGACGTCCAGCATCAGGACGTCCTGCTGTTCATCGACAACATCTTCCGGTTCACGCAGGCCGGCTCCGAGGTGTCGACACTGCTGGGCCGCATGCCATCGGCCGTCGGCTACCAGCCGAACCTGGCCGATGAGATGGGCCAACTCCAGGAACGGATCACGTCAGTGGGTGGCCGTTCGATCACGTCCCTCCAGGCGATCTATGTGCCAGCCGATGACTATACGGACCCGGCGCCGGCGACGACCTTCGCCCACTTGGATGCGACGACCGAGTTGTCCCGCGACATCGCCTCACGCGGCCTGTACCCGGCCGTCGACCCGCTGGCCTCGACGAGCCGCATCCTCGATCCCGCTCTGGTGGGGCAGGAGCATTACGACGTCGCGACCCAGGTGCGCGCCATCCTCCAGAAGAACAAGGAACTCCAGGACATTATCGCCATCCTCGGTGTCGACGAGCTCTCCGAGGAGGACAAGATCGCTGTCGCGCGGGCCCGTCGCATCGAGCAGTTCCTCTCGCAGAACACCTACATGGCCGAGAAGTTCACGGGCGTTCCTGGCTCCACGGTGCCGCTGTCGGAGACCATCGAGGCCTTCAAGCGGATCTCCGAGGGTTACTACGACCAGGTTCCCGAGCAGGCCTTCTTCAACATCGGCGGCATCGACGATCTCGAGCGTCACTGGCACGAGATGCAGGCGGAGTCCTGATGTCCGCCCCGCTGCTCCAGGTCGAGGTCGTCTCCCGGGAGGGGCGGCTCTGGCACGGCGTGAGCACTCAGGTCATCATTCCGGCGGAGGACGGCCACCTCGGTATTCTTCCGCACCGACAACCGCTGCTGGCAGCCCTGGGTGCGGGAACGGTCGAGATCGACACCCCCGACGAGGGGCGTCGGACCTTCCGCGTCGAGTCGGGGTTCGTCTCGGTGGATCTTGACTTCGTGACCGTCGTGGCAGACCACGGTAGTGTGGCCTGAGCTGACTTGGTGTGCGGCGCCAACGGCGCACACCAAGTCATGGCATCGGACGCGACGCGCGAGGGGAGGCACAAGACCATGGGCGATTTCCTCGAAGTCGTGATCTGGGCTCTCGCTGTCATCCTTGTTTTGGGTGCCGTGACCTGGATCTATTTCAACGTCCGAGCCCGTCGCCTCGACACCCATGTCGGGTCGTTCCGGTGTTGGACCCGCCCCGATTCGCAGTCAGGTTGGACCTCCGGGATCGCTCACTACGGGGTCGAGACGCTGTCGTGGTACCGGCTCATTGCCTT
Source organism: Actinomycetales bacterium (assembly GCA_015655375.1). GTDB lineage: Bacteria > Actinomycetota > Actinomycetes > Actinomycetales > Actinomycetaceae > Pauljensenia. The sequence continues at coordinate 1,393 of JAATFD010000022.1, forward strand.
CTCTGCGAAGCCGGTCTTCACATTGCCCCGCCGGGGGCTCGAGGTCTCGGCCCCCGTGCGCCGGGCCACTGACGGATCGATCGTCGAGGTGCGAGTCGGGTCGGGCGTCGACCGATGGGAATTTGCCATCGCGCCCTCGACGTACAACGGACTCGTCTCCTGGGTGGAGTCGGGTCCGCCGGCCAACCGCCTCGGATGAGGATGGTCGTGCTGGGGGAGCAGACCCAGGGCTGTTAGGCTCGCGGCCGTGCGTCTTGTCATTGCGTCTTGCACCGTCGATTATTCCGGCCGACTTGCGGCCCATCTGGATCTCGCCAAACGGGTGCTCATGCTCAAGGGCGACGGATCGGTCCTCGTCCACTCCGAGGGGGGCTCCTACAAGCCGCTCAACTGGATGAATTCCCCGTGTTCGCTCCACATCGACGAACCGGACGAGGACGAACAGATCGATGGGGTCACCGAGGTCTGGACGGTCCAAGCCGCGAAGTCCGATGATCGACTGATCATCCGGATCCACGAGGTCGTCTCGGACATCGTCGAGGACCTCGGGGTCGATCCGGGCCTGGTCAAGGACGGGGTGGAGGCTCACCTCCAGGAGTTGCTGAGCGATCAGATTCCGACGATCCTCGGTGAGGGATGGTCCGCGATCCGGCGTGAATACCCGACACCGATCGGCCCGGTGGATCTGTTGGTCCACGATCCCGACGGGCGTCCGGTGGCGATCGAGGTCAAGCGGCGCGGCGGCGTCGACGGGGTCGAGCAGCTGACCCGGTACCTTTCTCTGCTCTCGCGTGATCCGCTCCTGGTGGAGATCTCGGGGGTCTTTGCGGCCCAGGAGATCACGAGACAGGCACGCACGTTGGCCGAGGACCGCGGTATCCGCTGTGTCCTCCTTGACTACGACGCGATGCGTGGTCTCGACGATGTGGAGAATAGGCTTTTCTGAGATGCGCTCCGCGGGACCGTGCGTTGTTCGTCCCGATCGAGTGGACCGCGCGCGTCGGACGTGCACAATTGAGGGTGTGAACGAGACCCTGACCGCGTTGCGTGGACGTGTCGTCCTGCCTGATTCCCTCCTCGAGGACGGGGCGGTTGTCCTGCGCAGGGACCGTCTCGCCTGGGTCGGTCCGGTCGGAGATGTCCCGAGGGCGCCGGAAGACGTGGCGCGTGTCGTCGCGGAGGCGGCACCCTCGTCCTCGACGATCCTGCCCGGTCTGGTCGATGTCCACTGTCATGGAGGTGGTGGGGCGTCTTTCCCGAATGCGAAGACCCGTGGGGATGCTATGACGGCGATCCTTGAGCACCGCCGTCACGGGACGACGTCCCTGCTCGGTTCCTGCGTGACGGCTGCGCCGGATGCTCTGCTCGCTCGTGCCGCGCTGTTGGCAGATCTCGCCGACGAGGGTGAGCTGGCAGGCATCCACTTCGAGGGTCCCTTCGTCTCGCACGAGCGTAAGGGCGCCCAGGACGGCACGTACATCATCGATCCCGATCCCGAGTTGACCCGTCGGCTGTTGGCGGAGTCGCGCGGGCACGCGGTGACGATGACGCTAGCTCCGGAGAAGCCACGCGCCTTCGGGGAGGGTTCGGTCGCGGAGGCCCTCATCCGCGGAGGGGCGTTGCCCTCCTGGGGTCACACGGACTCTCGGCCCGAGGCCGCACGTGGCGCCCTCGAGTATTCCCGCATGGCACTGGACGCCGCTGGTCCCGCGACCCGTCGCTCGCCCCGGGCTACCGTCACCCACCTCTTCAACGGGATGCGCCCCCTGCACCACCGTGATCCGGGACCGATCGCGGAGTTCGTCTCCGACGCGGCCCGGGGCGGAGCGATCGTCGAGATGATTTGCGATGGGGTTCATCTGGACCCGTCGGTCGTGCGCGACGTCTATGAGACGGTCGGTCGCGAGCAGTGTGTGTTCATCACCGACGCGATGGCCGCGGCGGGAATGGCGGACGGCGAGTATCAGCTGGGGCCGCAAGCAGTCACGGTCCGTGAGGGAGTCGCCCGCCTGACCGTTGGGGACTCGATTGCCGGGGGCACTGCGCACCTGCTCGACTGTGTACGCGTGGCCGTCCAGCGGGCCGGGATCCCGCTGGTGGATGCCGTCTTCATGGCCTCTGCTCAGGGAGCTTCGATCCTCGGGGATCGCTCGGTCGGACGCCTCGAGGCTGGTGCTCGTGCCGATGTCGTCGAGGTCGATGCCGATCTGCGTCCATCGCGCGTGTGGTGGCACGGTGAGGCGGTTGACTGATGCGAAAGGGCAAGCGCGGCCGGGGCAGACCGTGGCAACACCCACACAGCGATTCCTCTCACGTTCCCTTTGCCTCGATTGGCCATTCGGAGACCGGTCCGGGTGGGGTGGAGTATCACGTCCAGTACCTGCCAGGGGCATTGAAGGAATACGTGTGTCCGGGCTGTCTGCACACGGTGGCGATCGGGGCCTCCAACGTCGTGGCCTGGCCGGAAGAGACCCGCTTCGGAATGCCGAGCGGATCAGATGCCCGCAGACATTGGCACACCGATTGCTGGAGGCGAGGGCTGCGACCGGACTGAGATCGAGGGTGGCGGGCAGCATGATTCGGCTTCACGGGGCCAGTCAGCGGGGCGCGGCGTGTGGGCACTCAGGAGAGAATGCCCGTATCTTTGTCAGGATGGGATTTGTCGTCGATTGCGAGGAGCAACAAACGTGGGACGCGTGAAGCAGTTCTCCGCGGCCCTGGTCGCAGCGGTGTTGGCGCTCGCCGCCGCGGTGGTCGGGATTCTCGCGCTGACCATCTGGAAGCCCGCCCAAGAGGTGGTGGCGTCGGTCACGCCGACCGAGCCCTATGTGATGACGCATGCGAAGATGCTGCCGCTCATCGCCAAGGACGTCACGGTCACGGTTAGTGCTCCCGATGATCAGGAAGTCTCGCTCGTTCTGGGAACGACCGGTGACGTGAGCGGATGGATCGGAGACTCGGCTTACGACGAGGTTGTGGGAGTCGAGTCCGGGATGACGACGCTGAAGACGGTCGACCACACGGCTGATTCCTCGGGCGAGCCAGCCACGGCAACCCCGCAATCGGGGGAGTCCCAGTCTGGTGCTTCCCAATCCGCGACTGCGCAGCCGAGCGCATCGGAGTCGGAGAACCCCGAATCGGGGGAGTCCCAGTCCGGGGCGAGCGACTCGACGTCACAGACCTCAGACCTGATCCCGACCGGCAATGACATGTGGCTTTCCGAGGTCACGGGCACGGGATCGGCGACTTTGACCTTGACGGACGTGCCCGACGGCCGCTCGATCCTGGCCACGACCGACGGGTCATCGGCTGCGCCGACTCTCACCCTGACGTGGGCGGTCCATCGGGCCAACGTGGGCGCGACCGTGGCGTTCTCGCTGTGTGTGCTCTTTGCAGTGATGGCTCTGGTCCTGTTCGTCCTGCGCCTGCGCGTGATGCGCCACCGGTCGCGTCGAGCCCGCCACTTGGCCGAGCGCGAGACGGCCGATGTCACAGAGACCCAGCAGATCCCCGTCGTCGGGGAACTCGATCACGACGGGATGTCGACCGAGCCTGATGTCGAGGACACAGACACAGACACTGATGCGGATGCCGGTACGGACGAGGGCCCCCGCACCGATGACCGTGTCGAGGACCTTGAGTCCGCATCGGACGAACTGGCGTTTGATGGGACGGCCTCTGATGAGACCACGACTTCGACCGGTCGGCATGGTCGTCCGGGAGCCTCTCTCGATGTCGATCCTCCCGAGACCGTTCCCACCGATTCCGGTCTCATCGACGTTTCCGGGATCCGGGAGGGCATGGCCTTCCCCTCCCGTCGGGCCCTGCGCGAGGCACGGGCACGAGGAGAGAATCACGTCGTCATTGACGGGCACGAGTTTGACACCGGCTTGATCCCGACCGTCTCGAGGGCCTCACAGGACGTCGGGGACGGCCCGAACACCACGTCTGAAGCATCGGAGTCCGATGGTTCCGAGGAGGTGACCTCGCAGGGGGAGACCACCGGAGCGGAGGCGGGTGTCCTCGATTCCCGCACGATCGAGAGGGGGTCGTGGAGTTCCCTGATGTCCGGTTGGATCCGCGGTGGAAAGTCGAAGGGGGGCGATGATGCGGCGCAGTCGTGAGCTGATCGGCGCACTCGCAGTCAGCGCGGCGCTCGTCCTTGGCGGATGCGCCCAGGGCAGCGTCACCGTCCAATCGGGCTCGCAGTCCGGAGAGACTGCGGCAGCGACCCCCAATCTCGACGTGACCCGTATCGAGACGGTGCTCGACGCCACCCAGAGTGCGCTCACCGATGCAGATTCCTCCCTTGATGCGGAGGCGTTGGGAGGCCGACTCAGCGGTCCGGCTCTGCAGATGAGGACGGACCAGTACACGATCGCGAAGGCCAAGAACCAGGCGGTCTCAGCCCTCGACCTGTCTGCTGACGCATTGACCACGACGAACTCGACGCAATGGCCCCGCGCGATCTTTGATATCACCGATTCGGGAAGCGGGGGTCGGCCCGCGGTCTTCGTGTTCACCCAGGACGATGCCCGCTCCGACTACAAGCTCGAGAACTGGACGGTGCTGTTCGGGGGAACCTCTCTGACGACGATCAGCCCGGAGACGGGTTCCCCCTATCTGGGTCCAAACGCCACGGGGTATGCGGCGACGCCTGCCGAGACGATTGCCGACTACGTCGACATGCTCAACGCTGGCGACATCAGCAATGATCAATTCGCCAAGGACAACGTCTTCGCGAAGTCCTATGTCGATGACGTCCAGAAGGTCTCTGACTCGATCAAGGATGCCGGCACTATCGAGGTCAAGGCGTCGACGGGTGACTTCCCGGTGACGGGCGTCGTCCTTCAGGACGGGTCCGCCCTGGTGGCGGGCGCTTTCACTTATACCTACACCTATGCCCGGACGGTGGCCGGCTCCTCGCTTAAACTTGGCGGAGATGTCCAGTACCTGCTTGACAACTCCGAGGTCACGGGCACCGTCACCATCTCCTACCTCGCGACCGTCCTCGTCAAGATCCCCGCGCAGGGATCCGACGCCAAGGTGGAGGTCGTCGGTGCTGATCGTTCGATCGAGTCCGCGACACGAGACGACTCGAAGAAACCGGAAGGGGAATGACCGTTCATGACCACTCCACAGTCCTCCAATGCTGCACGCGCGCGACAAGAACACACGCAACAGGGTGCTCCGACACGTGAGCAGACGGCGGACGTGTCCCATGTCGATGCCCACGGCGCCATCGACCTGTCGACGGCGACTCCCCAGTCGACGCCGCACGCGTCTGGGGCGGAGACTGCAGCAGTCCCGGGCGCTGGCGCACCTACGGGTACGACCGAGCCGACCACGCGCCTCGACGTTCCTCTGATCACTCAGGCGGACGAGTCGACCTTCAATGACGTGATGGGGACCTCGCAGACGGTCCCGGTCGTCATTGTCCTGTGGTCGGCTCGCGCATTGGAGGCCCGCGGTGCGGTCGACCTCCTCGAGAGCTTCACCCGCGAATACAGCGGGCGCTTCCAGCTCGTCGAGATCGACGCGGATTCCTCGCCTGCCATCGCTCAAGCGTTCCGGGTCCAGTCCCTTCCTGCCGTCATCGCTGTGGTCGGCGGGCGCCCGGTTCCACTTTTCCAAGGCAGCCCGGTCAAGGAGCAAGTCGGTCCGATTCTGGACGAATTGCTCTCCGCCGCTGCCCAGATGGGCGTCACCGGAGGAGTCGCAGTCCGCGCCGAGGACACGGTGATCCCGATCCCGCAGGAGCACGTCCCCGCACTCGAAGCCGAGGAACGAGGAGACCTCGACGGCGCGATCGCCAACTGGGAGAAAGTCATTTCCCACAATCCGCGCGACGAGGATGCTAAGTCCGCCCTCGCGCGCGTGCGCCTCGCCAAACGCAGCGCGGAGGCGGGAGCGACCTCCACGGCGAAGAGTTCGGACGTCCGTGCGGATCAGGCCTTCTCAGCGGGGAACCATGCGGCAGCCTTTGACCTCCTGCTCGACGTCATCGCCGCCACTCCCGCGGGCGAAGAGCGTGACGAGGCACGGACGCACCTGCTCGACCTCTTCCGTGTGGCCGGGAACACCGACGAGGTCAGGGTCGCGCGTCGTCGGTTGTCGACTCTCCTTCTGGTCTAGGCCAGAACTGCGACCAGACCCGGTCGGCCTCGAAACCACGTGGTTTCGAGGCCGACCCTCGCTTCGGTGAGCTGCGTCTAGCCGACATGCGGAGCGAGCCAGAGCGCGCCCAACGGCGGCACACGTAGCTCGACGGAGGTGGGGCGACCGTTCCAGGGGATGTCCTCGGCGAGGACCCGGCCCATGTTCGTCACGCCGGAGCCACCGAAGTCCTCGTCGTCAGTATTGAGGACCTCGTCCCACTCGCCCCCGAAAGGCAGCCCGACCCGGTAGCTCTCGTGTGGGGTGCCCGCGAAATTCGAGACGCACACGAGGAGTCGACGCTCCCCGGCGTTCTCAGGATCCGGCCCCTTGCGGAGGAACGAGATGACATTGTGATCGCCGTCGGAGGCATCGATCCATTCGAAACCGGTGTAGTCGTCATCCCACAGCGCAGGTTCGGACCGATAGATCTCATTGAGGCGCTGGACCAAGCGTTGGACACCGGCATGGGCGGGCTGATCGAGCAGCCACCAGTCCAATGAGTACGAATCGGCCCACTCCTGAACCTGTGCGAATTCCTGGCCCATGAACAGCAGCTGCTTGCCCGGGTGCGACCATTGGTAAGCGAACAGGGAGCGGACCTCGGCCAGTTTCTGCCAGTCGTCGCCCGGCATCTTCGTGTACAACGATCCCTTGCCATGGACGACCTCGTCATGGGACAACGGCAGGACGTAATTTTCCGAGAAGGCGTAGACCAGCGAGAAGGTCAGCTCCCCGTGATGCCAGCGCCGGTTGACGGGATCCTCCTGGACGTACCGCAGAGTGTCGTTCATCCACCCCATGTTCCACTTCATCCCGAATCCCAGCCCGCCGCCCGAGGTCGGTGCCGTCACACCGGGCCATGCGGTCGATTCCTCGGCGATCATGACGATGCCGGGTGCGTGACGGTAGGCAGTGGCATTGGCCTCCTGAAGGAACTGGATCGCCTCGAGATGCTCCCGCCCACCGTATTGATTCGGGCGCCATTGGCCGTCCTTACGGGAGTAATCGAGGTAGAGCATCGAGGCCACGGCGTCCACGCGCAGGCCATCGACGTGGAACTCCTCAAGCCAATACAGGGCATTGGCCACCAGGAAATTGCGGACCTCGCGGCGCCCGAAGTTGAAGACATAGGTGCCCCAGTCGGGGTGCTCGCCCCGCAGAGGATCGGGATCCTCGTACAACGGAGTTCCGTCGAAGCGCGCGAGGGCGAAATCGTCTTTGGGGAAGTGGGCGGGGACCCAGTCGAGGAGGACGCCGATCCCGGCCTCGTGGAGCTTGTCGACGAGAGACCGGAAGTCGTCGGGCGTGCCGTACCGGGCGGTCGGGGCGTAATAGGACGTCACCTGGTAGCCCCAGGAACCGCCGAAGGGATGTTCGGCGACGGGCAGGAACTCGACGTGGGTGAAGCCCATCTCTTGAAGATAAGGGACCAACTCGTCGGCGAGATCACGGTAGCCCAGGCCTTGGCGCCAGGATCCGAGGTGGACCTCGTAGATCGACATCGGTCCCTCATGAGGGGAGTGCGTCGCGCGATCCGTCATCCACTCGGCGTCGTCCCATTCGTGAAATTGATCGGTGACGACCGAGGCGGTGGCCGGGGGAATCTCGGTGGCACGGGCCAGGGGATCGGCCTTCTGGAACCAGTTGCCTTCGGGGCCCTGGATCTCGAACTTGTAGCGGGCACCGACCCCGACTCCGGGAACGAACAGTTCCCAGACGCCGGATGCCCCGAGCGAGCGCATTGCGCACGACGTCCCGTCCCAAAAGTTGAAGTCTCCGACAACGCGCACGGCTCGAGCGCTGGGAGCCCAGACGGCGAAGGCAACGCCGTCAACCTCACCGAGCTCACCGGGGTAGTGCTTGAGATGTGCGCCCAACACCTTCCAGAGCTGTTCGTGGCGTCCCTCGGAGATCAGATAGGTGTCCATCTCGCCCAGGGTGGGGAGAAAGCGATACGGATCGTCGACGGTGGTCGTCCGGTCGCCGTAGGTCACGCGAACCCGGTAGTCCGGCACTTCCGGGAGCGGCAGGACCGCGACCCAGACACCGCTGCGCTCGTGGGTGGCGGGGAATCGTCCGGAGGAGGTGACGATTTCGACGGAGTCGGCCAGGTGGCGCACTGTGCGCACGGTCACGGAGTCCTCACCGAGATGCGCTCCGAGGACGGCGTGGGGCAGATAATACGTGCCCTCCGCAACGGAGTCGAGAATGTCGGGATCCACGGGTACAGGTGCGTGTTCCATGTCTCAATACTCCCATGTGTCGGCCGTACGCGGAACGGTTCTGACCTCAGCGGGAAACGTCGGCGAGCTGCTCAAGTGCTCCTAGAGGGATGGGAAGCCAGCTCTGGCGCAACCGATGCTCGTAGACGACCTCGTAGGCGGCCTTCTCGATCATCAGCGCACGGACGATGTCGGTCTGGGCATCATCGAACCCGTGCCCGTCTGTGTAGCCGTCGATGAAGGCGTCCTCGGCGCGCGATCGCCAGACGGGATCGGTCGGCGTGGCGGGGCCGGGCCCCTTGCCGACGACGGGGATCTCGGCCGTGGTCGTGGAAGCCATGCGCGAGGAGTGGCCGGACCGGTGGGCCTGGGCGGAGGCATAGTCGATGGAGCGCAGAACACCGGCGACGTCCCTCAGAGCGAGATCGGGTTGTCGACGGTCCGCCAGAGGACGCAGCGGTTCCCCTTCGAAGTCGAGGACGTGCCAGCCGCCGTGACCCAGCAGCGTCTGGCCGAGGTGGAGATCTCCGTGGATGCGGATCGGGGCCGGCAACTGCCGGTCGATGTTGAGCGGGGCGAGGGACGCTTTCAATCCCGCGACGAGTTCAGGGGTGAGCTCGCGGACCTCCGCCGCGGCGGCGTCCAGATTGACGGACACCCGATCGGCCAGATCACGAGAGGCCGAAGGAGTCCCTGTGCCGAAGGCCTGTTCGAGGTGTTCGTGCATCTGGGCGATGACCGTGCCGAGGTCGCGGGCGGCTTCTCTGGCATCCTCATTGCGTGCGGCCAGTCCGACGAAGAAATCGAATCCGTCATGGGCATCCTCGACGAGCGTGGAAGCGATCCCGGAAACCGCAAGTCCGGGCGTGGCGTCCCCACCCGGGATCGGAGGCAAAGGGACTCCGAGGTGGACGAGGGGCGCAGGGACATGCTTCCAGCCGGTGGTGGCGAGCGCCCGGGGGATCTCAAGGTCGGGATGGACACCCGGGGAGACGATCCGGAAGATCTTGAGGACGGCACGCGGACCGGGGCCCGGGAAGATGATCGAGGAGTTCGTCTGCTCGGAGGTGACGGGGCGGGCAGCATCGGTCTGGGCGAGGAGGCCCCTCTCGAGGTCGACCGGGTCGCCGGCTTCCGGGATGAATCCCCTTTCGGCAGCAGCCCGGCGGATCCAGGCTCGCAGGAAGGCCGGGTGCTGGGGACCGTCGACGAGCCAGGCTCCACCGACCCTGTCGATGACCCCGGCGGCGCTGTGCGGGGGAGTCTCGGTGAGGACCAGGGGAATCTGAAGGACGGCAGTGCCGACCCGTACCAGAGAAATCCACACGGGTTCCAAGGCGGTCTGCTGGTCCCAGTCCAGCGGTGCGGACAACGTGGACAGGTCGATGTTGGCGATCACCTCCAGCGCGGAGTCATCCGAGGCCGGGAACCATCGTCGGGAGCGGACCCAGTCCTCGATGACGTCGAGCACGTCGACGTCGGGCGGCCAGGAAGCAGTCATCGGTCCTCCTCTGGATCGAGGAACGTCACGGACAACCAGTAGAAGCCGTGACGCGCCAGGGTGATGTCGACCGATTCGTCCTCGCGCACATCGGGGAACCAATTGCCCGATCCCAGATCACTCAGATGCCATCCGGCCATGCCCGGCAGCTGGATGCGCGCCGAACGAGGGGTCGTCGCGAGGTTGTTGATGCACAGGATCGTCTCGGACTCGTCACGTCGCAAGAACGCCAGAACGGCATCGTCCGAGGTCGATAGCAAGGTCATCGACCCGATTCCGAAGGCCGGGTGGCTCCGGCGGCTTCGCAGCATCGCGCGCATCCAGTTGAGCATCGAGGTCGGTCGGGTCCGGTGCTCGGAAACGTTGACTGCGCGCTGGTCGTAGTACGGGTTGGAGACGACGGGCAGGTAAAGGTTGGAGGGATCGGCCGTGGAGAAGCCCGCGCCCGGGGAATCGTCCCACTGCATCGGGGTGCGGACCCCGTTGCGGTCGGGCAGACGGATGTCGTCGCCCATGCCGATCTCATCGCCGTAGTAGAGGAAGGGGGACCCCGGCAGGGACAGGAGGAGGGCATCGGCAAGTTCGACCTCGCGGCGCGATCCATGCAGCAGGGGCATCAGACGGCGTCGGATCCCGACGTTGGCGCGCATGCGGGCATCGGGCGCGTACCAGGCGTACATCCGTTCGCGGTCCTCCTCGGAGATCATCTCCAGAGTGAGTTCGTCGTGATTGCGCAGGAACGTGCCCCATTGCCCGCCCTTGGGCAGCGGGGGAGTCGCGGCGAGAACCTCGCGCAGGCCATGGCTCGACTCCTCTCTCAGTGCCTCGAAGATGCGCGGCATGATCGGGAAATGGAAGCAGATGTGGCACTCAGGATTCTCGTCGGTGCCGAAATAGGTGACGACCTCGTGAGGAGGCTGGTTCGCTTCCGCGATCATGACGGTGCCGGGAAACTCGCGATCGACCATGTCGCGCAGGCTGGCGATGTAGCGGTGGGTCGGTCCGAGATTCTCGCAGATCGTTCCATCTTCCTCGTAGAGGTAGGGGATCGCGTCGAGCCGGAACCCGTCGACGCCCGTTGCACACCAGAAGCGCACGACGTCGCGCATCGCCTCGCGCACCGCTGGATTGTCGAAGTTGAGGTCCGGTTGGTGACTGAAGAAGCGGTGCCAGTAGAACTGTTGGCGCACCGGATCCCACGCCCAGTTCGAGTCCTCAGTGTCGACGAAGATCACCCGGGCATCGAGGTACTCATTGGGACGGTCGCGCCAGACATAGAAATTTCCATAGGGCCCCGACGGGTCGCGTCGGGAGGCTTGGAACCACGGGTGCTGGGACGACGTGTGGTTGAGCACCATGTCGACGACGATGCGGATCCCGCGGGAGTGGGCCTCGATGACGAGTTCGCGGAAGTCCTCCATCGTTCCGTAGCGGGGATCGATTCCCGTGTAGTCGCGGATGTCGTACCCGCCGTCCGCCATCGGAGAGGGGAAGAAGGGCGGTAGCCACAGGGCGTCAATACCCAGCCAACTCAGGTAATCCAGCTTGGATATCAGTCCGTGGAGGTCGCCGACCCCGTCTCCGTCGGAGTCGGCGAAGGAATGGATGAGAACCTCATAGAAGACCGCACGGCGGTACCACTGCTGGTCGAGGGCCAACGGGGGCAGCGGTTGCGCCCCGGTGAGCGGAGCCTCTGGCGGGGGAGGCGGCGGTGGGATGCGCACCAAGGGGATTGCGCCGGTCGGCGTCGGGTCCTGGTTGCCAGGGGCAGCGGATTCAGGGTCGAGGGCCGACATCGTTCAGTCCTTCACATCTGGTGAAGAGGCGTTCGGGGACGCGTTCGTGGCGTGCACGCTCATGACGTGGGCAAGTCGTGTCCACGGACTGAGCCGGACCCAGTCGGAGGTTCCCCACGTGTAGGTCGCGCCGTCGAATTCATCGACAAGACGAAGCGGGGCGTCCGTGCCGTCGAATTCCTCGAGGCCAAGGGCGGAAAGGTCGAGGTCGATCGTTCCCTCGACAACGGCATGCGGGTCCAGGGACAGGACGACGATCACCGTGTCCGGGAGCCCCGTCGGTGAGAAGCGGGCAGGGATGTGGCGCGAGAAGCTGATGATCGACGGGTGCGAGGTCGGATGCACGCTCAGCTGGTGGAGCTGGCGCAGGGCCGGGTGGGCGCCACGGATGCGGTTGAGAAGGGTCAGCAGGCGAGGAATACCTGTTTCCTGGGCTGCCTCCCAGTCCCGGGGACGGTACTCGTACTTCTCGTTGTCAATGGCCTCCTCGAAACCGGGACGCTGGACGCCCTCGGTGAACTCGTAGCCGGAGTAGATGCCCCAGGTCGGGGATCCGAGCGCCGCGAGCATCGCGCGGATCGCAAAAATGGCGGGACCCCCTGTCGTCATCTGTTCGGTGAGGATGTCATGGGTGGTGGGCCAGAAGGCCGGGCGCAGGATGTGCGAGGTCTCGGCCGAGACCTCGCAGAGGTAGTCCTCGATCTCCTCTTTTTCGGTGCGCCACGCGAAGTACGTGTAGGAGAGGTCGAAACCAACCATGCCGAGCGCGCGCATCATCGCGGGGCGGGTGAACGCCTCGGCGAGGAAGAGGATCTCGGGGTGCGCCGTGTGCATTTCGCGCATGAGGCGTTCCCAGAACCGCACCGGCTTGGTGTGGGGGTTGTCGACGCGAAAGATCGTCACACCATGGGCGATCCAGACTTCGATGAGGTCACGGACGGCCTCGTAGATCCCTTCCGGGTCGTTGTCGAAGTTCAGGGGATAGATGTCCTGGTATTTCTTCGGGGGGTTCTCGGCATAGGCGATCGAGCCGTCGGCCCGCGTCGTGAACCACTCGGGATGGTCGCGGACCCACGGATGATCGGGTGAACACTGCAGCGCGAGGTCGAGGGCCACCTCCAGGCCGAGACCGCTGGCGGCTTCGACATAGGCATCAAAGTCGGCGAAGGTCCCCAGATCGGGGTTGATCGCGTCGTGACCGCCCTCGGGTGAACCGATCCCGTAGGGGGACCCGGGGTCGTTTGGTCCCGCGGTCAGGGCGTTGTTCTTTCCCTTGCGGAAGGCCGTCCCGATCGGGTGGACCGGGGTCAGATAGACGACGTCGAAGCCCATCGATGCGATCCGTGGAAGATCCTCGGTCGCTGTGCGCAGAGTCCCGGAGACCCACGATCCGTCGGGCTTCTGGAAGGCGCCCGCGGAGCGGGGGAAGACCTCGTACCAAGCACCGGACACGGCGCGGGGACGAGCGACGTACAGGGGATACGACTCGGTGCGGCCGATGAGATCGCGCAGCGGATGAGCCTTGAACACGTGTGCGATCTGAGAGGAGATCCCCGCGGAGAGCCGTTGTTGGGGGGAATGCGCGTCGTCTCGCAGACGGAGGACGGCGTCGGCGAGGACGGCGCGGGCCCGTGCTCCGGGTGCAGTCTGGGCGGGGTCGTGCAGGGCGCGGCCGAGAGCCGCGCGTTCCAGGAGGCGTGCGCCCTCCTCGAGCATGAGGTCGACATCGACGCCCGCGTTGATCTTGACCGTCGCGTCATGGCGCCACGTGGCATAGGGATCGGACCACGTCTCGACGCAGAAGGACCAGGATCCGGGGCGATCGGGCATGACCCAGGCCTCCAGACGATCCAGGCCTGGAGCGATGTCGATCATGCGTTCGCGGGCGTGCTCGTGGCCATCGGGGTCGAGCAGGATCGCTTCGGCGGCAAACGCATCGTGACCCTCACGGAAGGCCGTCGCGCGGATCGGAAAAGGTTCTCCCACGGTGGCCTTGGCTGGCAGGCGACCACCCTCGACCACGGGGAACAGCTCGAGGGCGGGGATGCGAGGCAGGTCGGGTGCCTCGATGACAGCGCGCCAGCGCTGGGGTTCTGATTCGGGGAGGCTCACATGCCCAGAGTAACGGCAGTCACCGTTCCCGGGACCTCGAGGGCGGGATCCGCGCCCGACTGGAGTGCAGTGTCGCCTGTGGCACGTCGGCGTGGATAGACTTCAGCACGTGAGAGCCATTCGCCGATTCACCGTCCGCACCGTCCTCCCCGAGGCACTGTCCCCCCTGGACACCCTCGCCCGAAACCTGCGGTGGTGCTGGCACGCGCCCACCGCACGCTTCTTTGCCTCTCTGGACCCCCAGGCCTGGGAGCGCGTCCACGGCGATCCCATCGCCCTGCTCGGCGAGATCTCCACCGAGCGGTTCGAGCAGCTGGCCGCCGACTCAGCGGTCGTCGACCGCGCGGCCGAGCTGGCCGAGGACCTCGAGCGTTACGTGAGCGAGTCCCGGTGGTACCAGACATCGTTCGACGTCGAGTCCAAGCCCGAGGCGATCGCCTATTTCTCTGCCGAGTTCGGCATCACTGCCGTGCTTCCGCAGTATTCGGGTGGCCTCGGAATTCTCGCCGGGGACCATCTCAAGAGTGCCTCGGACCTCGGTGTCCCGATCATCGGCGTCGGTCTGCTCTACGAGTCCGGTTACTTCCGGCAGTCGCTGACGCGCGACGGATATCAGCGTGAGACCTATCCGTTGATCGATCCGAACAATATGCCGTTGACGTTGTTGCGGGAATGGGACGGGACTCCCTCGCGGATCTTCCTGCCGTTGCCGGGCGGCCGCACGCTCAACGCCCAGGTGTGGGTCGCCCAGGTCGGTCGGATTCCGCTGCTGTTGATGGACTCCAACGTCCCCGACAATGACGAGGTCTCTCGTCAGGTCACCGACCGTCTCTACGGTGGATCCTCCGAGCACCGCCTGGAGCAGGAACTCCTGCTCGGTGTCGGCGGTGTCAAGGCGCTGCGTCTGTACTCCCGGCTCACCGGAACTCCCACGCCGTCGGTCTATCACTGCAACGAGGGCCACGCCGGGTTTCTCGCGGTCGAGCGTCTGCGCGAGCTGATGGAGGGCGACGAGCACCTCGACCTCGGCACGGCGATTGAGGCCGTCCGCTCGGGCACGCTCTTCACGACCCACACGCCCGTGCCCGCGGGAATCGACCGCTTCGACCGCGCTCTGGTGACGCGCTATCTCGACGCGATTCCCCTGCCGGGCGCCTTGACCGAGGACATCGTGTCCTTGGGCAACGAATCCTATCCGGGCGGTGACCCCGCAGTCTTCAACATGGCCGTCCTGGGCCTGCGCATGGCCCGCAAGGCCAACGGTGTCGCCAAGCTCCACGGGAAGGTCTCCAGGCGGATGTTCTCCGCGCTGTGGGCCGGCCTCGATCCGGATGAGGTGCCGATCACGTCCGTGACGAACGGCGTCCATGGGCCGACGTGGAGGGCGCCCTCCTTCCAGGAAATGGCCGAGCAGTACCTCGCCCCGGAGGAGATCTCCTCGGGCGAGGGCTGGCTGAAACCCGCCGACAAGGGGGGCGTGCCCGACGAGGTCCTGTGGGAGCGTCGCCGTGAACTGCGTTCGGCCCTGGTCGACTCGGCGCGTGCTCGCGTCCACGATGCGTGGCTGGAGCGCGGGGCCTCGCCCGCGGAACTCCGATGGACGGCTTCGGTGCTCAATCCCGACGCACTGACGATTGGCTTCGCCCGACGCGTCCCGACCTACAAGCGATTGACTCTGATGCTTGACGACCCGGAGCGGCTGACCCGGCTGCTGACGGATCCCAATCATCCCGTCCAGATCGTCGTGGCCGGCAAGTCGCACCCGGACGACGAGCCCGGGGTCGGCCTGATCCAGAAGCTCGTCCAGTTCGCCGATGGCGCCGGGGTACGAGATCACCTGATCTTCCTGCCGGACTATGACATCGCGATGGCCCAGACCCTGATGCCGGGGTGCGACGTCTGGCTGAACAACCCACTGCGTCCGTTGGAGGCGTCGGGCACGTCGGGCATGAAGTGCGCGATCAACGGTGCGCTCAACTTGTCCATCCTCGACGGGTGGTGGGACGAGATGTACGACGGCTCCAACGGCTGGGCGATCCCGACGGCCGACGGGGTCGAGGACCCGGTGCGTCGGGACCACATCGAGGCCGCCGCACTCTACGACCTGTTGGAGAACACCGTCGTCCCGCGCTTCTACGACCGCGACGAGCGGGGCGTGCCGAAGCGGTGGATTGAAATGGTCCGCCACACCTTGGCCACGCTCGGGCCGAAGGTCCAAGCCACGCGGATGGTCCGTGATTACGTGTCGCGCCTCTACACGCCGGTTTCCCAGGCTCACGACGTCCTCGATGTTGCAGGCCACGAGGCCGCCCGGGCTCTGGCGACCTGGAAGCATCATGTGCGCAGCTCGTGGGGGAGCGTTGGCGTCGACCATGTCGAGGTCCGCGTCCCCGACGTCGCCCAGATCGGAGACTCGGTCCAGGTGACGGCCCAGGTCAGCCTCTCCGACCTGCGTCCTGAGGACGTCGCGGTGCAGGTGCTTGCCGGGAGGGTCGGCTCCGACGACGAGATCCACGACTTCGAGGGCACGCGCCTCGAGGCGGTTCAGGAGGTCGGGGACGGCCGGTGGGTCTTCCGCGGTGAGGAGTTGCTGGATGTGGCTGGGCCCTTCGGCTACGCCGTTCGGGTTGTGCCGGAGAACGCTCTGATGGATGGCTTCGCGGAGCTGGGGCTGGTGGCCGTCGCATCGCCGTCGACCGTCAAGTCGGAGCAGCACACGACCTTCGGGGAATGAACGTGGCGGGGTGAACTCCTCGCATATGCACAGAAGCCCGGAGCTCGCCGTCGTCGGGACGGTGGAGATCCGGGCTTCGTGCTGTGTTGGGGCGGTCTAGATGCTGCCACTGACCCCGAAGAGATGGCCGATGCCGTAGGTCAGGACCATTGCTGCCGTTCCGCCCAGGAGCAATCGAGTGATGGCACGGCCGAGCGGTGCCTGACCGAGCCAGGCGCTGACCCAGCCGGTCACGGCCAGCGCGACGAGGACGGCGACGAAGGTCGCGGGAATCCGCGTGGCGGCCGGGAGCAGCAGCATCGTCAGGAACGGCAGGGCCGAGCCCGCCAGGAATGATACGAAGGAGCTGGCTGCCGCGGTCCAGGGATTCGTCAAGTCGTCGGGATCAATGTTGTGCTCGGCGCGCAGGTGGGCGTCCACCGCGTCGCGCTCGGAGAGCTCGTGGGCGACGCGGGCAGCTGTGTCGGGGGTGAGCCCGCGGTCCTCCCACAGTCGGGCCAAGCGGGATTCTTCGGCGGTGGGATCGAGGTCGAGGGCGCGCTCCTCCTCGGCGACGAGCTGGCGCTCCGTGTCGCGTTGGGTGGAGACGGAGACGTATTCGCCCACGGCCATCGACAGGGAGGCCGAGGCGATTCCTGCGATCCCGGCCACGGAGATCGCGGTCATGTTTGCGGGATCCGCTGCGGCGACTCCGACCAGCAGGCCGGAGATCGAGACGATCCCGTCATTGGCCCCGAGGACACCAGCGCGCAGCCAGTTGAGGCGCGACGAGATCGAGCCCTCGTTGCGTGTGGCCTCGAGGTGGTTCTCGGGGAGGGAATCGGGGGTCGCGGCAGGGGTGGTGACAGTCGGTGTGGCGCCCTCGCGCCGAGGGCGGCCGATAAGGGTCGAGACGAGGGACGCTGTACTCATGAGGACAACGTTATTGCTGGTCATCGCTTGTTTCCAGCAAGGAAAGGCGGGCCTTGGAGTGAGCAGGGCTGCCTCAGCACAGGCCCCTGACCTGCGGCTTCTTGGGCCCAAAGTCCCATGTATTTCTGGACGTGACTGATGTCATACTTCGGGATGCCGAGCTAGTTGGCGCCTGGTCAGGAGAGGAGTGTGCGTCAACCTCGACGACCGGAACCTGCTCGTGAACTCAGTAGTTCATCTGCATCGCGGAGCGGACCTCGTCCAGCGTCGCATCGGCCTCCGCATTGGCCGCGGCATTGCCGGCATGGAGAACCTCGAGGAGGTAGGCCTCGTCGGCGACGAGTTCGGCCCGTTTGGCGCGCACCGGGGCGAGCATCTCGTTGACGGCCTCGGTGGCCAGTGTCTTGAGGGCGCCCGCACCCTTGTCGCCGATCTGGTCGGCGATGGCCTCGGGTGTTTGCTCCGTGGCGATCGAGGCGATGAGCAGGAGGTTCGAGACCTCGGGGCGGTTGACTGGATCGAAAGTGATCACCCGGTCGGCATCGGTCTTCGCCTTGCGCAGCATCTTCGCGGTCTCATCGGCGTTCATCCGCAGCTCGATCGTGTTCCCGCGGGACTTCGACATCTTCTCCCCATCGGTCCCGAGGATGTCCGGTGCCTCCGACAACAGCGCGTCGGGGCGACGGAAGACGGGGCGGTCTGTGTCGGCCCGGCCGTAGCGACGGTCGAAGCGCTGGGCGATCAGTCGGGTCTGTTCGATGTGGGGCAGCTGGTCCTGGCCGACCGGGACGATGTTGGCCTTGCAGAAGAGGATGTCGGCGGCCTGATGGACCGGGTAGGTCAGCAGCAGACCGGACATGGCGCGTCCATCCGTGGCATCCAACTCCGCCTTGACGGTCGGGTTTCGGTGGAGCTCGGACTCGGTGACGAGTGAGAGGAAGGGCAACATCAACTGGTTGAGGGCGGGGACGGCCGAGTGGGTGAAGATCGTCGATCGGTCGGGATCGATGCCCGAGGCGATGTAGTCGGCGATCATGTCGAGCACCCGCTGACGCAGGGTCCCGACCCCGTCACGGTCGGTGATGACCTGGTAGTCGGCGATGAGGAACCACGAGTCCACTCCAGCGTCCTGCAGGCGCGCCCAGTTCTTCAACACCCCGAGGTAATGGCCCAAGTGCAGGCTCCCCGTCGGGCGTGCTCCGGAAAGCATCCGGAAGGGGGACGCATCCTGCGCGATGGCTGCCTCGATCTCCTCCGAGCGCGCAAAGGAGCGCGCAAGGGAAGCCTCGTTGGTCGAATTGGCGAGTCGGTCTTCGCTGGTCGTGGTCACGGGCCGATTCTAACCGGGTGGCGCGGTGCATTGGACCGGCGTCCGGGTGGGCACGGGGGATGCCGGGAGGCAGACGGCACCACTCGCTCATCATGCGAGGAGAGGCCTGTGGCACTAATGCAGCGATTTGTGGTGCTCTGTGTCGTTCCGTGTCTTCGACGTCGACACCAAATTCCGGTCGAGATCGAAGAACTCGAGGCCCTCACGCTTGCCTGGGGTCCTCGGCCGACATCAGGACCACCATCGACAGTGGCTCGACCTCGACGACTGACTGTGAGCTCACCAGCTCGACCCCGGAGGGCCTGGACTCAGAGGAGACCTCCGGATCGATCCCGTCGCGCGGCCGGTACCAGGCTTCATCGAGCGGGTCCTCGGCGTCGACATCGATTCCGCCATCCGAGGGCGAGGACCACGAGGTGTCCATGACGACCAGCCAGTCCTCGCCGTGCCCCTCGGCTACCGTGACGCTGGCGTTGTCCAGTGTTCCGTTGACGATGACGAGGCCGTCGCGATCTCCGACCGGCGCTCCGGATCGGAGCATCTGGAAGACGCGGTTCTCCTCACTGGTCCAGCCGCCCTGGGGAATCGACGCGCCGTCCCGCGTGTACCACGAGACATCGGGCAGAGGATCGGGTCCGCTCGGACGCCCGTTGGCGAAACGGCTCGGGCGCAGCACCGGGTGGTCCCGGCGCAGCCGCAGCAGCCACCGGGTCGTGCGCAGCTGATCGAGTTGATCGACCGACAGATCCCAGTCGACCCAGGACAGGGGCCCGTCCTGGCAGTAGGCATTGTTGTTGCCGTACTGGGTCCGCTGGATCTCGTCGCCGGCCGTCAGCATCGGCGTGCCCGCTGAGATCAACAGAGTCGTCAACAGGTTGCGCTGGGAGCGCTGCCGGGACGGGAAGAGATCCTCGACGAATCCGGTCGCGTCGCGGGCGTCCTCGTCGAGCACCGAGGACGCGACCGAGCCCTCGAGCCCGTGGTTCCACGAGAGGTTGTTCGACGAGCCGTCCCGGTTGCGCTCGAGGTTCGCCATGTTGTGCCGGTGGTCGTAGGCCGTGAGGTCTGCCAGCGTGAAGCCATCGTGGGAGACGACGTAATTCACGGATCCTCGTGGGCCACGGTCCGCGCCCTCGCCATGGGTGAAGAGGTCCGCGGACCCCGACAGCCGTGTCGCGAGGTCGGTGGGCCCATGGGCGGGTCGGCCCATCGACAGATTGTGGACGTCGGCCAACCAGAACCCCCGGGCCGAGTCGCGGAAGCGGTCGTTCCATTCGGAGAAGGGAGTCGGAAAGTTCCCGGTCTGCCACCCGCCCGGGCCGATGTCCCAGGGCTCGGCGATGAGCTTCTCCTGCGTCAGGTCCTCGTCGGTGGCGATGGCGACCAGCAGCGGATGCAGAGGGCTGTATCCCGAGGCGAAGCGTCCCAGCGTCGCGGCCAGGTCGAAGCGGAACCCGTCCACACCGACCTCCCGCGACCAATACCGCAGGGAATCGAGGACCATCTGCGCCGTGCGCGGGTGCGCAACATCGACCGTGTTGCCCGTGCCGGTCACGTCGACCATCTGCGTCGGACGTGAAGGAGTGTGACGGTAGTAGAGCTGGGAGTCGAGGCCTCGCCAGCTCAGGGTCGGCCCGGAGTCCCCGCCCTCGCACGTGTGGTTGTAGACGACGTCGAGGATGACCTCGATGCCGGCCTGGTGGAGGATCGAGACCATGCCCCGCACCTCATCGACGACGGCCTGGGCTCCGCGTGCCTGCGCGGATTCGGTCGCGTAGGACGGCTCAGGGCTGAAGTAGGACAGAGTCGAATAGCCCCAATAGTTGGAGAGCCCCCGCTCGACCAGGGACAGCTCGTCCTGCTTGGCGTGGATCGGCAGCAATTCGACAGCGGTGACACCCAGCGCATGCAGGTAGGCGACGGAAGCGGGGTGGGCGAGTCCAGCGTAGGTGCCACGCAAACGCGCGGGAACTCCGGGCATCCCGAGCGTGAATCCCCTGACGTGCAGCTCATAGAGGACCGTGTGGTTCCAGGGCGTGCGGGGTTTGGGCGCCAGATCGAAGTGCGAGCCGACGACGACCGAGGACGGGACATGGCCGGCTGAGTCGAGTTCGGACTTCACCAGGGGATAGGTCGTCGGGTAGAGGTCGTCGTCGACCTGATGGGCGTGGATCTCAGGCCCAGGATCGACCTTGCCCTCAAGACCACGTCCGTAGGGATCGAGCAGCAGTTTGGCGGGGTTGTGGTAGAGCCCGCCATCGGGGTCCCACGGCCCGTGGACGCGGAACCCGTAGCGGGTTCCCTCACCATATCCGTCGAGGTGGCCGTGCCAGATGCCTGACTCCGGGCCGAGTAGGCGCCACCGTTGTTCGAAACGGGGACCTCCCTCGGAGGTGACGCAGAAGTCGACGGCACTGGCATGGCGGGCGACGACAGCGATGTCGAGGCCGCCGTCGCGTACGTGGACCCCGAGGCGCTGTGGGGTCGGGTCGGAGGCAGGGATCCACGTCGGGGCGGGTTCTCTCCATGAGGGCGTCCCGACGGGTCGTGGATCCATGATGCGTGGTCATCTCCAGGTTCTGGGGTGCGGGTCCGGTACCGGACACCTCCAGTGAATTGTACGTGGGGCCGCCAGGTCGGCACTGCGACGTGACGATCGTGACGCCCACCACCCGGGAGTACAACGTCGTATGTGGCACGCTGGAAGGCATGAGAATCGTGGTGTGTGTCAAGCACGTGCCAGACATCCAATCGGACCGGCGCATCGAGGACGGGCGGCTGGTGCGCGGCGAGGATGACGTGCTCAATGAGCTCGACGAGAACGCGGTGGAGGCCGCCGTCTCCCTGATCGAGGACAACGGGGGCGAGGTCATCGCCCTGACGATGGGGCCCGAGGACGCCCACGACGCGATCCTGCGGGCGCTCCAGATGGGCGCCGATCGGGGCGTCCTCGTCAGCGACGAACGGTTGGCAGGCTCCGACGCGATCGGGACCTCTGTCGTGCTTGGGGCAGCGATCCGACGGATCAGCTCCGACACGCCGGTCGACCTCGTCATCACGGGAATGGCCAGTCTGGACGGACTGACGTCGATGAATCCACCCGCCCTCGCGGCCCAATTGCATCTCCCGTTCCTCGGGCTGGCCCACGCCCTGTCAGTCGCTCCGACATCGGACTCGACCGATGGCACGGGAATCTGGTCGGTGCAGATCGAACGGTCCGCGGACGGTTTCGATGACGTGCTTCGAGCCCGCACTCCTCTCGTCCTGTCGGTGACCGACCAGATCAATGAGCCCCGTTACCCGAGCTTCAAGACGATGAAGGCCGCACGGAGCAAACCCGTCGACGAATGGGACCTCGACGATCTCGAGGCCTTCGAGGAACACGACGAACTGGACCAGCCGCTCTCGGCCGTCCGTGTGCTTGACGCCGAGGAGCGCATGCGCTCCGAGGAACACACGATCGTCACCGACTCGGGTGACGCGGGCGAGCGCCTGGCCCGGTACCTTCTCGATGAGGTGAAGTGATCATGGCAGAGACTCCCACACTCGATGCCCCCGTTGTCGTCATCACCGACCACAGGGGGGACGTGGACTCCGGCTTTGCCCTGACGGGCCCGTCGGCGCAGTTACTGACCCTGGCCCGGGCCCTGACGTCGGGCGAGATCGTCGCCATTGCCCTGAACCCGAGCCCAGATCTGGCGGCACTCGGCGCACAGGGCGTCAGCCGGGTGCTCGTTCCCGACCTGGCGGAGCATTCACCGCGGGTCAGCGCGATCGTCGCCGACGCCGTGCGCGCGTGCCTGGAGCAAGTGCCGGACGCCGTGGCGACCCTGTGTGTCTCCAATTATCGCGGGCGTGAGGTCGCCGGTCGAGTGGCCGCCCGACTCGGGTCAGGTGCGGCCGTCGACGTGACGGACGTCGAGGTCGTCGACGGTCGTCTCCAGGCCCGCAAGACGGCGTTGGCGGGATCGTGGACGACGCGTCTCCAGGTCACTCGCGGGATGCCCGTCATCGGCGTGCGTCCCTCGAGCATCGAGGCTGTCCCGGCGCCGTCGCCGACCTCTCCCGAGGTCGTTGCCGTCGCGGTCGCCTACACCCCGGAGGCGCTCGCCGTCGAGGTCGTGTCCTCCCGACCGCAGCCCACAACCGGGCGGATCGCGTTGACCGAGGCGCAGACCGTCGTGGCCGGCGGTCGCGGTCTGGAGGGAGATTTCTCCCTGGTCGAGCAGCTGGCCGACGCGCTCGGCGGTGCGGTCGGCGCGACCCGCGTCGCCACCGACGAGGGATGGGTCGCGAAGTCCGCCCAGATCGGCCAGACCGGAGTCTCTGTCGCTCCCCGGCTCTACATCGGGCTCGGAATCTCCGGAGCGATCCATCACACCGCAGGCATCCAGGCGGCCGAGCGCATCGTGGCCGTCAACGAGGATCCCGACGCCCCGATCTTCGGGATCGCGGACTTCGGCATCGTCGGGAACCTGTTCGAGGTTGTCCCCCAGGCGCTCGAGGTCCTGCGCCGCGCCGACTCCGGGCGGTGAGCACGACGCTCCAGGAGGAGATTCCCCGGCCGCAGCGGCACTACCTTGACCACGCCGCGACGACGCCGGTGCGTGAATCGGCGATGCAGGCATGGGTGAATGCCACGCGCATGCTGGACGAGAACCCGGGAAACCCGGCAGCCCTGCACTCCGGGGGCCGCACGGCACGCCGGATGCTTGACGATGCCCGCGAGCGCGTGGGTGCGGCACTGGGTGCGGATCTCCACGAGGTTGTCTTCACCTCGGGGGCGACCGAGGCCGATGCCCTGGCCGTTGCGGGAGGCGCGAGGGGCGCGCGCGCCGCGGATGAACGGCGCACGGGCGTCCTCGTCTCCCGGATTGAGCACGACGCGGTCGGCGACCAGCGTGAGGTTCTCGAGCCCGATGGCTTCCAGTGGCGGCTGCTGCCTCTGGATCGGAACGGTGTGAGCGTCATCGACGCCGATGCCGTTCACGAGGGCGGGTCCACCACGGCGTTGGCCTCGATGTCGCTTGTCTGCTCGGAGATCGGGACACTCCAGCCGGTGGACGTCCTCGTGGCCGCATTGGCAGGGACCGCGGCGCTCGTCCACACCGACGCCGCGCAAGCGGTGGGCTGTCTCGATGTCGACTTCCACCGCCTCGGTGTCGATCTCCTGAGCATCGGGGGACACAAGATCGGGGCCCCCGTCGGCACGGGGGCACTGCTCGTGCGCCGTGGCCTGAGTCTCATCACCGACCGGCCTGGCGGGGGACAGGAACGCAAGCTGCGCTCGGGCACCCCCGATGTCGCCGGAGCGGTCGCGCTCGCGGTTGCGCTGGAGGAGACGGTCGCCGAGCGTTCCGTGACGGTCGCTCACCTGAGCGCGCTGCGGGACCGCCTGCTCGCAGGTCTGCCCGCGCGCGTCACTCCGACCATTCCAGCGAGCGTGGCGACGACACCCGCGATCGTCCACCTGTCCCTGCCGACCCACCATCCCGAAGCCCTGCTGATGGCAATGGACGCCGCTGGAGTCATGGTCTCGGCCGGGTCTGCCTGTCACGCCGGGGTCACCCGGCCCTCCCAGATCGTCATGGAGATGGGACGCGACGAAAGCGCGGCGCTCGGGGTCCTGCGCGTGTCCATGGGAGCGATGACGACCGAGACCGACGTCGACGCACTGCTAGGTGCTCTTCCCCACTCACTGGCGGCGGCCCGGGCCCTGGACGGGCGTGACGCCGGTCGGACTCGTACGATGGCGACGCCCACATCCGCTGGGGCACATCGATCCGAATCTGAGGAGATCCCCGCATGAAGGTCCTGGCCGCCCTGTCGGGAGGTGTGGATTCCGCCGTCGCCGCCGCCAAGGCTGTCGAAGCGGGTCACGAGGTCGTCGGTGTCCACATGGCGCTGTCGAGCCAACCCCAGGAATGCCGGATCGGGTCGCGCGGGTGCTGCTCCGTGGAGGACGCGGGTGACGCGGCACGTGCCGCCGAGGTCCTCGGGATCCCCTTCTACGTGTGGGATCTGGCCGAGGAATTCGAGCGCACGGTCATCACCGATTTCGTCGACCAGTACAAGGCCGGGCACACCCCGAACCCGTGCGTGCGCTGCAACGAGTTCGTCAAGTTCGCCGAGTTGGCGGAGCGCGCGAAGGCGCTGGGCTTCGACGCAGTGTGCACGGGGCACTACGCCCGCGTCGTCGAGGGGCCCGCAGGTCGTGAGCTACATCGGGGCCTCGATGAGGCGAAGGACCAATCCTACGTGCTCGCTGTCATGGGCGAGGACGAGCTTTCTCGCGTCGTCTTGCCCCTGGGTGATGCGCCGAGCAAGTCCTGGGTGCGTTCGGAGGCCGAGCGGCTGGGCCTCGGGGTCTCGAACAAGCCCGACTCCTACGACATCTGCTTCATCCCCGACGGGAACACGCGAGGCTTTCTCGCCCAGAGACTCGGAAGGGAGTCCGGCGAGATCGTTACGCCCGAGGGCGAGGTGCTCGGTCACCACAACGGCTACTGGAACTTCACGGTCGGTCAGCGCCGGGGGCTCCGGCTGGAGAACCCCACCGCAGATGGTTCGCCGCGCTACGTGCTGGAGACCCGCCCGGCCACGAACCAGGTGGTCGTCGGAGTTTCTGAACTGCTGAGCGTCGACAGGATCGCCTCCGACGGGGTCGTGTGGCTCGCCGAGGACGATCGCGGTGAGGTCGATCGGGCGGCGACCTCGTCCTT
The DNA here is from genome assembly GCA_015655375.1 of Actinomycetales bacterium. GTDB lineage: Bacteria > Actinomycetota > Actinomycetes > Actinomycetales > Actinomycetaceae > Pauljensenia. The sequence continues at coordinate 26,881 of JAATFD010000022.1, forward strand.
CGGGACGCTGATGGGGGAGCGACGGCTGGTCGACGTTCCCGACGACGTCCTCACCGTGCAGATCCGCGCCCACGGCGTACCGTCGATTGTCACCGGCGTGTGTCATGAGGGCGACCGATTGGATGTCGAGCTCGCCGATCCGATCCGCGGGGTCGCCGCCGGCCAGTCCCTGGTCCTGTACCGGGGCACGCGAGTCCTCGCCGAGTCGACGATCCTCTCGGCCCACCGGGGTTGAGAGCCTCTCGTCCTCGTCGAGGCACACGATCCCACCTGGGAGGACGCGGTGACGGCCCGGCCCCGTTCGGCGCAGGATGAGGGTGCCGAGGTCGACGACCGCGCTTCGGCGGATGAAAGTGGGGAACTGCCATGACCGAGATCCGGGACCTGTCCGAGCCGACCACGCCGTCGGCAGCCTACGGGGACCACGTCGCACGCGAGACTGCCGAGCGTGAGGCAGCCGCGACCCCCGCGACCGCTCTCGATGCCGGTTCGGGTGCGCCGCAGGACTGGCGCACCGAGCTGGCAAGCATCGTCGACGCCTTGGGTCCCGAGCTGGTCTTGCTTTCCCACGACGTCCACGACCACCCCGAGCTGGGCGAGCACGAGTTCCACGCGCTCGCAGCCGTCGGGGACATCCTCGAGCGCCACGTCCTCTCACACGAGGACGGGGTGTTCGGCGTTCCGACTGCCCTGCGCTCGGAGATCGGCCGGGGTGGGAATGACGACGACGGCGTCGAGGGCCCCGCGGTCGCGATCCTCTGCGAGTACGACGCCCTGCCCGGAATCGGCCATGGCTGCGGGCACAACGTCATGTGCGCCCAGGCCGTCGGGGCCTACCTCGCCCTGGCGGACCTCGATCGGAGTCTGCCCGGTGGCCTCCCCGGACGGGTCATCCTCCAGACGACCCCCGCCGAGGAGTCGATGACCTGCAAGGAGGTCCTCGCCCAGGCAGGCGCGTTCGAGGGGCTCGACGCAGCCGTGATGGCCCATTCCCATGGCTATGACGTCACGCATCACACATGGTTGGGAGTGCGGCGCTTCCACGTCCGCTTCCACGGGATCCCCGCCCACGCGTCCGCCGCGCCCCACATGGGGCGCAATGCTCTCGACGCGGTGACCCTGGCGCTGACCGGCATCGGATTGTTGCGCCAACAACTGACGCCCAACGATCGTGTCCACGCGGTCATCACTCACGGCGGCGACGTGCCCAACGTGATTCCGGAGTCGACCGAGGTCGACATCTACGTCCGGTCCAAATATACGGAGACGTTGCTGGACCTCGTGGCCCGAGTGTGCGACGTCTTCCGTGGTGCGGCCCTGATGACGGGCACAGGCGTCGAGTTCATCTGGGACCGCGTCACCAACGAGATGCCGGTGCGTTCCAACGGGCCGCTGCTGGAGTCCTGGGTGCGGGCGGAGCGGGTGCGGGGCCGAGATCCACTGCCCGAGGGAGTCGTTCCCGAGTCGAATGCCGCGGGGACCGACTTCGGCAATGTCTCGCTGCGCGTGCCGGGAATTCACCCGCTCGTGTCGGTGGGCGATCGTTCGCTCATGCTTCACACTCGGGAAATGGCCGAGGCCGCGGGCTCGCACAGCGGGGATGCGGCCGTCACCGACGGGGCCTTCGGGTTGGCGTCGGTCGTCCTCGATGTGCTCGCGGACGCCGATCTGCGGGCACGTGTGCGCGAAGACTTCGAGGCTGCGGGCGGCGTGGTCGACGTCGCTCATTTCTACGACGGGATCTGAGCCGGCGGAGGTGGTGGTGGGGTGTCTTACCCTGGCTCCATGAGCGAGACTTCCACGCCGGATATCCCGGCCACGTCATCGGCGCCTTCTGAGCCCTTCTCTTTCGACGACATCGCCTCCTTCGTGAGGGCGCCCCGCATTTCCGGTGTGGCGGCCTCGCGCGAGGGCACGATTGTCGCGACCCTGCGCCGGATCGACGTCGACGGCTCCGCCCTCGTCGACCAGTTGATCGCATTGGAGGAAGACGACGAGGGCCGTCTGCGCTGGCGGGCGCTCACCCATGGCGACAAATCCGCGACGTTGCTCGCCGTCGGACATCGCGGTGAGGTCTACTTCTCGCGCTCTGATCCTCGGGAGAAGGACGAGGGCGACGCGGTGTGGATGCTGCCACCACGAGGCGAAGCCCGCGTGGTGCTACGCCATCGCGGCGGAGTGGAGTCCCTGGAGGCAACGGCCACCAGATTGGTCGTCGTTGCTCCGATGATGCCGTCGGCCTCGACACCGGAGCAATCCGACGAACTGGCCACGGCTCGCACTGACGCGAAGGCCAGTGCAGTCCTTCACGATCGATACCCGATCCGCTTCTGGAACACGGATCTGGGGCCCGCCGAGTCGCGACTGTTCACGGCGCGGCTGCCAGATACGGAGGGCGTCGATGATGCCCCTGTCGAGCTGACGGCGCACGCGCTGCCGGGGGCGCCCGCGAACGCCGATCAGTGGGATCTCGACGGTGTCGCGGCTGTGCCCGATGGGAGCGCGGCAGTCGTGACGATGTCGACGCGTCGCGCGATCGACGCAAGCGCCCAGGTCTGGGTCGTCGACCTCCTGGGTGACACACCACCGCGGCTGTTGGCCGCGGAGGACGCTGAGCACTCGTGGGAGAGCACCAGTCACAGAGGCCTGGCTGTGTCTCCCGACGGCACGTGGGTGCTGACCGGTCGGGAGATTCCCCCTCTGCCCGGTCAGCTCATCGCCGAAGATCTCGAGCGCATCGATGTGGCCGATGGTCGACGCACCACGCTCACCCGTGCCTACGACGGACTGCCGGGAGATGCCGTCATCGGCGCGGAGTCGACGGTCTGGTTCACTGCGGATCGGCACGGGCGCGGCGGCGTGTTCAGTGGGGACAACGATGGGTCGGCGACACTGCGGACTCCCGATGACGAGGCCGCCTACTCGTCGCTGACCTGGGCGGGCGGACGCCTGGTCGCGCTGCGCTCTTCGATCCTGGAGCCGCCCTCAGTCGTTCTCATCGACCCGGATTCCGGAGAGGTGACGCCCACTCCCTCCCTCGTCGATGCGGTGGACGTCCCGGGCGAACTGACGGAAGTCAGCGCAGATGCCCTCGACGGGACGCCGCTGCGCGCGTGGCTCGCACTGCCCGAGGGAGAAGGCCCACATCCCTTGGTCGTCTTCGCCCACGGCGGACCGTGGGGATCATGGAATGACTGGACCTGGCGCTGGAATCCGTGGATCTTCGTGGCGCGCGGATACGCGGTGCTGCTGCCGGACCCCGGCATCTCGACCGGATACGGCCAGGCGCTGACGGCTCGCGGACACGATTCAATCGGTAACGAACCCTTCACGGACATCCTGGCGCTGACGGATGCGACCGTTGCGCGCCCCGACATCGACGAGGGCCGACAGGCATTGGCGGGGGGATCCTACGGCGGATACATGGCGAACTGGGTGGCCGGACACACCGGCACGCGCTTCCACTGCATCGTCACCCATGCCGGTCTGTGGGACGTCGATGCGATGTCACAGACCACCGACAATGGCTCCTGGTATCGCTGGATGGTGGACACGCTCGACGGTGGAACGCCGCAGGCCGAGGTGTGGTCGCCCCATGCGTTCCTTGAGAACATCGAGGTGCCGATGCTGGTCATCCATGGGGACAAGGACTACCGCGTCCCGTTCTCGCAGGCTCTCGAGCTGTGGGCCGGGCTGCAGCGGACGAACCCGACACTCGGGCACCGTTTCCTCTACTTCCCGGATGAGGGACACTGGATCCTCAAGCCGGGCAATGCCGAGGTCTGGTACAAGACATTCGTGGCCTTCCTCGACGAGCACATGCTGGGGAAGAACTTCGAGCGCCCCAAGCTGCTCGGCTGAAGGTCTTCTCCGCGAAGCACGCCTCTATTTCACGTCGAAGCACGTCGGTTTTTGACCGTGAGACACATTCATCCGCGAGGCGGCGGTTGTAATGCGTGTTCTGTGTGGGTGGGGATGTGTTCTCCCCGAGACGCGGCAATTTTTTGAGCCGCGCTTCGGGGGAGAACGTGCCTACTTCCTTGTACAGGCGTGGCCTGCTCGTGCTCGCCCGCGGGTCTGCGGTCAGTGTGGCAGCGCCACGTGATACCGCTCGCTGTCCTCGCCGAGGCCGAAGCCGAAGGTCATGATGGCGGGGACATCTCCGGCAGTCAATGCGTCGAGGACGGCGCGCTCGTGGGGGACCGTGGTGTCGGGCAGATCAGCGAGGCGGAACCACCGCAGACCGCCGTCTTTCTCGGGTTCCATGACGCGCGGTTCGCCCGTGCGCGTTCGGCAGGAGAAGAACCAGTCGACGCGTTGCTCCAGGGGCTCCGTCCCGCCGTTCGTGCGGTGCATGCCAGTCAGGGGAACGAGGTCGGCGGGGGAAAGCGTCAAGCCGAGTTCCTCATGAGTCTCGCGGATCGCAGTGTCGACGACGGACTCGTTCGCCTCGACGTGGCCAGCTGATCCACACGCCCAATGACCGTCCATGTAGCCGGTGTTGCGGCGCAGCTGGAGGAGGACTTCGGTGTCGGAACCGGTTTCCCGGAGGAGGAAAACGTAGGCGGCGGGGACCAGAGTGAAGGAATGGACGGCCATGGTGTCGATGGTATTCCTGAGCCAGACTCCACTCGAGGTCGACGAGGGAAGGCGTCGCGGCGTCGACCCCGTAGAATGGGGCGTCACGCGCGAGTGGCGGAATTGGCAGACGCGCTGGATTTAGGTTCCAGTGTCTATGACGTGAGGGTTCGAGTCCCTTCTCGCGCACCAGTGGCTTCCGTGAGGTTTCTCCTGCGACCCGGGAAGATCAATGCGCGAGCCATGTGGAGTTGGAGAGTCTGTGCCCGACTGCCTGTCGAGTCGGTGCTGCCTGTATCGGGGTCTGCGTCGGTCGTGCGCGTAGGCGAGGAGCCCCTGCTCGACTTCCACGGTGCTCATGGACATGCTGGCAGCGTACGTTTGGCGCGCAGGACCTGTCCGGCATCCCGCTCGCTGAGCACAAGACACAAGAGCGAGGAAAAGGTGGTTGAACCGATGTCGTGAAGTCCCTCTCGAGGCGCTTCCGCGCCAGTCCTTGCCGCCACGGAACAGACCGTGACAACCACGCTGTCGTCTTGCTCATGAGTTTCTTCTGGATGGCTTGGCGGCTCCCGCTGTCACGCCTCGGCGACGCCGCATGACACTGGTGCTCGCGTGGACCGCACCATCGTCACCACCATCGGACAGTCGATCAGGATCGCCCAGCTGGCACTCATCAATAGTCCGACCATCCACGTGGCGATCGCCGAGAGTAGGACGACGGCACTTCACTGCTGGCGATGGCGAGCCGCCATGCGAACCATCACCCGGACGGCAGGCATCGGTGGTCTGTGTCCCCGTGGATGTATCCCCATCGACGGGCGCCAGCTTGTGCAGGAAGCGGACGAGCTGATCGGAAGTGGGACCTGAGACCTCGTGATGGATCGGCCCCGCGAGGCTGACCCGTTGCTGCTGTCCGCCGGAGAGTTCGGTGACTCACTGTCGCGCGTGATCTGCCAGGCCGAGCAGTCCGAGTAAACCGGGCAACGCCGACGTGCCCGACGGCAGGGCGCCGACCTAGCTGGAGGCCAGGAAGACGAAGCCCAGATCTCGCGCACGGAGCCGGGCCAGCACCTCGCGGCGATGGATCGGGATGCCGACCCGATAGGACTTGCGGACGTTCCGGGCGGTGATCACGACTTCGAGGGGACGTGCGAGTGTCACGCTGTCGAGGGAGCCGACCATCCCGTCGTCCGGATAAGAATACTCGGGCCCGCCGCGAGGCCGTCCGGTGGGTCCTCAGGCATCGAGGCCGAGATCGCGACGCAGTCTGGTGACGTGCCCCGTTGCCTTGACATTGTACTGGGCGAGGGCGACTGTCCCATTGGGAGCGACGACGACGGTCGAGCGGATGATCCCCTCATAGCTCCGGCCGTAGTTCTTTTTCTCGCCCCAGGCACCCCACTGCTCGAGGACCGAGTGATCGGGGTCGGACGCGAGCGGGAAGTTCAGGCCCTGCTTCTCGGTGAAGCGTTCCAGGGCGGGCATGGAGTCTGCGCTGATGCCCACCACGGTATAGCCGGAAGCCTTCAACGTGTTGAGGTTGTCGCGGAAGTCGCAGGCCTCGGTGGTGCATCCGGGCGTGGACGCCTTCGGGTAGAAGTACACGATGACGCCCTTGTCAGCCGATGCGACGAGGTTGGACAACGTGATCGATCCCTGAGTGGAATCCAGGGTGAAATCGGGGGCCTTTCGGCCCACTTCAAGAGTGGTCATGAGACCATCCTGTCATCGAGACCGTCCGCGTGCCCACGAAGGCCTCTGCACGGCTCTGGCACTCCCGCGAAGCACGTCTCCACCGCGAAGCACGTTCCCCTGACAGAGAACGTGCCTCGGTGCCGGAAAGAGGCGTGCTTCGCGGGAATTCGAAAACAGAAACCGTTCAGCGACTGGGCCGGGCGGTCTCGATCTCCGGATCGAAGAGCGGGCGCCGACCCGGACGTCGTGATTGGGCGGAGGCGAAGGATTCGGCCGCGCCGACGACGTCGTGAACATCGCCGCCGGCCAGCATGCGTTGGGCCGGGGTCTGCCCATCGAGTGCGGGCTCGGGCCGCTGGAACCATTCAGCTGACACGATCTGATCGACACGGCCGTCGAGACGGCCGAGCACAGGAGACAAGTGCGGGACGACGGAATGATCGTCCAGCAATTGCCAGGTCGGGTAGTACCAAGTCGTCGAGGGGGACTGGATCGCAAGAATGCGGTTCTCCCTGACGGCCTTGTTGATGCCCTGACGGGAGATGCCCAGCCAGTCGACGACGTCGGCGGTTGTGCACACCGGCCCGATCAACTCTCCAAGTTGGGGTCTGGGGTCGGTCATCGAGTGGACCAAGTGCGCCGCCTGGGCAATGATCTCTGGAGTAATGAGGGAACTGCGACGTGACGCCAACTGGCGTTCGATCGCGTCGAGCAATTCCTGTTCGGATGACGTGAGGCGCCGCATCTAGCCTCCGGCTGTTCGGGTCTGACTGAGAGTCCGCTCGATCGAGCGTCCATTCTCGCCGCCTCGACAATGGGTGCGCCATGGGGGACTTGAACCCTCAACCCGCTGATTAAGAGTCAGCTGCTCTGCCAATTGAGCTAATGGCGCGAGGCCTCCCACCACACTGAGTGGTGGAGTGGGAGTGGTGCGCCATGAGGGAATTGAACCCCCAACCCGCTGATTAAGAGTCAGCTGCTCTGCCAATTGAGCTAATGGCGCGTGTCTTTCGACGAGAGCTCACTCTACGCGGCCCCCGTGCGGGACGCAAAGCATCTGAATGGGCAGTGCGCCACAGCTCTCCTGCGCTCCTCACCGGGACGGCGCGGCGTCTAGAGTTGAGTCCGATTCATCGAAGGGAGTCGAGGATGGGACGGCCACATGTGGGGGCACTGTACGCCCGCGTGCCGGTGACGACCGCCGGGGCGTGGTCCCGATGACGCCCCCGACCACCGAACAGTCCTCAGTCACCCAGGACTATCTCAAGTTCATCTACTCCGCCCAGGAATGGGGCAGTGGAGGAATCTCGATCACCGATCTCGCCGCCAGGATGGGTGTTGTGGCCTCGACGGCCTCGGAGAACGTCCGTCGGCTGACCGATCAAGGGCTTGTGTCCCACACTCCCTATCAGAAGGTGCATCTCACCGAACGCGGACGTGAAGTCGCCATCGCGATGGTGCGTCGCCATCGGCTCCTCGAGACCTATCTCTTCGAGCGCCTCGACTTCGACTGGGATGAGCTCCACAGCGAGGCCGAGATCCTCGAGCACGCCGTGTCGGACAATCTGTTGGAGCACCTCGACCGGGCGTTGGGCTATCCCTTCCGCGATCCACACGGCGATCCGATTCCCGCGGCGGACGGCACCTGGTTCGCCCCTGCGATGAAACCTCTCGACGAGCTCACTGTGGGTGAATCCGCCCTCGTGGTGCGGATCTCCGACGCGCATGAGGACATGCTGCGTCACCTCGACGGGATCGGAGTCGTCCTCGACGCGAACGTGGAGGTCCTCGATCGCTCGACGGCCGTGGGGACGACCCGCATCCGGGTGAGCCCGCCGCGATCCTGGTACACGCGCTCCCACGGGCAGGCGGCACCGTCGACGCCCTCGGCACAGGTGCCTGTCGCCGAGCTTGGGACGATCGCCACTGCGGCGATCTTCGTCTCGGACGGGCCCGATATCGAACCGACTCTGTCAGCCCAACATCGCTGAATTCACCTGTGCGGGGACGTGGTCCTCGTGGCCGGCCTTGCGCAAGGCGGTCCTCAGCGCTTCGGCGGCCCGATCCAGGTCCTCATCGCTGGCAGGAGCGGCCTTGCGCAAGGAAAGATCGGCCTCTGAGCGCATCGGGACGACATGCAGGTGCGTGTGGGGGACTTCGAACCCGGCAATAATCAGGCCCGAACGCGGGACACCGAAGGCGCTTTCCTGGGCCCGACCGATGACGGCCGCGACCTCCATCAAGTGAGTGAGGACGTCATTGGGGGCGTCCGTCCACTTCGGGTAGGGATGGCGGGGGACGACGAGGACATGACCGGCAGTGATCGGCTCAATCGTCGACAACGTCACGCAGACGTCGTCGGCCCACTCAAAACGGCCCGGCCATTCGCCGGAGATGATGTTCTCGAAGACGGTGCTCATGTCCCCATTGTCCGCCCGATGACCGAAGGGGTCATCCCGTGGCTGGCCGTGTGCCGATCCGAGCCCCGGTGCGCGGACTCCCATGCGCTACCCTTGCCGGGACGATTCGGGAAGAGGAAGACATGACGACGACCGTCGCGGAGGGATCCGAGCCGGCTTACCGCTACTCGGCAGAGATGGCGGGCACGATCGAGGCTCAGTGGCAGAACACCTGGGAGCAACGCGGCACGTTCCGCGCGGACAACCCCGTTGGCGATTTGGCTGGCCCTCTGGCGGAGCTTCCTCCCTACTTCCTGCTCGACATGTTCCCCTATCCCTCCGGTAAGGGTCTGCACGTCGGACATCCCCTGGGCTACATCGCCACCGACACGGTGGCGCGTTACCACCGGATGAAGGGTGACAACGTCCTCTACACGATGGGCTTCGACGCCTTCGGCCTGCCGGCTGAGCAGTACGCCGTGACAACGGGTCAGCATCCCCGGATCACCACCGAGGAGAACATCGCGAACATGCGCCGCCAGCTGCACTTGCTGGGGCTCTCCCACGACCTGCGCCGCGCGTTCGCCACGACCGATGACGGCTTCGTGCGGTGGACGCAGTGGATTTTCTTGAAGATCTTCAACTCCTGGTACGACCCGAGTGCTCCCAATGGAGAGGGGACGATGGGGCGCGCGCGTCCGATCGAGGATCTCGTCGCCCAGCTCGCCTCGGGTGAGCGCGCAACGCCCGATGGCCGGGCGTGGGACGACCTGTCCGCTGCGGAACGGGACGCGGTCATTGATTCCTCCCGACTGGCCTACATCTCTGAGGCCCCGGTCAACTGGGCTCCGGGGCTGGGCACCGTCCTCGCCAATGAGGAGGTGACCTCCGAGGGACGCTCCGAGCGCGGCAATTTCCCGGTCTTCAGCAAGACGATGCGTCAGTGGATGATGCGGATCACGGCCTACGCCGACCGTCTGATCGACGGTCTCGACACGGTGAGCTGGCCGGACAAGATCCGCTCGATGCAGCGTCATTGGATCGGCCGGTCCCACGGCGCCAGCGTGCGCTTCGAGGTTCCTGGAATGCGTGTCGGCACGCCTGAAGATGGCACGTCCGCCCGCCAGGAGAACGGGGCCACGGCCGAGCTCGAGGTGTTCACGACTCGTCCCGACACCTTGTTCGGCGCGACCTTCATGGTCGTCGCCCCCGAGCACTCGATTCTTGGGGCGCCCGAGACCGGTGCCAGTGAGCTTGCGGTTCCCGAGTCGTGGCCGGAGGGCACGCGTCAGGCGTGGACCGGTGGATTCACGACGCCAGCCGAGGCCGTGGCGTCCTACCGCGCCCAAGCGGCTGCGCGGTCCGAGGAAGAGCGGACCGCGGAGACAGGGGAGAAGACCGGCGTGTTCACCGGGCTCTTCGGCGTCAATCCCGTGACCGGTGGCCAGGTTCCCGTCTTCGTCGCCGACTACGTCCTCATGGGATACGGCACCGGCGCGATCATGGCCGTGCCGGCCCATGACGACCGCGACTTCGCATTCGCGCAGAAGTTCGACCTCGACATCATCACGACGATCACCCCGCCCGCCGATTTCAACACGGACGAGGCAGCGTGGACCGGGGACGGCGTTCTGGTCAACTCGGCGAACGACCAGCTCGACCTCAACGGGATGGACAAGACCCACGCGATCGCCGCGATGACGGCGTGGCTGGAGGACCGAGGAGTCGGACACGCGACGACGACCTACCGTCTGCGCGACTGGCTGTTCTCGCGTCAGCGCTATTGGGGGGAGCCCTTCCCCGTCGTCTACGGCCAGGACGGGCGCGTCCATGCCTTGCCCGACGACATGCTGCCCCTGACTCTGCCCGAGATCGATGACTTCTCGCCGCGAACCTTTGATCCCGAGGACGCCGACTCCGAGCCGGAGGCGCCCCTGGGGCGTGCCACGGATTGGCTGGATGTCGAGCTCGACCTCGGCGAGGGCCTGCAGACCTACCGTCGCGACACCAACACGATGCCGAACTGGGCGGGTTCGTGCGCCTACGAGATCCGCTACGGGGATCCCCACAACACACAGGCCTTCATCGACCCGGCCAACGAGTCCTACTGGATGGGCCCGCGCGAGCCCGGCCAGTCGGGGGGCGCGGACCTCTACGTCGGTGGGGTCGAGCATGCGGTCCTGCATCTGCTGTACTCGCGGTTCTGGCAGAAGATCCTCTTCGACCTCGGCTATGTCAGCGCGTCGGAGCCGTTTCACACGCTGTTCAACCAGGGTTACATCCAGGCCTATGCCTACAAGGACGACCGCGGGGCCTACGTGCCGGCCGACGAGGTCGAGGGCGATGCGGCCACCGGATTCACGTGGAAGGGCGAGCCCGTCACCCAGGAATACGGGAAGATGGGCAAGTCGCTGAGGAACATCGTCACGCCCGATGCCTTCGCCCAGCGCTACGGGGCGGACACGCTGCGCGTTTACGAGATGTCGATGGGGCCCCTGGACATCTCCCGGCCGTGGGACACGCGTGCGGTGGTCGGCTCCCAGCGTTTCCTCCAGCGTCTGTGGCGCAACGTCATCGACGAGACCACCGGTGAGGTGACGATCTCCGAGGACCCTGCCGACCTCGAGACGACGCGACTGCTGGCCCGCACGATCGACATCGTGACCACCGAATACGAGCACATGCGCATCAACACGGCGATTGCCCGGCTCATCGTCCTCAACAACCACCTGACCGGCCTGGCTGCGGTACCTCGTGAGACGATCGAGCCGCTGATCCTCATGGTCTCCCCGGTGGCCCCCCACATCGCCGAGGAGTTATGGGCCCGCCTGGGTCACTCCGAGTCGCTGGCCCGCGAGCCGTTCCCGGTCGTCACGGATCCGTCGCTGCTCGTCGAGGACACGATCACCGCGATCGTCCAGGTCAACGGCAAGGTCCGGGCACGCTTGGATGTTCCCGTCTCGATTTCCGAGGACGACCTGCGTGAGAAGGCCCTGGCGTCCGAGCCGATCATGAAGCTTCTCGATGGACGCGACCCCCTCAAGGTCGTCGTCCGCGCGCCCAAGCTCGTCAATGTGGTTCTCCCGCGCAGCTGACACCGACGCCGTGGACGTCGGTCCCACATCGACTCGCCCCCTCGAGGCTCGGATGCCTTGAGGGGGCGATCTCACATCGGTCGAGCCCTTGTCCCGCTCGGAGTCTCACGTCGACGCCCGTAGCATGGAGGAAAGGGCGCGCGTCATGGCGTGCCGGTGAGGAGCCCCGTGGTGGACATTCCTGGTTGGCGCATCGGACTCGACGGTTCTGTTGCTGAGATCGGCAGCCGTGGAGGGATCGTTCTGTCCTGGACCGTGCCTGGAGCGGACGGCCGGGCCGTGGAGGTGGTGGCGGGTTATCGCGATTCTGCCGAGCGACGGCGGGGTGAAGGCGCTCGGCAGGGACTGCTGGTCCCGTGGTCGAACAGGATCAAGGATGCCCGCTACACGTGGGAGGGACGCGAGCACGACTTCGGTCCGGCCGCAGATGGCAGCCGCGAGGCTCGTCACGGGCTGGGCCTGGAGACCGGCTTCGAGCTCGTCGAGCAGACGGACGCGTGTTTGGTGCTGCGCACGACGCTCACCGATCCCGCATATCCCGTGCCGGTCGCGGTGCGGGTGACCTACAGTCTCGGGCACGACCTCGCCGTTGCGAGACCCGAGGAATGGTCGCTGTCGATGACGCTCGAGGCACGCAATCTCGGTGAAGTTGATGCCCCGATCGGACTGGGCTGGCACCCCTACATCAGGTGGTCCGCCGGTTCTGAGGGCGCCCACGTCAGCGTTCCTGCCCGGCTGCACGTCGACACGGATGCCGCGCTGATTCCCCTGTCGGGTGCACGGGCTTTCTCGCCGGTGACCTCCGGCAAGCCGGCCGGCACGGAGCCGCTGCTGCTGATCTCGCCCGAGGGACTCGACGACGCCTGGACGGGATTGGAGACCCACGACGGCATCGTCACTGTCGAGGTCGATCATCCCGACGGCGCTGCCACGCGACTCGAGGCCGACACCCGCTTGGACGGCATGGTCGGGACGCCGGACACGGACCTGCCGGGAATCGGGATCATCCAGCTGTTCACGGGGGAATCCTTGGCCCACCGTGGCTCCGAGGCGATCGCGGTCGAGTACTGCCAATTCATGACCGACGCCTTCAATCGTCCGCAGTTGGTCGATGCCCTGCGTGTGGGTCCAGGGCAGACCCGCTCGATGCACGCTCGGCTCGTCCACACCCTCTGATGCCCGAGGGCGACGCGGTCCATCGGCTGGCTCGGACCTTCGGCGATCTCTTCGTCGGGCGGTCGATCCACGTGTGGTCGCCTCAAGGGCGTTTCGCGACCTCGGCGGCGCGTATCGACGGGCAGACGATGGTCGGGGCGCGTGCCGTCGGCAAGCATATG
>JAATFD010000036.1 GCA_015655375.1 Actinomycetales bacterium
CTCGCTTCCCAGCCGATGGGGTTCTACTCACCGGCGACCCTGGTCCAGGATGCGTTGCGCCACGGGGTCACGGTCGGCGGCCCGGACATCCAGGATTCCGAGGTCGGGGCGTGCGTGCGCCCGACGGGCCGGGAAGCGGGCTCGGCGACCGACCGGCGGACCAGCGGAGGCTCGGAGAATGGGGCGGACCTCATCGGGGGAACGACCCTGGGCCGGGCGGAGACGGGCTTCCCCTCGTCGCGCGTCGACCTCGATGTCGATCCCGGATCGATCGTGCGGATCGGCCTCGAATCGGTGAAGGGTGTGGGCGCTGCGGCGGAGAGGATCGTCGAGGCTCGTGAGGCGCAGGGCCCCTTCACTGACCTCGCTGATCTGGCGCGGCGGGCGCAGTTGAGCACTGGCGAGGTCGAGGCGCTGGCGCGCTCAGGCGCAGTCGAATCTCTGGGAATCACTCGACGGGAGGCGCTGTGGGCGGCGGAGACTGTGGGGCAGGGATCCTGGATCCAACCGTTCCTGCCCGGCACCGAGGTCGGATCCACGGCCCCCGCCCTCGCACCGATGAGTGGGGCAGAGACGATGGTCGAGGATTACCGCTCGACGGGGCTGACGGTCGGGCAACACCCCTTCGCCCTCGTCCGTGACTCACTGCGGGGCAGAGGCGTCATTACAGCGGAGGGGTTGAGGGCAGCGGAGGCGGGAGCGATCGTCGAGGTCGCCGGGATCGTCACCCACCGCCAGCGACCGCGCACGGCACGGGGCTTGACCTTCCTCTCCCTGGAGGATGAGACCGGTCTCATCAATGTCACCTGCTCGAAGGGACTGTGGGCACGTTACCGACGGGTCGCGCTGACTGCTCGGGCGTTAAGCGTGCGGGGAAAGCTTGAGCGCGGGGACGGCGCCGTCACTGTCATGGCGCATCGGCTCGAGAATGTGGTCGTGCCGATGCCGGTGCGCGCACGCGACTTCCAGTGAGTGGCCGGCACATCCGTTTGAGGTCGTCTGTGAGACCGCAGGCTCGCGGCACTCAGGACTTGGTGCGGGAGTAATCGGGGAGCGGACCCTCGATCGGATCATCCGGTTCGTACAACGTCGAGAAGATCGACCAGATCACCGCGATGATCGGGATCGCGATGACGGCCCCAAGCAGACCCGCCGTGAAGGTGCCGATGGCGACACCGACGATGACGACAACCGGGTGCAGGGAGACTTGACGCCCCATGATCAATGGCTGGAAGACGTGGCCCTCCAGCTGACCGATGCCGGCGATTCCGAGGCCGACCAGAGCGGCTTGAACGAGGCCGCCACTGGCGAACGCGACAACCATGGCTACGACCATGGCCACGGGAGCGCCGACCAAGGGGATGAAAGCACCGATGAAGACGAGAATCCCCAGTGCGGGGGCGACCGGGACGTGGAGAATCGACAGGTAGATTCCCGCGAGGAGTCCATCCGTTCCGGCGACGAGCATCGTGCCGCGCGCGTATCCCGAGAATGTGTACCACCCGGCGGAGGCGGCGCGGTGGACCGTGCCGCGGTAGCGGGATGGGAGCCAGTTGAGGAACCATCGCCACATCTGGGAGCCGGAGTGGAGGAAGAAAATCGTCACGAAGATTGCGAGAGCAAGGATCGTGAACGCCAGGGCGACGACCGAAACATTCGAGAGGACGTCGCTGGCCAGGCTGCCCCAGTTCGCGGCGACATAGCTCTGTCCCTTGGCGACCATCGAGCTCATCCAGACGTCGACGTCGGTGGGAGTCAGCTTGAGGTGAAAGGGGGTCGTCTGGAGGAAATAGATGATCCTGTTGACGCCATCGCCGAACTGCCGGGTCAGATCTCCCCACTGTCCGACGACGGAAGTGACAACCAACGTCAGGAGGCCGAAGAAGATCCCGAAGAATCCCAACAAGGACAGAATGACGGCGATCCAGCGTTTCATCCACCGCGAAAGGAAATCGACAACCGGATTGAGGATCGCGGTCAGCAGCAGTGCCACGAAGATCGCGACGAAGACAGCGGAAATCTTCGCCAGCCCGAGCACGATCATCGAGATCACGATGATGATCCCGATCAGTGCCCATGCCCCCAGGCCGGTGCGTCGTAGCCAGTCAGGCAGATCATGTTTGCGCGCGCGCGAAGGTCGTTGGACGAAGTGGCTCGAGGACCCGCGTGCGGCCCCGCCGACACCGGAGCGCGGCCGCGGCGACGCTGTCGACGGTATCCGGACATGCGCGGTGGTCGACGTTGCTGATGTTCTTTCTCTGGCACGCACCATACTGGCGAGGCGTCGACCGATCCCTTGGCGGGTTGATTCCCCCCGGATCTCCTCTGTCATGGCCTCTCCCGTCCTGCTGGTTGACAGGATCAGACTAAGTGGTGGACCCGCTGATCAAGAGCGCACGCGCCGAAGGGACGTTCTCGGCAACCACCAGAGCACCGGCCAGTTCACCTGGCTCCCCGTAGCCCCAGCCGGCGCCGATGACGGGGATTCCAATCTGTGAGCCTCCGTCGACGTCCCAGGAGCGGTCTCCAACGAGAACGGGGCGCGAGACGTCCGCGCCGGACACCGCAAGACGGGCGAGAGCATCGCGCGCGACCGTGGCCTTCGAACTCGACAGGTCCGGCGTCGCTCCGGAGATGGCCCGGAACAAATCGTCCAACCCGAGGTGTTCGAGCTGGCCGCGTGCCATGTACTCCTGCTTGGAGGTCGCCGTCGCCAGAGCGATGCCGCGCGCGTGCAGCTCTTTGAGCAGCTCGGGGATCCCGGGATAGGGATCGGGTTCGAGATAGATCTGCAGGTAGTGGTCGCGGTAGCGCTGGACCGCCAGGTCGCGCTCCTCCCCGCGCAATCCGAGGTCCTCGAAGGATTGCCACAAGGGAGGACCGACATAGCGACGGAGTTGCTCGTCGGCGCGGGGTTCGAGGTCGAGGTCCTCGATCGTGCGACGGAAAGCCTGAAGGACGACACCAGCGGAATCGACCAATGTCCCGTCGACGTCGAAGAGGACGGCGGTCCAGGGCGGGACGGTGTTCACGCCGTCCGCTCTAGGGGAGTTCTGGAGTGCGCCGAGCGTGCTGTTCCGATCCCGGATCGCAGCGCATCCCGCACGGTCGTGACGCCTCCCAGATCTGCGGGATGCCTTATCATTCCACAGCGGAAGTGCTGCCCGGCAGACGGTGGCATGGCTGAGATCCGGAAGGTGCACTGTGGTCGACGGTCCGGGGATGAATTCGATCAATGAATCTGACAACCAGCGTGCCCTCGCTTGGCGAGTGTTCTTCGAAGTGTCCGGGCGGTTGCAGGGAGTGCTTGAGACTCGCCTGAAGAAGGCCTTTGGTCTCTCCTTGGCGGACTACAACGTCCTGTTGGCTCTGTGGGAGGTCCCGAGCCACAGCCTGCGGATGGGGCAGCTGGCCGAGAGCGTCGTCTATTCACCGTCGCGATTGACATACCTGGTGACGAATCTCGTTCACGACGGATGGGTCGAACGTGTGCCGTCATCGACCGACCGCCGCAGTTTTGAGGCGATCCTGACGCCAAAGGGCACCGAGACAGTACTCGCGGCAAGTGAACTGCATCAGGCGACGGTGCGCGAGTACCTGCTCGACGACGTCAGCGACGCGGCGATCGATCAGATCGTGTCGATCTTCAATGCCCTAGACAAGAAGCTCAGGGCGACTGAGAACTGAGCGCCATCCACAGGCGAGACAGAAACGACCCCACCGATTGAATCGGTCCGGGTCGTTTTCCTGCTGTGCGCGGAGGGGGACTTGAACCCCCACCCTCGTAAAAGGAGGACTAGCACCTCAAGCTAGCGCGTCTGCCTATTCCGCCACCCGCGCAGGTGGATCGCGACATCGCCGCGAGCGAGGAAAACTCTAACACGGGCTCGGGGGAGCACACCAAATCCTCGCGGGTGGCACGGGACACGTGCCTGCCCCGCCCGGACCACTGGACCGATCTGCCATGACCACTAGAGTGGGGGACCAGTCCAGAACAAACAAGGAGTCTCAATGCACATCGACGTCTGGGCCGACGTGGCCTGCCCCTGGTGTTACCTCGGCATCCGCCACCTGCGCGCGGCGCTGAGGGGCTTCGAGCACGCGGACGACGTCGAAGTCGCTCTCCATGCCTATTTCCTCGATCCCGAGCTCTCGGAGCGCCTCGACAGCTCGGAGACCGAGTACTTGATGGAGCACAAGGGGATCGATCGCGAGCAGGTCGACCAGATCCACGAGCGGCTGCGTTCACTCGGTGCGGCGGAGGGCGTGACCTTCGACTTCGATGCGTTGGCGGTCGCCCCGACCTCGAACGCGCATCGCGTGATCGCGGCGGCGCGTGAGGGAGACTTGGCGGCGGACACGACCACGGGCCCCGACACGGTGCAGCTCAAGCTCGCCGAGGCGATCGACCGAGCGCATTTCGAGATGGGTCTCGACGTCTCCGACGCAAACGTCCTCATCGGGTGCGCTCAGGACATCGGTATGGACGCCGAGGACGTCGTGGCGGCGCTGGCCGATGAGGGGCGCGCCTCTGAGGTCTTCTCCGACTACCAGATCGCGGTCCAGATGGGCGTCGACTCGGTGCCGACCTTCCTCATCGACCGCCGCTTCGTCATCCAGGGAGGCCAACCGACGGAGGCATTGGCCAACGCGTTGGAGACAGCTTGGAGTCAGACGCATGCTGATGACACCGAGGAGGGACAGGCCTGATGGCCATTCGGCCGTTCACGCTCCACGGCGAACGGATTCATCTGGTTCCCGTGGCACCGGGTGATGCAGTGGACGTGGCACGGATCGTGCAGGACCCGGAGATTCCTCGGTGGACGACGATCACCCTTCCGTATTCACTGGAGGATGCCCGTCAATGGACCAGCGCGGCCGCACGAGAGTGGGCGACCGGGTCCCCGCATTGGGCGATCCGGCTGAGCGAGGACAACACGTTCGTCGGCGCACTCACCTTGTTCCGCGCGGGCACGGCCTGCTGGGAGGTCGGCTTCTGGTTGTCTGCGGAGTACCGCGGTCACGGACTGACGTCGGAGGCGGTGCGACTCTCCACGATCGCGGCCTTCGAGGAGTTGGGTGCTCACCGGGTCCAATGGAAGGCGATTGTCGGGAATTGGGCCTCATGGAAGGCCGTGTGGCGCACCGGGTTCCGGCGTGAGGGAATCCAGCGTGGTCTGTCGGACTCGACCGGAGAGGCCGTCGACCATTGGACTGCGGCGATCCTCAGGGGCGACCAGATGACTCCGGCGACGCCCTGGGATGGTCCCGGGATGGCGGGTATCGCCGATGCTCCGGCGCTCGATCCATCCCAGCCGGGGCTCCTCGTCGGTCAATTCCATTCCGTCTACTCGATGCCCGACCGTCTGCGTGACCACGAGCCGCCGACGTTGGAGGATGCCCGGATTGGGCTACGCATGGATCTGATTGCCGAGGAGTTCTGCGAACTGGTCGGAGCCGTGGATGGGCCAGCTGCACGCACTGAGGCAGAGGCCGGGATCTCTCGAGCCGTGGCTGCCGATGACAGAACTCGCGACCTGGTCGAGACGGCGGATGCCTTGGCCGACCTCGTCTACGTCATCTATGGCATGGCACGGGAATCCGGCATCGACCTCGATGCAGTCCTCGCCGAGGTTCAGGCCTCGAACCTGTCGAAGCTGATGCCTGACGGGAGCGTCAGACTGCGCGAGGACGGCAAGGTCCTCAAGGGCCCGGACTATTTTCGACCGAACGTCCGTCGCGCATTGGGCCTTCCCGAGGATCCCACCGGCTGACCCGACCACGTCCATCGCTGCGGGTGCCCGCATTCTGTCCGTCTGTTCGCCGCGGTCACTCCCGACCACATCCGCGTGGCCGTCCGCGAGGGAATGGCTGAGCAGCGTGCGCAGTGGGAGGCGATTGCGAGCAACCCGGAGCACGCGACGGTCGAGAACACCGTCGTCGCGGCCGATGATGGCGGGGGAGCTCCTCGAGCGCACGGGACTGGCGGGCACCGATCCGGCGGGTCTGAACGGGTTGGATGCCGGAGCCACAGCGGCCTACTGCTGGCCGCTTCACTGTGCCCCGGGTGGGGGGACAGGAGGGACGCGATCGATCTGCGGCGCCTGGCGGCGGCGGACTGGCCGTACTACGAGGACCGGCTCCGCCGCGAGCGACTCGGCTTGGATTCTGACGCGCTGCGTTCCTACCCCGACTTCGATCATGTCCTCGAGGACGGTGTCTTCTGGGCGGCCGGACAGCTCTACGGCATCTCGATAGTTCCACGTCCCGATCTGCGAGGACGGGCCGGGACCTGCTTCCACGAGCTCGGCCACGCCCTGCATTGCGTTTTCTCGGCCACGCCTACCGCGAGGAAAGCGGGACTTCCGTGCCGCGTGATTTCGTCGAGACCGCGCTCATCGACCAGGCCTGGCATCGCCTGGGTGGGGGACAGGCTCCGGCGGACGTCGACGCCATGAAGTCGTTCGAGACGGCCGCTCTAAAGGACACGGGCGTGGGTTCCGATTTCGTCCCGCCGCGCGACCGCACGACGTATTTCGCCCACACCTTTGCCAGCGGATATGACGCGAGCTACTACTCCAACATGTGGGCCGAGGTTCTGGTCGCCGAGCTCGAGGAGCCGCTCGCCGGTTCGGCCTCGATCTTGCGTCGACGCGGCCTGGTCGACGCCCCCGTGAGATGATGACTTCAGCCGGAACGGACCGGAGCGAAGAGGAGACTGGACTGTGACCCGAATCGTCGTCGTCGGCGGAGGATATGGAGGCGTCACCGCGGCCAAGGGGCTTGATCCCCTCGCAGATGTCGTCCTCGTCGAACAGAAGGACCAATTCGTCCATCATGCGGCCGCATTGCGGGCAGCCGTCGACGAGGTCTGGGAACACACGATCTTCATGCCGTACTCAAACCTGCTCGCACGCGGTCAGGTCATCCAGGGAACCGTTTCGCGCGTGCAAGGCACGACCGTCCATGTCTTCGGACACGACCCGATCGAGGCGGACTTCGTCGTGCTCGCTTCCGGGTCCACCTACCCGTTCCCCGCGAAATACTCTTCATCGCGAGCCTTGGTCGCGAAGGCCCGCCTCGAGCAATTGCACGAAAACTTGGGCGACGCCCGATCGGTCATGCTGGTGGGCGGAGGGACCGTCGGGATCGAGCTGACCGGTGAACTTGCCAACGCCTTCCCGGACCTGGAGATCACGATCGTCGAGAAGGAGGACTCGATCCTCTCGACGCCCGGTTACACCGATGAGTTGCGTCGTGAGATGAGCACCCAACTCGAAGACCTCGGCGTACGGATCATCACCGGATCGGAGCTCGCTTTCCTTCCGCCCTCCAATGTCGGCGAACTCGGACACTTCACCGTCGCCACCAAGTCGGGGGACACTGTCGAGGCCGACATGTGGTTCCAGTGCTATGGGTCCCGGGCGAACACGGGCTATCTGGGTGGTACCGAGTATGAGGAGTTGCTTCACCCCGACGGGACGATCCGGGTCGATCCGACTTTGCAGGTCATCGGGCATCCGCATGTCTATGCGATCGGCGACATCACGGACGTGCGCGAGTCGAAGCGAGCGGATGCGGCACGTCAGCAGGCGCGCGTCGTGATTTCGAACATCTCCCGACAGCTCGAAGGCGATCCGGCTGAGGTCACGTATCAGCCAACGAAGGAATGGGTGATCCTCCCGCTGGGTCCCGCGCTCGGTGCCTCCCAGTTGATCGACGCCGACGGGCAGACCCACGTCCTCGGTCCAGACCAGACCGCAGAGATCAAGGGGACTGACCTCATGGTGTCTGTCATCCGATCCCAGCTCAACCTTCCCTGAGAGGGAGCAATGGGGGGCCGCTGGCGCATGACGTCGTCGGCGTGTCGTAGTGGAATGTCGGGCGGCGTCCGGCGGGTACTCTGGTGTCATGGCCACAGACCCCCGTGACGCCCTCAATCGGCTGATTGCTGCGTTCGAACATCATTTCGACACGGCTCAAGCCGGCGACCGCATGGACGCGCACGCTCTGGAGGATGCCGAGGAGCGCCTTCGGGATGCCTTCTTCACCTATGACGATGTGCTTTTCACGCGCCTCGGGGTTGAGCTCCCCTTTGACATTGTCGAGGAGGACGACCTCGAGGACGAGGACTTCGACGAGGACGATCTGGAGGACGAGGACGTCGATGAGACGGAGATCTCAGACGCCAACGCCGACTGAGGAGTGATCGGTCGTCAGGGTCGCGAGACCTCGTCCAGGACCCTGCGGATCTGGGTCGGCAAGGGCTCACCACCGTCGAGCAGCTGGCTGAGCTGACGTGAAGTGCGTGGCCCGATGATTGCCGAAACCACTCCGGGTGCATCGCGGACCCAGGTCAACGCCACATCCATCGGAGTGCGTTCCAGTCCTTCGGCAGCGCGCACGACCGCTTCGACGACCCCAAGATGCGCCGGGTCGAGGGAAGAATCGACCAAGTGACGCAAGTGCGGCGACGCCGCCCGGGAATCCGGAGGCGTCGAGTGGCGGTATTTTCCGGTCAGCACACCCCCGGCCAGTGGCGAATGTGCGAGGACCCCGAGACCTGAAGCTCTCGCTCCGGTGAGCAGTTCCTCTCGGTCGGTGCGCGCCAGCAGAGAGAATTCCTCCTCGATCGCCACGATCGGAGGATGTCCGGGGTTTCCGTGGGACCCGAGTTCCGTCGCGGCCGCGCTGTCCCACGTGCCTCGATGGGAGAGCCCGGCGTAGCGGGTGCGTCCCGTCCGCCAGGCGAAGTCGAGGGCGGAGAGAGTTTCCTCTAGGGGAACGTCCAGGTCTGGTCCCGCCAGCCACAGGTCGACGTGGTCGGTGCCCAGCCGGGTCAGTGCGTCATCGAGGCTCGCGAGCATGTCTGATCGGGAAGCCGACGCGATCCAATGCCCGTCCGCATCCAGGCGCGCGCCGCCGCGCCATGCCAGAACGAGGCGATGTCGACCGACCAAAGGCATGAGGGACGCGAGTACATCCACGGCGAGCCCATCACCGTGCGTTGGCGCGATGTCGACGAGCGTTCCACCCGCTGACACGAAGGTGGTCAACATGTCCTCCGCCTCATGCGCGTCCGTGTCGCGTCCCCATGTCAGGGTGCCCAAGCCCAGCTCTGACACGCGCAGACCGGATCTGCCGCATTGACGACTTCTCATCATGGTGTCCACCGTAGTGGTCCGGCTCGCACCCCAGCCCACGCGCGGGCCGCGGGCCTGGGCGGTCGGATGCGCCCCGTAGAGTGGTGGCCATGAGCTGGCTCGAAGCGATCATCCTCGGTCTTGTCCAGGGGCTGACCGAATTCCTTCCCATTTCTTCCTCCGCCCACCTGCGGATCGTCGCGGCGCTGACGGGCGCCCAGGACCCGGGCGCGGGTTTTACGGCGATCATCCAGATCGGCACGGAGGCCGCCGTCCTCGTTTATTTCTGGAAGGACGTCGTCCGGATCGTGTCGCAGTGGGCCCGGTCACTGCCGATCGTCGGCCCTGCCAAGCGCGTGCCGTCCTCGAATTCGGATGTTCGTCTCGGATGGATGATCATCATGGGTTCGCTGCCGATCGGGATCCTTGGAGTCCTGCTCCAAGACACGATCGATACGACCTTCCGCAATCTGTGGATCACGGTCGCGATGTTCGTCGTGTTCGGCATCCTGCTGGGTCTGGCGGACCATTATGGGCGCCGCAAGAAGACCCTTGACCACATGAGCTGGACAGACGCGATCCTGTACGGCCTGGCTCAAGCACTTGCCCTGATTCCGGGTGTCTCACGATCGGGTGGAACGATCACCATGGGGCGTTTCCTCGGCTACACCCGAGAGGCCGCAGCGCGCTATTCGTTCCTGCTGGCGATGCCCGCCGTCTTCGCTGCGGGATTGTTCAAGACCTACAAGGCGATCACCGGTGGAGATCCCGTGCCCGTCGGTCCGACGATACTGGCCACGATCATTTCCTTCGTCGTCGGTTATGCCGTGATCGTCTGGTTCCTCAAGCTGGTGACAACCAAGTCCTTCGCCCCCTTCGTGTGGTACCGGATCTGCCTGGCGATCGTCGTGGCTGTCCTGCTGCTCACAGGTGTGCTCCAGGCGACCGCGCCGGGGCTGTCGTGACGGGAGGGCTTCCCGAGGCCGTCCTGCTCGACCAGGACGGGACCGTCGCGGACACCGAACCAATCTGGATGTCCTCGGAGACCAACCTCGTCAATGAGCACGGGAGGACCTGGACCCGCGAGATGGGGATGCAACTGGTTGGCAATCCCTTGGCGGTCTCGGCGCGAGTGCTCATTGACGAGGGCGGGCTCGACATGTCAGTGCAGGAGATCGTCGACGACCTCCTGGGCAGGGTCTCGCGCCGTCTGCACGACGGAGGAGTCCCGTGGATCGATGGCATGCCGGACTTCTTCGCCCGACTGCGGACACTGGCAATCCCATTCGCACTCGTGACGTCCTCCTGGAAGGTCGTCGCCACCGAGGTTGCCACCCAGGCACCGCACGGCGGGTTCGACGCAGTGGTGGCCGGCGACCAGGTCGCGCACCCCAAGCCGGCTCCGGATGCCTACCTCCTGGCGGCCCGAGAACTGAACGTCTGTATCGCCCGGTGTTTGGTCATCGAGGACTCTCCGGCCGGGATCGCGGCCGGCCTCGCCTCGGGGGCCCGTGTCGTCGGGATCCCGAGCGTCGTGCCGATCGAGCCCCGGCCGGGACTGAGCCGGCTGCGGTCGGTCCGTGAGCTGGATGCGCCGACCATGCGTCGGATTATGGCGGGAGCGGTGCTCGACACGGTCGACCAGCCCTGAGCGCTCGCGCGGACCTCAGGCCGCGGTGCGCACCCGGGTGCGCAGCAGATTCTCGATGCCCTTCTCCGGCAGTTCGGGTGTGACGCCGCCGAACAGGGGACACCGGTCCTGGACACGGCACCACCCGCACAAGGGATTCTTGCGTGGAGCGAAACGCCCGGCCGTCGCATCGGCCTCGATCTGGTCCCACAGATGGGAGACCTCTGCGGAGCAATGGTCGATGTCGGTGGGAACCGGGTCGAGGGTGAGGACCCGGCCGGAACGCAGATAGAGCAGCTGCGTCCGTGCGGGCAGACGGTCCGAACCACGCAGGAGCAACGCATAGAACCGCATCTGGAAGAGCGCCTCGTCGACGAAGCGAGGCGAGGGCGCCCGACCGGTCTTGTAGTCGATGACTCGGAGATCACCGGCGGGGGAGCGGTCGATGCGGTCGATGAATCCCCGCAGCCGTATCCCGTCATCGGTGACGATGTCGATGCGCTGTTCGCGCCCAACGGGCTGCAGCCGCTGGGGATCCTCGACGCGGAAGTAGGACTCGACGAGGCCGTGGACGTCCTCGAGCCATTTCTCCTGCGTCATTGAGTCATCGAAGAGATCGAGCAGAGCGGGATCCTTGGCGAGCATGCGCTCCCAATGTGGCGCGATCAAAGTGGTCGCATGCTCGGGCGTACGGATGGGTGCGGGCACATCGTAGAGATGCTCGAGGACGGAGTGGACGAGTGTTCCGGCCGCCGTGGCACGTGTGGCCGGTTCGCGGATGCCATCGACGACGTGGAGCCGGTATTGCAGAGGACACTTCTGGTATTCCTTTGCGCGCGAGACCGACAGCGCGGGTTCCCATCGTCCGTGGGAATGTGCGCTCCGGGGTGCCTGCTCGGTGGTGGTCATGTCGTCCATGTGCCTCACCGTAGCGGGAGCCGCCCTCGTCTGTGGACGGGCAAGGCCGCGCCGGTGGACAACCGGGGCCGCGCTAGGATTCCCCAGGTGATCACCGAACCGCCGTCCCCGTCAGCTACCCCCGATTCCGAGTCGGCTTCGGCCCGCGACGACGCTGCCGCCCGGGCGCCACTCGGACAGGATCGGCGGCGTGGGCCGTTGTGCGAGGGCGATCGGGTCCAGGTCCGTGATCCCAAGGGGCGATTCCACACCATCACGCTTGTCCGCGGCGGTCGTTTCCAGACGAATCGCGGAACGCTCGACCACGATGACGTCATCGGGCTTCCTGACGGACAAGTCGTCCGCACTCCAGAGGGTCGAGAGTTCCAGGTGATGCGGCCCCTGCTGTCCGACTACGTCATGTCGATGCCTCGCGGTGCAGCAGTCGTCTATCCGAAGGACGCGGGGACGATCATCCAGATGGGGGACATCTTCCCCGGCGCGCGTGTCCTCGAGGCCGGGGTCGGCTCCGGTGCCCTCACGCTGTCGTTGCTCGACGCCGTGGGGGAGACGGGCCACCTGGTCTCGGTCGAGCGCCGGGCGGACTTCGCCGACATCGCTCGGGCCAATGTCGATCTCTGGTTCGGTCGGGCCCATCCGGCCTGGGACCTGCAGATCGGTGACGTCGCCGATGTGGCGACCTTGTTCGAGGAGGGGACGATCGACCGGGTCGTCCTGGACATGCTCGCACCGTGGGAGAACCTCGCCTCGGTCGCCCATGCCCTGGCGCCCGGGGGGGTACTGACCTGCTACATCGCGACGGTCACACAGATGTCGCGACTCGTCGAGGACGTGCGGAGCATGGGCGCCTTCACGGAGCCGATCGCCTGGGAGACCCTCCAGCGCGAATGGCATCTGGATGGGCTGGCAGTGCGTCCCGAGCACCGGATGGTCGGACACACCGGTTTCTTGATGACGACCCGTCGGCTGGCCCCGGGTGTGGCACCGCAGCGGCGCGATCATCGAGCGACGAAGGTCTCCGATGGCCTCGACGGCATGTGGGACCACGAAGAAGGCTGGAACGATGAGGCCGTGGGGACCCGTGTGTCGAGCGCCAAGAAGGTCCGTCGCGTCCGGCGCGACGTTCGGGCGAAGGCGGCGACCTGGGTCGAGGACCCGACGCCCGGGCCCGGTGATGATGAGATCGATCGGTGAGGCGGTGGACCCGTGGACACCACGGGACGCCAGGCATCGGTCGTTCTACGGTTGAGGAGACATGAAGGAGGACGGACGTGGGCGAGTCGTACGCGCAGACGCGGTCTGATGAGATGAGGCGGACCGTTGTTTCTCTGGAGGAGAAGAACGAGCGCCTCTCCCGCGCGCTGACGACCGCACGCGGGCAACTCCTCCAGATGCAGGAGCAACTCCAGCAGGTCAATCGGCCCCCGCTGTCGCTCGCGACCGTGGTGGACACGGACCCGACGAGGCGCGAGGTCGTTGCCGTCGTGTCCGGTCGCCGGATGCGGCTGGCAGCGGCGCCCTCGCTCGACCTGTCCTCGCTGGCGCACGGCCAACTCGTACGCGTCGACGACAAGATGGTTGCGGTCGAGCCCGACGGATTCCCGCGCGAGGGGCTCATCGCTTCCATCCTCGAGATGGTCGGCCTCGACCGGGTCCTCGTCGGGATGGAGGGTGGGCAGGAGCATCTGCTGACGCTGGCGGGCACGCTGCGACATGGGAACCTGCGTCCAGGCGATTCCGTCATGATCGACCTGAGGAGCGGATTCGCGTTCGAGCGCCTCGTCCGCTCCGACGTCGAGCAATTGCTGACCCCAGAGATCCCCGATGTCTCATATCAGGACATCGGCGGCCTCGCGCCCCAGATCCAGCAGGTCCGCGACGCCCTTGAATTGCCGTTCCGCCACCCCGAGCTCTACCGGTCCTACGGTCTGCGACCGCCGAAAGGAATCCTCCTGTACGGCCCGCCGGGATCGGGCAAGACCCTCATCGCCAAGGCGGTGGCCCACTCGCTGTCGTCCGACGGTGAGGAGAAGCGGACCTACTTCCTCTCGATCAAAGGCCCGGAGCTGCTCAACAAGTTCGTCGGTGAGACGGAGCGCCAGATCCGTGCGATCTTCTCCCGGGCACGCGCATTGGCTGGCACCGACGTGCCCGTCGTCATCTTCTTCGACGAGATGGAGGCTCTGTTCCGCACCCGGGGCTCGGGGATCTCCTCCGATGTCGAGACGATGATCGTTCCTCAGCTCCTCGCGGAGATGGACGGTGTGGAGTCGCTCGACAACGTGGTGATCATCGGAGCGTCGAATCGCGCGGACATGATCGATCCGGCGGTCCTGCGTCCCGGCCGACTCGATGTGCGCATCAGGGTCGATCGTCCGGACCGGGTGGGCGCCGTGGACATCTTCTCGAAGTATCTGACTCCCGATGTCCCCATTGCCTCGACCGAGGTCGCGAGTGCCGGATCCGTGAAGGCGGCGCTCGGCCCGATGATCGACCGCGCGATCGAACGCCTGTGGACCCGTGACGAGTCGACGGCTCTGTTCGACGCGACGCTCGCCTCGGGGACGGTGAAGAGGATCTATCTCAGTGACATCGTCTCCGGCGCGATGATTGCCGGCATCGTCGAGCGGGCGAAGAAGCACGCGATCAAGGATGCACTGGAGGGACACGGCGCGGGCCTGGCGACCGCCCACGTTCTGGCAGGTGTCGACGAGGAAATGACCGAGTCGCTCGAGCTCGCCCAGACGTCCTCTCCCGAGGATTGGGCGCGCACGATCGGACTGCGCGAGGAGGTCACCGCGGTGACGATGTTGAGGACGGAGCAATGATGGGCGTCGATCGGATCATCGGGACTGAGACGGAGTTCGGGGTGTTCCGCCCGGGCGATCCATGGGCCAACGCCGTTGCGATGTCGGCCGAGGCCGTGGGTGCCTACGCGCGGATCTCCCGGCGCGGCACACCCGTCGAGGTCGCGGACCCCGACGTCGAACCGGTGCGGTGGGACTATACGGGAGAAGATCCCCTCAACGACCTGCGGGGACATCGCATGGACCGTGCCGCGGCGGATCCCTCGTTGTTGACGGACGACCCGTACCACCTGGCACCCTCGGGTGGGACGGAGGAGATCCGTCGACCGAGTGCGGAGGAACTGGCTCTGCCAGCCGCGACGACTGCGGTCTTGACGAATGGGGCGCGTCTCTACGTCGATCATGCGCATCCGGAGTACTCGGCGCCGGAGACGTCGAATCCGCGCGACGCCGTCCTGTGGGATCGTGCGGGCGAGGTGATCGCCCGACGGATCATGGACGAGGTCGCCTCCGCAGGTGAACCAGAGATCGTTCTTGTGAAGAACAACACGGACGGCAAGGGCGCTGCCTACGGCACGCACGAGAACTACCAGGTCGCACGCGAGGTCGATTTCGACGACCTCGTGCGTGGCCTCATTCCTTTCATGGTGTCCCGGCCGGTCCTGTGTGGATCCGGCCGCGTCGGGATCGGACAGAAATCGGAGGTCGCCGGCTTCCAGATCTCCCAGCGCGCCGACTTCGTCGAGAATGAGGTCGGTCTTGAGACGACCTTCAACCGTCCGATCATCAACACGCGCGACGAGCCCCATGCGGATCCCTCCCGATTCCGCCGTCTGCACGTCATCGGCGGGGACGCGAACTTGTTCGACGTGTCCACGTTTCTCAAGGTCGGAACGACCTCGCTGGTGCTGTGGGCGATCGAGCAGGGAATCGGCCTCGAATGGGAGTCGTTGGCGCTGTCGGATCCGGTCCAGGACACGTGGCAGATCAGTCATGATCCGGATCTGCGCCACCGTCTGAGCGTGGCCGGAGGCCGGTCGGTGACCGGCCCGGAACTGCAACAGATCTACCTGGACCTGGTGCTCGCGACGTTTGCGCGACTGGGTGTCGACCCGGATGACGCATCACAGGAGGTCCTCGATCTGTGGCAGTCGGTCCTCGACCGGATGCGTGCCGACCTGTTCTCGGTCGCCCCCGACATCGAATGGGTGGCGAAGTACCAGCTTCTGTCACGCCAGAGGGAGCGTCTGGGACTCGACTGGTCGGATCCGCGTCTGGCCGCGATGGATTTGCAGTGGTCTGATCTGCGTCCGGGACACTCGCTGGTCGCCCGACTCGACGCTGCTGGGCGGGTCCACCGTCTCTTTCCCCCCGATCAGGTCGAGCAAGCCGCCGACATCCCCCCGCGCGACACGCGTGCGTGGATCCGCGGGCGGGCTGTGACGCAGGTGGCGACCCTCGTCAAGGCCTCGTGGACCTCGTTGGTCGTCGACGAGCCCGGACGGGACCGGCTCATGCGCCGCCCGATCCCCCAGGCCTCGGGCGTCGAGACCTCGCTGGCGGACGCGATCGAGGCCGGGCGGGTCCTCAGCGACTGATATATCTCACAGATCCAGACGACCAGCGCAGACAAGGAGCAGAGATGGCGAGTACACAGGTGCACACGGGTTCGGGCAGCGGCGATCCAGACGACACCGAGGGCACAGCGGGGGGACAGGTCCAGGCGCAGACCTCCTCGATCGACGATCTCCTCGACGAGATCGACACGGTTCTGGAGACGAACGCGGAGTCGTTCGTCCAAGGCTTCGTTCAGAAGGGCGGCCAGTGAGGTGAGACGTCGGGTCGTCGGCATCGAGACCGAGTACGGGCTGACAGCGGCGTCAACGACGGGGGCTCCCTCGCCGGTGGATGCCGATCGCGCGGCACGGTACCTGTTCGATCCGCTCCTGCACCGGGGGAGGTCCTCGAACCTGTTCCTACGCAATGGGGGGCGGCTCTACCTTGATGTCGGTTCGCACCCGGAGTACGCGACCGCCGAATGCGATCGCTTGGAGGACCTATTGGCCCAAGACCGTGCCGGGTCCGTGATGCTCGCCGATCTCGCGGTCTCCGGCGACGAAGCCTTGGCGGCGGAGGGGATCCAGGCGCGCCTGCACCTCTTTCGCAACAATCTGGATGCAGCGGGCAATTCTTTCGGCTGCCATGAGAACTACCTGCTGCATCGGCGCCGTGACTTCCACGATGTTGCCGATGCCTTGGTTGCCTTCTTCATCACCCGTCAGATCCTGGTCGGTTCCGGCCACATCCGCCGGCAATCCGGTCAGGCGACGTATGCCTTCTCCCAGCGGGCCGATCAGATGTGGGACGCCGTCTCGTCGGCGACCACTCGGTCGCGTCCGATCATCAACACCCGCGACGAGCCATTGGCGGACTCCGGGTCCTACCGCCGCATGCATGTCATTGTCGGAGATACGAACGTCGCCGAGCCGACGACCGCCCTCAAAGTGGGGAGCTCGGAGCTCCTGTTGAGCGCGGTCGAGGACGGGCTGCGTCTGGCGGATCTCGCGTTGGCTGATCCGATGCGGGCGATCCGCGAGATCAACGGCGACCTGAGCGGTCGCGAGCCGGTCGATCTGGCCGACGGTCGCCGCATGAGCGCGACGCAGATCCAGCGAGAGATCCGCGATCGGGTGCTGGCTCGCACCGACATCGAGGCCCTCGATGAGTGGCATCGTTACGTCGTCGATCTGTGGGGGAGGGGGATCGAGGCACTCGAGAGCGGCGACTGGTCGGGTGTCGACACTGAGCTGGACGTTGCGATCAAACGCCGTCTGGTGGAGTCCTACATCTCGCGCGCCGGAACGGATCTGGGCGATCCGCGCGTCGCACGCCTCGAGCTCAGCTACCACGACATCACCGCTCAGGGGCTGCGCCCGCGCATGGAGACAAGCGGTCTGATGCGGCGACTGACGACCCCGGAGTCCGTGGCGCAGGCTGTTGACATCCCTCCCGCGACGACGAGGGCAGCCCTGCGGGGTCGCTTGATCGGGGCGGCCGAGGACGCGCGCCGGGACCTGACAGCCGATTGGGTCCACGTGCGCCTTGACGACGGATCCAGCCAACCACTGGCTCTCCAGGATCCACTGTCCCATGAGGACCCGCGCGTCGACGTTCTGGTCGAGCGGATCCGCGGTGAGGCGCCGACGCTTCCGGCATGACGATCTCCGACCCCCTGATCCCGCCGACGCGGCGCCGCGGCGATGCCCATCGACGGCATCGGGGCGGTCGGCCTCACCGTCGGGCATGGCTTGTTTCGGGCGTCCTCGCCCTGATCGTCGTCCTCGTGGGCGTCGGGGTCGCGGTGTGGGTGTTCCCGGGCTCCAGGTCTGCGCAATCTGAGCAATCGGGTGCGGTGCTCGACCGGGTGACCGTGTCGGGGCGTCAAGGGGCGACACCGGTGGTGACGGTCCACGGCTCGCTCGACGTCGTCGATGCCAAAGTTCGGGAACTAGACGTGGGCGACGGCCGAACGATCACCGCAGACTCGCCCGTCGCCCTGGCGATCACCGTCTTCGACGGAGCGGACGGAGCGAATCTTTCGACGGACGGTCGCCCGGCGTTGTGGGCGGGCCGAGCCCAGACCG
The DNA here is from genome assembly GCA_015655375.1 of Actinomycetales bacterium. Taxonomy (GTDB): domain Bacteria; phylum Actinomycetota; class Actinomycetes; order Actinomycetales; family Actinomycetaceae; genus Pauljensenia. Next base: position 18,143 of record JAATFD010000036.1, read on the forward strand.
AGTCGTTGGGAGACCTCTTGTCCGGCGAGGTCATCGGCCGCCAGGAGGGTTCTCGACTGGTCTTTGTCCGTCGCGTGACAGAGGGGGACTCCGCATCGAATGGACCGTCGTCGGGCATCGAGATCGATGTCGTCGACATCCTGGACTCGGTCGCCGACGGGTCACCGACCGAAACCTCGCAGTCGGGACCCCTTGACGTGACGATCGGTGACGACGGCCCGATGATCGACCACGGCGAAGATCCGCCCGAGGACGTCACGGTCCAGGAGCTGATCACAGGTTCGGGGACCCAGGTCGGCGAGGACGATGCCGTGCTCGCTCAGTATTCCGTGACGGGGTGGTCGGACCGGACGATCCGCGACTCGACCTGGACGACGGGCATCCCGCAGGTCATCGATCTGTCCTCGGCGATGACCGGCCTGCGCGAGGCCCTCGTCGATCAACGGGTCGGGTCGCGCCTTGCGGTGACGATCCCACCGGAATTGGCCACAGGAGATGACACGATTATCGTCGCCATCGACATTCTGGCGGTAGGCCTGGTTTCTGCCGAGGGAATGACGTCTGCGTTGTCCGGAGACGAGACGGCCCAGAGCGGGGACTCCGGGACGGACTTACCCACGCAGCAAAGCGGTGTGGGTGGCGGATCGGAGAGCGGACCGGAGGCATCGCCCTCGACGACCGGTCAGTAGGATCGCCCCATGGCTGTCGCTGTACGAGTGATCCCTTGCCTGGATGTCGACGCCGGGCGGGTCGTCAAGGGCGTGAATTTCGAGAACCTCGCGGATGCGGGTGACCCCGTGGAGCTTGCGCGCCGCTATGGTGCGGAGGGCGCAGACGAGATCACCTTCCTCGATGTCTCGGCCTCGGTGGAGGACCGACGAACGATGCTGGACGTCGTCTCAGCGACGGCCGAACAGGTTTTCGTCCCCCTGACGGTCGGAGGTGGAGTGCGCAGTGTCGACGATGTCGCGACCCTGTTGTCTCGGGGTGCCGACAAGGTCGGCGTCAACACAGCGGCCATTGCGGACTCGGACCTGATCGCGCGGATCACCGACCGTTTCGGCGACCAGGTCCTGGTGCTCTCCGTGGATGCCCGTCGGTGCCCGCCCGGGGTCCACACGGACTCCGGCTTCGAGGTGACGACCCACGGCGGGCGACGCTCGACCGGGATCGATGCCCTCGAGTGGGCCGAGCGTGCGCAGTCGCTGGGAGCAGGGGAGCTCCTGCTCAACTCGATGGACGCCGATGGTGTCCGTCAGGGATACGACCTCGAAATGCTGCGAGCGATGCGCACTCGGGTCCGGATCCCCGTCATCGCATCGGGGGGCGCGGGTGCGCCCGAGGACTTCGTCGAGGCGGCGCAGGCCGGCGCGGACGCGGTTCTAGCGGCCTCGGTGTTCCACTTCGGGATCGTCTCCATCGCGGAGGTCAAGCACGCGATGAACGAGGCGGGCCTGCCCGTTCGTCTGTGAGCACAACGCCGCGGACTGGACGAGGACGCGGCGTCGGCCCGAGGATGGGAAGATGTCCGACGTGAGCCTCGATCCTGACATTGCTGCGCGCCTCAAGCGCGATCAGGAGGGTCTCGTTGCCGCGGTCATCCAGCAATTCGACACCCATGAGGTGCTGATGGTCGGGTGGATGGACGACGAGGCCCTGCACCGCACTCTCACCACGGGACGCGTGACGTTCTGGTCGCGTTCTCGTCGCGAGTACTGGCGCAAGGGTGATACCTCCGGACACCTCCAATGGGTGAAGTCGGTCTCCATCGACTGCGACGGCGATGCCCTGCTCGTCGAGGTCGATCAGATCGGCGCGGCGTGCCACACGGGCGCGCGGACCTGTTTCCTTGCCGGTGGCGATCTCGTCGCGGTGGAGGGTGAGCGCCCATGAGTACCACGTCGCCGGACCCCGACACTCCCGTCGATCTCGAGTGGGGCGGGACATGGCCATCGCGGACCACGTTCCTCGAACTCGCCCGTCACCGACGGGTGATTCCGGTTGCTCGCCGGGTCCTCGCAGGCGATCTGAGCGAGGTCGGCGTCTATCGCCAACTCGCGCAGGGCCGGACCGGCACCTACATTCTCGAATCGGCCGAGCACGACGGCGCGTGGGGCCGCTGGTCGTTCATCGGTGCGGGCTCTGCCGCATCGATCATCGCCTCGCAGGGGCAGGCACACTGGGATGGAGAAGCCCCCGTGGGGGCTCTGGCCGAGGGGTCCTTCCTTGATGTCCTCCATTCGGCGCTGGCTACACTGCGCGCCGACGCGGTTCCGGGACTTCCCCCCCTGACGGGTGCGTTGGTCGGCAGTCTGGGCTGGGGGATCATTCCCGAATGGGAACCGACGCTCGCCCCGAGCGCTCCCCAGGAGACGGACATCCCGGACGCCGTGCTCTGCCTCGCCACCGAGGGGGCCGCGATCGATCATTCGGACGGCTCGGTGTGGCTGATCGCGATCTGCTGGAACATGGATGGTTCGCCCGAACGGGCCGAGGAAGCCTACGAGGGCGCCCTGTCGCGTCTCGATGACCTGGCGGCACGGCTGACCCGGCGGCTCGCCCCGTCGGTGCTCGGGATCCGTGGGCTAACGGGACCGGCCGGCCAGGGAACGGCGCCGGCGCCCGAACCGGACGTCCGTCATCGCACTCCGCGCGCTGACTTCGAGCGCTCGGTCATGGCGGCCCAACGGGCGATCCGTGACGGTGAAGCCTTCCAGATCGTCGTGTCCCAACGGCTTGACGTGACGACGCAGGCCTCAGGCCTCGATGTCTACCGGGTCCTGCGCACGATCAATCCGTCGCCCTACCTCTACTACTTGCGGTTGCCCGATGGGCAGGGTGGGGAATTCGAGGTCATTGGCTCCTCTCCCGAGACCCTGATGCGGACGGTGGGACGGCGGGTGTGGACCTACCCGATCGCTGGGTCGCGTCCTCGTGGCGCGACGTCCGAGGAGGATCGCGCCTTGGCCACCGAACTTCTGGCGGATCCCAAGGAGCTTTCCGAGCACGTGATGCTGGTCGATCTGGCGCGCAATGACCTTTCGAAGGTCTGCGATCCGGCGACGGTCGAGGTCTCGACGCTGATGGAGATCAAGCGTTTTTCCCACATCCAGCACATCTCCTCGACCGTGACGGGTCTTCTGCACGAGGAGGTCGACGCACTGGACTGTCTGGTCGCGACGTTCCCGGCAGGCACGCTCTCAGGCGCTCCGAAGCCTCGCGCGATCCGCTTGATTGACGACCTGGAGCCGGCGACCCGGGGTGTCTACGGCGGGGTTGTCGGCTACTTCGATCTGTCAGGAGATGCCGATCTGGCCATCGCGATCCGCACCGCGAGCCTGCGCGGTGGTGTCGCATCCGTCCAGGCCGGCGCCGGGATTGTCGCGGATTCGGTTCCGGCGACGGAATACGTCGAGACCCGCAACAAGGCAGCCGCGGCCCTGGTGTCGGTGCTGTCTGCCTCGCGACTCGACCCGGTGCAGGTGGGCGCGCCTCGAACGACTTCGGGTGATGGGCCCGATTCGGGTGTGCGACAGGACACGGCTAGCATCGGGGAATCGGATCTCGAGCGGAAGGAGTAAGGCATGAGCGTGCTCGACGGCATCATCGCGGGGGTCCTCGAAGATCTGCACGATCGTCAGGCCGCAGTCCCGCTGGAGGAGATCAAGGCCCGCGCCCAGCGGGCCCCGGATGCACGCGACGCCGTGTCGGCCCTGGGCGGGGGTGCGGGCGCTGTCTCCATCATCTCCGAGGTCAAACGTTCGTCGCCCTCCAAGGGAGCGCTCGCACCGATCCCGGATCCTGCGGCCCTTGCCGGGCTCTATGAACAGGGCGGGGCTGCGGCGATCTCCGTCCTAACCGAAGGCCGCCGGTTCCACGGCAGTCTCGCGGATCTCGACGCGGTGCGCGCGGCGGTGGACATTCCCGTCCTGCGCAAGGACTTCATCGTCACCCCCTATCAGGTCCACGAGGCGCGGGCCCATGGGGCGGACATCGTGCTCCTCATCGTGGCGGCACTCGAGCAGCCGGCGCTCGTCTCCCTCATCGAGCGGGTCGAGTCCCTGGGCATGACCGCCCTCGTCGAGACGCACTCTCGGCTCGAGGCGCTTCGGGCATTGGAAGCCGGCGCGCGCGTGGTCGGCGTCAATGCCCGGGATCTGACGACCCTCGAAGTCGATCCGTCGACGATCGAGCAGGTCATTGACGTCATTCCCGAGGGCGTCGTCGCAGTCGCCGAATCGGGAGTGCAAGGACCCCACGACGTGTTCGACTACGCGAAGTGGGGAGCGGATGCCGTCCTCGTGGGAGAGGCGTTGGTGACGTCCGGCGACCCCTACGAAGCAGTGTGCGACATGGTGAGCGCGGGGCAGCATCCCGCGCTCCTGACCAACAGAAAGGCGCGCGTGCGCGCCGCAAGGCAGGAGGACTGACGTGGCACTGGCCGACGTGAGTGGACCGTACTTCGGAGGATTTGGTGGGCGCTTCGTCCCGGAATCCCTCATGGGCACCCTTGAAGAGCTCGATGCGGCCTGGACCCGTCTGTGGCATGACCAGCCCTTCCGGGAGCGGCTCGACGACCTCCTGACCAATTATGCCGGTCGACCCTCACTGCTGACCGAGGCCCCGAGGTTCGCCTCGGATCTGGGTGGAGTCCGGGTCTTCCTCAAGCGCGAGGATCTCAATCACACCGGGTCCCACAAGATCAACAACGTCCTCGGACAGGCTCTGCTGACGCAGGAGCTGGGCAAGACGCGGGTGATCGCGGAGACTGGCGCGGGACAGCACGGGGTTGCCACGGCGACCGCTGCTGCGCTGCTCGGACTCGACTGCACGATCTACATGGGCCGTGAGGACACGGAACGGCAGTCCCTCAATGTCGCCCGCATGCAGACGCTCGGAGCGGAGGTCATCGCCGTCACTCAGGGGTCGCAGACACTCAAGGACGCCGTCAACGAGGCCTTCCGCGATTGGGTGACCAATGTTGGGACGACGAACTACATCTTCGGCACGGCCGCCGGTCCACACCCGTTCCCGACGATGGTGCGCGATCTTCAACGCGTGATCGGGGACGAGGCGCGGGCCCAGCTGCTGGCTGACACAGGCAGGCTCCCCGATGTCGTGTGTGCCTGCGTCGGTGGCGGATCGAATGCGATCGGGACCTTCACGGCCTTCATCGACGATGCCGACGTTGAGCTCCTCGGGTGCGAGGCCGGCGGCGACGGTGTGGAGACCGGCCGCCACGCGGCCTCGATCACGGGCGACGAAGTCGGCGTGTTCCAGGGGGCACGGACCTATCTGCTCCAGGAACGCGATGGGCAGACGAAGCCCTCCCACTCGATCTCGGCGGGACTGGATTATCCCGGTGTCGGGCCCGAGCATGCCTGGCTCGCCGAAACGGGTCGAGCGACGTATGTCGCGATCAGCGACGCGCCGGCGATGGACGCCTTCCTGCGTCTGTCACGCACCGAGGGGATCATCCCTGCCATAGAGTCGGCTCACGCTCTAGCCGGCGTGCGTGACTGGGCGCGCCAGCGGGTCGCCGAGAACAACGGGCCCTTCGACGCGGAGCATGCGCCGATCGCCCTCGTGTGCGTCTCGGGACGCGGCGACAAGGACATGGACACGGCAGCAAGCTGGTTCGGCCTGGGCACCCCGACGCTCCAAGTCATCGACCCGAGTGCGGGCCCGTCCGGAGTGACGATCACAGACACCAGCACCATCAAGACAACGGAGGCACAGGCATGACGACCCGGGCTGGCTCCAGCGCCCAGGCGATCGACGCGGCCCACGCCCGCGGGGACGGTGCCCTCATCGGTTACCTGCCCGTCGGATTTCCGACGGTCGAGGATTCGATCCGCGCGGGCAAGGTGCTCGCCGATCACGGCGTTGACGTCCTCGAACTCGGTTTCCCCTATTCAGACCCCGGCATGGACGGTCCGACGATCCAGCGGGCGACGGTCTCCGCGCTGAAGACCGGAACGCATTTGGAAGATCTTTTCCACGCGGTCGACGAACTGACGGCCTATGGTCTGGCCACAGTGTCCATGACCTACTGGAACCCGGTCGAGTGGTACGGAGTCGAGCGGTTCGCCCACGACTTCGCTGCCGTGGGGGGCGCCGGGCTCGTGACGCCCGACCTGCCTCCCGAAGAGGGTGCCGAGTGGGAGGCAGCCGCCGAAGATAACGGTCTCGAACGGATCTATCTAGTCGCGCCCTCCTCGCCGGCGTCCCGTCTGGAGCTGATCTCCGAGCATTCGCGCGGGTGGGTCTACGCCGCATCGACAATGGGGGTCACCGGTGCCCGCGCCGAGGTCGACGACCATGCCCACGCGCTTGTCCGGCGCACTCGCGAGGCTGGGGCGCAGCGAGTCTGTGTCGGACTGGGTGTCTCGAACGGGGCACAGGCCCGCAACGTTGTCTCCTACGCGGATGGCGCCATTGTCGGATCTGCGCTCGTACGCACCCTCTTTGCCGACGACATTGAGGAGGCACTGCGCAACCTCGCGGCCCTGACCGACGAACTGTCTGCGGGTGTGCGAGGAACCGCATGAGCGCAGTGCCCGCCGGGAGCCCGCTGGTCGTTCTCCCGACAGCGATCCCCTCGCCGCCGCGCGGCGTGTGGTATCTGGGACCGGTCCCGCTGAGGGCGTATGGCGTCCTCATGGTGACGGCGATGATCGTCGCCGTGTGGATCACAGCCCGCCGCTACCGTGCGCGCGGTGGCGACGGCGAGCTGATGTATGACGTCGCCCTGTGGGCGATTCCCCTGGGGATCATCGGCGCGAGGATCTATCACCTCATCACCTCGCCAGACGCCTACTTCGGACCGGATGGCAACCCGTGGCAGGCACTGGAGATCTGGAAGGGCGGCCTCGGCATCTGGGGGGCCATCGCGCTGGGTGCGGTCGGTGGCTGGATCTCAATGCGTCGGGCCGGCCAGCGTCTGGGACCCCTGGCGGACTCAATCGCGCCGGCGCTCTTGGTGGCCCAAGCGATTGGTCGGTGGGGAAACTGGTTCAACCAAGAGCTCTTCGGCGGGTCGACGACGGTGCCCTGGGGCCTCCAGATCGATGCCGCTCATCTGCCTGCGGGCTACGTGGAAGGGACGTTGTTTCACCCGACCTTCCTCTACGAATGCCTGTGGAATCTGGCCATGGCAGCCCTGATCGTGTGGGCGGACCGCAAGCTGGTCTTTCGATCGGGTCAGGTCTTCGCTCTCTACATGATGGCTTACACAGCCGGACGCGGATGGATCGAGATGCTGCGCATCGACGACGCCCACCGCATTCTAGGGCTTCGGGTCAATGTCTGGACGTCGCTGATCGTCTTCTTCATGGGCGCGATCGCTTTTCTGGTCGCCGGTCGGATCGGTCACTCGAGCCGTTTGACGCCCGCCGAGCACGAAGCCGCGATGGAACGGGCACGGGCCCGCCAGTCGCGTGAGAAAGGGAACACGGCTGAAACGGATTCGCGAGCAGTAGCTTCTGACGAGGCCGCACGTGAACGTCTGGACGAGCCTGATAGGCCCTCTGACGCGCAGGATTCCGGGGTCTGAGGGCATCCTGGTCCCCGACTCGTCCCCGCTTCGGCAGGGTGTAAGCGCTCGTGATGCACGTGGCCGCAGGTGAGGCTGGCAACAATCTGGACGGTCGTCTGTTCGGTTGGAGAAACCCACCTCCCATTGCAGGGGAGGCGACCGGTAGAGTGAACGTATGCGCCGAGCGAAAATTGTATGCACACTGGGTCCGGCCACGGAGTCCCCGGAACAGGTCCAGGCACTCGTCGACGCGGGAATGGACGTGGCGCGGATCAACCGCTCCCACGGCACCACGGAAGAGCAAGAGGCTGTCATCGAGCGCATTCGGCGTGCCGCTGCGACCTCGGGACGCGCCGTTGCCATTCTCGTCGACCTGCAGGGACCCAAGATCCGACTGGCGACCTTCAAGGACGGTCCACAGTTCCTCGAAGTGGGTGACACATTCACCATCACCACCGACGACGTCGAAGGCACCAAGGAACGGGTCGGAACGACCTTCAAGGGATTGCCGGGAGACTGCCGACCGGGCGACCGGCTGCTGATTGATGATGGCAATGTCGGCATCCGCGTCACTGAGGTCACCGACACCGACGTGGTCACTCGAGTCGAGGTCCCCGGCTATGTGTCCGACCATAAGGGACTGAACCTGCCCGGCGTCGCAGTCTCCGTTCCCGCCTTGTCGGAGAAGGACCGCGAGGACCTGCGGTGGGGTCTGAAGATCGGATGCGACTTTATCGCTCTGTCCTTCGTCCGTTCCGCCCAGGACATTGAGGACGTCCACCAGATCATGGACGAGGAAGGCGTTCGTCGTCCCGTCATCGCCAAGATCGAGAAGCCTCAGGCCGTGGACGCGATCGAGGAGATCGTCGACGCCTTCGACGGCATCATGGTCGCCCGAGGCGATCTGGGTGTGGAGATGCCCCTTGAGGCCGTTCCGCTCGTCCAGAAGCGGGCGATCGAATTGGCCCGTCGCGCTGCCAAGCCGGTGATCGTGGCGACCCAGGTGCTTGATTCGATGATCAAGAATCCGCGTCCGACCCGCGCGGAGGCTTCGGACTGCGCCAACGCGATCCTCGACGGCGCCGACGCGGTCATGCTCTCGGGCGAGACCTCCGTGGGTGCCTACCCGATCGAGGCCGTTCGAACGATGGCTCGGATCGTGGAGAACACGGAGGAGAACGGTGGGGAACGGATTGCCCCGCTCGGAGCATTCATCCTTGATCGCCCGGCCGTGATCTCCGAGGCTGCGGTCTCTGTTGGTGAGAGACTCGATGCGACGTTCCTAGTGACCTTCACCCAGTCGGGATCGACGGCACGACGGATGTCGAGGTTGCGCAGCCCGATCCCGATCCTCGCCTTCACTCCGTTGGAAGAGACACGTCGTCAGCTTGCGCTCTCGTGGGGTGTCCAGACCTATCGGGTCCCGGAAGTCCGTCACACTGACGACATGGTCTGGCAGGTCGACCAGGTCGCCCAGTCCGCACGTCTGGCCGAGGTCGGGGCCGAACTCGTCATCGTTGCAGGTATGCCGCCGGGGACCTCGGGGTCCTCGAACCTCATCCGGGTCCACACGGTCGGTGATCGTGTGGACTACGTGATCGGTGGTTCTGGCCCAGGTCACTGATCCATTGATCGGGAGGGAGGGGCGGCACCGTCGGGTGCCGCCCTTTCGAGTATCCGGATCGACTTCCGCGTGGCGACTGACGGCGGAAGGGGCCCGACACGCTGGAGTGTCGAGGAGTGGCCAAACCGGTGACTTACCACATGTCCTGTTGCGTTGCGGCGCTGTCAATGGAATAGTTAAACGAACGATTGCGTTGCAGTCGCAGTGAGCGGAACTCCCGGAGCCGGGAGTGACACCGCCACCACATGAACGTTGGCCGTCCAGGGCTGCCTGTGCTCCATCTGCACATACCCGGGTCGGTGCGTGAAGAAGAACGAGGAAAAAGAAGATGAAGATGATGACATCACTGATGAAGATGACGAACACACGCCCCTCACAGGGGGCGCAGACGACGCTGTCGGTCCACGACCGTCAGAGCGGACGGCAGGCCAACAACCTGTTCGCCGACCAGCTGGCGGATGCAGTGCGTCCGTGGTTCGATGATTGGTCCGATTCCGGGATTCGAGAGGCCATTGAGGCTCTGCGCGTTCCTGATCGCAGGAGTGAGGCAGCCGAGTTCCTCGGTCTCGATCTGATTCCGGTGGCCTGAGTCCACTGCGAGGTATCGCCCCTGAAAGGCCGGGGCCGGGTTCTCCCCGGTGCCCGGCCTCTTCTATGTCTCAGGCACCGGGAACGTCGAAACGGGGCCGTGCGGACAGCAGCTCGCTGATGTCGCCGTCGACCTCGTGCAGTGCGCTCCCGCGCTCGAAGAGAACGGCGGGTCCGGGCGCCCCCGGAGCTGCCGGAACTCCGCCGATCACGGCTGAAGCGGTGTCGCAAGTCGTCGTGACGCGCAGATAGGTGCCCTCTCGCAGGCCGAGGACGGCGACGTCGTTCTCCTCGAGGAACTGCTCAATCCGTTCGGCCCGGGTCTCGCCGTTGTGGGTGCTGGTGGGGTCCGGATCCAGGTAATGCGGGTTGATCTGGAAGGGGACCAAGCCAAGTGCGTCGAAGCTTGAAGGTTCGACGATTGGCATGTCATTGGTGGTGCGCAGACTCGGCGAGGCAATGTTCGTTCCCGCGCTGGCGCCCATGTAGGGCGTGCCTGCGCGCACTGCGGTGGAGATTGCCCCCAGTAGTCCGGTGCGCTGCAGAGCGGAGATCAGACGGAAGGTATTACCCCCTCCCACGAAGATCGCGTCGGCCTGAGCGACGCGGGCAACGGGATCCGCGGCCGTGTGGATGCCTGCGACCTCGACGCCCAGGGACGCCAATGCCTGACGTGCCCGGGCGGTGTAGCTGTCCCAGTCGGCAAGGGCATAGGGCACGAACACGAGGTCGCGAACCCCCGACAAGTGCTTGGCCACGGCCTCTCGGGCATGGTGGAGGTAGCGGCCTCCGTGGTTGGTCGAGTTCGACAGCAGCAACAACCGCATGGGAACGGGGTCCTTCCTCGAGTGACTCATGGCGACTGTGGGAGCCGCGGGAAATCAGCCTATAGCCGCGGTGGGGGAGAATCCGAATGGCGAAGTGCAATTGACGGGATGGCATCTCATATAACGGGACACCTGTGCTGGCATGGGTAAAGCATCCATATTGTTGCCCCATTCTGTAGATCAAGAGGGCGGTCCTTCTGTGGCCCGGGGATCTGCAGATCCAATCAGCGAAGTCTCTCTGCCGGGTGGTTGCCCGACGGAGGCACTCTCGGTAGGGGAGGAACCTTGTCGGTGGAGACACCCGGTCGCACGCTTCCGGTCGAACAACGTCATCCCAAGTCTCTCGAGCCGGTAACCGCAGTCATTACGATTGCGATGGCCGTCGTCGGCGGGTTCATTGGGATCCACATGATCACGACTCTGGGCGTCTCACCGAACACGTCGGTGATCGGCGCGCTCGTCGCGATGCTCATCGGTCGCCTCAACGCCTTCGGCCTGCATCGCATGCGGGACGTCCACCGCCAGAATCTGGTTCAGACGTCGATTTCGTCTGCCACGTTCGCGGCGGCGAACTCGCTGCTGACGCCGATCGCGATCCCCTTCGCCTTCGGTCGGACGGATCTCGTGTGGCCGACTCTCCTGGGCGCCTCGCTCGGGCTGACCATCGACGTCTGGGTCCTTTACCACTCGTTCGGTTCTCAGTTCCTGCCGGCCACCTCGGCGTGGCCCCCGGGGGTGGCTGCGGCAGAGACGATCCAGGCCGGTGACAAGGGCGGGCGGCGGGCCCTGATTCTGCTCGGCAGCGGTATCGCCTCCGTCGTCGTGTCCTTCTTCGGCCTGCCGATGTCCGCTGCCGGTGTCGCGATGATCGGCAACACGGCGGCGCTGTTCCTCTTCGGAGTGGGACTCATGATCGGCCAGTACGCTCCGGGGATCCTCGACGTCTCACTGTCGTCCCTGTTCATTCCTCACGGTCTGATGATCGGCGCCGGCTTGGTCGCGCTGATCCAGGCGGGCTTCATCATGGCGAACAAGCATCCGTTGTCCCGGCTGCGTCGTCGGGGGAAGGCCCCGGAGACGACGACTGCGCGACAGGACACGGCAGAGGCCGACGGGGTGGATGCCTTCGAGGCATCGGAGACGCCCGGCGACCCGAGCACCGTTGCGACGGTGAGCTCCGCTCGACTGCGCCGGAGCTTCATCACGGGATACATCCTCTTCGTCCTCGGTGCCGTGGTCACGGCCACCGTCACGGGACTGGTCGTCGACCTTTCCGTGCCCGCGCTCATCGGATGGGTGCTCTTCGCTGCGTTTGCGGCGATTGTCCACGAGGTGATCGTGGGTGTCGCCGCGATGCAGGCGGGGTGGTTCCCGTCCTTTGCCGTGACGCTGATCTTCCTGGTGATCGGCCTCGTCATCCATATGCCGCAGGTTCCCCTGCTCGTCCTCGTCGGCTATTGCGCCTCGACGGGGCCAGCGTTCGCCGACATGGGCTACGACCTCAAGGCCGGGTGGCTGCTCCGTCGAGGGGAGCCAAATTGGAAGGCCTTCGAACTGGAGGGACGTCGTCAGCAATTGATTGCGGGCACGATGTGGTTCGCGGTCGCGATCGGGATGGTCGCTCTCCTGTGGCACACCTTCTTCTCGCAGGGACAGCTGCCTCCCACGGCGAAGGTCTTCGCCGACACGATCAAGGCCGGGTTGACGGATCCCTCGGTGACGCACAATCTGATCCTCTGGGCGATCCCTGGGGCGATCCTGCAGCTGCTCGGTGGAACGAAGCGCCAGCTCGGCGTCATGTTCGCAACAGGACTGCTCGTAGCGACCGCGAATGCGTGCTGGATGGTCTTCGCTGCGCTGGCCTTCCGCTGGTGGTGGCGCCGCCGTCGAGGTACCGAGGGCGAGTCCGAGTCCTCGCTGGTCGGAGCCGGATTTATTGCCGGTGACTCGTTGTACGCCGTGGGAAGGATTTTCTAAGATGACCATTGATCACAGTGGCGGGACGTTCGGTGGGACGCTCGCTGTCCTCACGGTCGGCCAGTCGCCACGGGTGGACGTCACTCCCGAGATCCGGGACCTCATTCCGGGAGTCCACATCCTCGAGGGCGGGGCGCTCGACGAGCTGACCCGGGGGGAGATCTCACGGTTGACCCCCGTTTTGGGTGACGAGGTGCTCGTCAGTCGGCTGCGCGATGGATCGTCGGCTGTGTTCGGCCGCTCGCACGTCGTGGAGCGGATGCAGGCGTTGATCGACCGTCTTGAGCCGGAGGCCGATGCGATCCTCATCGCGTGCTCGGGAGGGTTCCCCGAGCTGACGCATCACGTTCCGATGCTCCTGCCGGACCTCTTGTTGGCCGACACATTGCGATCGGTGCTTGCCCCGGGGTCGACGTTGGCGGTTCTGTGCCCGCTCGATCGCCAGATCGAGGAGGTCCGGGCGAAATACACCCGGCTCCTGGGCACCGGGATCGGCCTCGTCATTGCGGCGTCCTCGCCGTATGTCGCGTCGTCCGAGGACGAGGATCGCGCGATCGAGGCCTTCTCGGGGTCGGGAGCGAGCGCGCTCGTCCTTGACTGCATCGGATATGGCCGGGCACATCGCGCACGTTTCGGGGCGGCCCTGAGAGTCCCGGTCCTGTCCGCGCGATCCCTCAGCGCCCGGATCGCCGCGGAGCTGGTCGGTGCCCACACGGACGGAACACCGTCATGACCACACGGGGACCAGCACCACTGATTGGCGTCATTCGCGTCCTGACGACGACTGATCCGGAATTGCTCGATGCCCACGGGCGGGTTCTGGAGCACCGGTTCGGATTCCGGACGATCTCCGTATGCATTCCCGATCAGCCCGACGGGATCCACGACGACGCCTCGCACCTCGCCGCGGAGCCGAAGATTGTCGAGCTGGCTCGGTACCTCGTGTCCGACGAGGGCGTTGACGCTCTGCTGATCAGTTGCGCCGCCGACCCCGCCCTTGAGCAGACTCGGATGGCGGTGGACGTTCCCGTCGTCGGAGCGGGCAGCTGTGCGGCGGCCCTCGCACTGGCATCCGGACGGCGGGTCGGCGTCCTCGACCTCACGCCGGACACCCCGGCGAGTGTCGTCGACGTTCTCGGAGCCCATCTGCAGGTCGCGGTCCAACCCCGTGGGGTTGAGACGACGAACGATTTGCGCACAGCCACGGGATATGACGCGTGCATCGAGGGCGCCCGCGAGGTCGTGGGTGACGGCGTTGACGTCATCATGCAGGCCTGCACCGGAATGACGACGATCGGCCTGGCGCCGCGGTTGCAGGCCGATCTCGGGGTCCCCGTCATCGATGCGGTGGTGGCGGCGGGATCGATCCTCTTCCACCGTTTGGTCGCTGGAGTGGCGGCCTCCTGAGATGGGCACATGCCCATCCACACTCACACGAAGGGAAAACACACATGTCATGGAAGCACGTCCTCGAGGCCTTCGATTTGCTCGACGATCCGGCGGCGTCGGGTGAGCGCGTCGCGCAATGGTGGCGCGGCTACGGTCTGAACGGAATCGAGGTGACGACCGTTGAGGGCGAGAAGGGGGCCACGGACTTCGTGTCGGTGCTGATCCCCGGGACTGCAGGACAGTCGGCCGGAGGATCGGCTCCGACGCTGGGGATCGTCGGTCGCCTCGGCGGGCTCGGCGCCCGTCCGGAGCGCATCGGGTTCGTCTCCGACGGAGACGGAGCATTGACGGCGGTCTCGGCTGCGGCGAGCCTGGCCGACATGGCGCGTCGCGGCGATCGGCTGCCCGGTGACGTCATCGTCGCGACGCACATCGATCCAGATGCGCCGACCCGTCCGCACGATCCGGTTCCGTTCATGGACGGAGCTGTCGCCCCGGAGGCCAACAACACCTACGAGGTCTCGGCTGGCATGGACGCGATCCTGTCGGTCGATACGACCAAGGGCAATCGGATCTGCAATCATCGCGGCTTCGCGATCACCCCGACCGTGAAGTCCGGTTACATCTTGCGCGTCAGCGAGGGCCTGCTCAGCGCCGCCGAACGTGCCAGTGGTTTGCTGCCGGTGACGATTCCGATCACGACGCAGGACATCACGCCGTACGGCAATGGGATCTACCACATGAATTCGATCCTCCAGCCGGCCGTCGCGACCTCGGCACCTGTCGTCGGTGTGGCGATCACCACTCAGAGCGCGGTGCCCGGCTCGGGGACAGGTGCGACCGATCTGGCGGTGGTGGAGTCGACGGTTCGCTTTGTCATCGAAGCGGCGAAGGACTTCACCGGCGGCGAATTGTCCTTCTATGACGAGGACGAGTTTGCTCGGCTCGTTGAGCTGTATGGCTCGCTGGAGCAGCTCCAGACGCTCGGCGGACGCTGAGCGTTCGGCCAGAAGCTCCGGCCGAAGACGGCCCTTTCTCCTGGGGAAGGGCTTGGGGGCGGGTTCCCTCATTTGGTGGGGGAGCCCGCCCTGTTCGTGTCCGGCTCGCGCCGCGGAACGTGCCTCGCACGTGAGGCGTGAATCTCTCGTGGGCGTGGGGAGGAACCAGTGAGCGCGATGGCGCATGGAGGAGCCCGTCGCACCTCGCGGTGCGGCGGGCTCCTCCGCTCGTGCGGGAGCGGAGCACTGCAGGAGTGCGGTATCTCTTAGTCGTCGACCTGATCGATGACGGCGTCGGCCACCTCGCGCATGGACAGACGACGATCCATCGAGGTCTTCTGGATCCAACGGAAGGCCTCGGGCTCGCTCATTCCCATATTCTTCATCAGCAGGCCCTTGGCACGATCAACGCGCTTGCGGGTCTCGAAGCGATCGGAAAGATCGGCGATCTCCTCCTCAAGCGATTCGATCTCCTGATGACGTGAGATGGCAATCTCAACGGCCGGAATCAGGTCGGCCGGGCTGAACGGCTTGACGACGTAGGCCATCGCCCCGGCGTCGCGAGCACGCTCAACCAGTTCCGTCTGGCTGAAGGCAGTCAGCATGACGACCGCGCACGAGAGCTCCTTGAGGATCTTCTCGGCGGCCGTGATGCCGTCCATCTTGGGCATCTTGACGTCCATCACACACAGGTCAGGCTCAAACTCGAGGGCGAGCTTCACCGCTTCCTCACCATCACCGGCCTCGGCGACGACCTCGAAGCCGGCACCCGTCAGCGTCTCGACGATGTCGAGCCGGATCAGGGTCTCGTCCTCGGCCACGAGCACCCGACGCGGTGCGGTCTCATCTGCAGTCATGTTCAGTCCTCAGATTGTTCTTTCAATGGTCGGTATCCTATCCTTGAGAGGCGTTCTTTCGCCTAGCCCCGATAGCCCAACTGGCAGAGGCGGTCGGCTCAAACCCGGCTTGTTGTGGGTTCGAATCCCACTCGGGGTACTCAAAGTATCGCGCCATATGTGCTGTGACCTGCATAAACGGTGATGAGCATTTGTTCACACCCTCTGGGCGTGTGTGATTGATCGCCGTGGCGGATCGGTGAGGGGCGCAGCCTCGTCGACCGGCTCAGACCTCCTGATCGTCAATGATGCGGTTCGAGACTCGTGCGCTGGCCAACAGACGACCGTCGGCGGACGTGATCTGGACCAGGTGGATGGCGGATGTCCGACCCAGGTGAAGGGCGCTCGCCGTAGCAGTCACGAGACCGACCCGGGTCGAGCGCACGTGTGAGATCGACAGCTCGACGCCGACGGCGTGACCGCGTCCACTCGGACAAACCTTCGCGGCATGAACGCTCGAGGCCAACGATGCCGCGCTCTCGGCCAGGGCCGCAGAGGCACCACCGTGCAGGAGACCGATGGGCTGGAGGTTCCCTCGGCTCGGCATTGTCAGGACCGTGCGTTCGGCAGTGTTCTCGACGACCTCCATCCCCATCCGGTCCATCAATGACCCGGGCCAGTGCTGCCCCACCGAGGATGCGGTCGGCCGGTCCGTCGCGGCACGCTCCGATTCGGTGTTTGTCTCGTCGGTGTTCTCCATGCCCTCTAGGGTGGCATGTGTGAAGGACACTCTGCTGATCATCGATGGCCATTCCATGGCCTTCCGCGCGTTCTATGCGTTGCCGACCGACACGTTCCGCACCTCGACGGGTCAGTTCACCAACGCCGTCTACGGCTTCGTCTCAATGCTCGTGCGTCTGCTCGATCAGGAACGCCCCAACCGGATCGCGGTTGCGTTCGACCTGTCGCGTCATTCGTTCCGCACGGATGAGTATCCCGAGTACAAGGGCACACGCGCCGACACGCCCGAGGAGTTCAAGGGCCAGGTCGAGCTCATCCGCGAGGTTCTCACCGCGATGGGGATCCTGTCTCTGACGAAGGAGAACTACGAGGCCGATGACATTCTCGCGACGCTCGCGACAGAAGGAGACGCCAAGGACTGGCGTGTCCTCGTGGCGTCTGGGGACCGCGATTCCTTCCAGCTCATCACCGACAACGTCACCG
Source organism: Actinomycetales bacterium (assembly GCA_015655375.1). Lineage (GTDB taxonomy): Bacteria > Actinomycetota > Actinomycetes > Actinomycetales > Actinomycetaceae > Pauljensenia. Next base: position 35,143 of record JAATFD010000036.1, read on the forward strand.
TCCTCTACCCCGGCCAAGGGCCAGGAGATTTGCGGGTGATGACCCCGGAAGCCGTCCAAGAGAAATATGGCTTGGCCCCTCAGTCATATCCGGAATTGGCCGCGCTGGTGGGCGAGACCTCTGACAATCTTCCTGGTGTCCCCGGGGTCGGCCCCAAGACTGCTGCCCAATGGCTCGCCAAATGGGGTGGGCTGGAGAATCTCCTTGACCATGCCGATGAGGTCGGCGGTAAGCGGGGTGAGACTCTGCGCGAGCATGTGGACGATGTCCGACGCAATCGCCGTCTCAACCACCTGCTGACCGACCTCGATGTGGGAATCGACGTTGATGACATGCGACGCGGGCCGACGGATCGACGGGCCCTGGACGACCTCTTCGATGTTCTCGAGTTCTCAGCGCTGCGTTCCCGGGTTCTGGCGGTTGCCGACGTCGGCATCGCTTCCGGGTCGGGTTCCGTCGCGAACGAGGACGCACCCGACGGCTCCGGCGGACCCGATGGGAAGGGCGCGCCGGGCGCAACCACCGACATCACCGTAGTCGTCCCGGATACCGACCTGAGTCAGTGGCTCGTCGGCCTGGGAGACGACCCGGTCGCCCTGTGGGTCGAGGGGCCGCGCCGTCCCGCTCGCGGTGACGCCGAGCGGATCGCCCTTCTGCAAGGGGACCGGGTGTTGGTCGTGGAGACCTCGGAGCTGACTCCCGGTCAGGACACGGCACTGGGGGAATATCTCTCGGGAGCACTCGGTCTCGTCGTCCACGACGGCAAGGGGTCGTGGCACGCACTGCGAGGACGCGGATGGAGGATGAACGCGCCGGCGTTCGACGTCGAGCTGGCGGCCTATCTGGCCCGACCCGAGCAGCGCGGGTATGACCTCGAGGCCCTGGCGACCCGTTACCTGTCGCGAGAGATCGGAGCGACCGGCGATTCCGATGCGCTCTTCGAGGTCGACGACCTGATGGAGTCTCCGGAGCGCGAGAATGGCCCGACATCGGCCCAGGCACTGGCCGTCGAGTCCGTACGCGCCGTTGCTGAGCTCGCGGTGATTCTCCGTCCTGTCCTCGAAGACCATGGGGAGTACGACCTTCTCGAAGACATCGAGCTGCCGGTCCAAGCAGTGCTGGAACGGATGGAGGACACCGGCATCGCCGTGGATCCGTCTGTCTTCGCCGAACTGCACGGTGAGCTCTCCTCTGGCGTTGAGCGAGCCGCGAGCGAGGCGTACAAGGACATCGGCCATGAAGTCAATCTCTCAAGCCCCAAGCAGCTGCAGGAGGTGCTCTTCACCGAGCTCGATCTGCCGAAGACGAAGCGGACGAAGACCGGCTACACGACGAACGCGGACGCGTTGCAGGAGCTGTGGACGCGCACGCAGAACCCGTTCCTCGAGCACTTGCTGATGCATCGCGACCGGATCAAACTCCTTCAGATGGTCGAGACACTCCAGGGGTCTGTCGGGGACGACCAGCGGATCCACACGACGTTCTCCCAGGTCGTCGCCGCGACCGGGCGGCTGGCATCCTCGGACCCGAACCTCCAGAACATTCCGGCGCGCACGGCCGACGGGCTGCGGATCCGTCATGGCTTTGTCGCAGGTCCCGACTACGAATGTCTGATGAGCGTCGACTATTCGCAGATCGAGATGCGGATCATGGCCCATCTCTCGCGCGACGGAGGCCTCATCGACGCCTTCAACACGGGCGAGGATCTCCACCGGACGATGGCCTCGATGATCTTCGGAACACCGGTCGACGAGGTCACACTTCAGGAGCGCTCGCGCATCAAGGCGACGTCCTATGGGCTCGCCTACGGGCTCTCCTCCTATGGGCTGGCCCAGCAACTGGGCATCTCCGTTCCGGAGGCAGCCGATCTGCGTGAGCGTTACTTCGAGCGTTTCGGCGGTGTCCGCGATTATCTGGCGAGCCTGGTCGAGCAAGCCCGCCACGACGGCTTCACGCAGACGATGTTCCATCGGCGGCGCTACCTGCCTGACCTGGCGTCCGACAACCGGCAGCGCCGGGAGATGGCCGAGCGCGCGGCGCTCAACGCTCCGATCCAGGGATCGGCCGCCGACATCATCAAGATCGCGATGGTCCGCGCGGACAAGGCTCTGTCGGAGGCGAGGTTGCGTTCACGTCTCCTCCTGCAGATCCACGACGAATTGATCATCGAGGTCGCCGAGAGCGAGCGTGAGCAGGTCGAAGGCATCGTGCGCACCGAGATGGCCTCCCCGGTCCATATGGACGTGCCGCTCGAAGTGGCCGTCGGGGTCGGGCATTCATGGATGGAAGCGGCCCACTGACGCCCGACTGTCCGACGGCGAGGCCACGGACCGATCGGGACTCGAGAACGGCTGCCGATCGGGGCACATCGAGTGCCCGAACGGTCTGGATTCGGCACCGCGTCCTGCTAGACTCTTATAACTGTGCGCAGGTTTGCCGTACCCAGCTCGGGATCGTGAATCAGCTCACACTGACACTGTCCACACACTAGATCGTCCGTTTCGGAGAACACAACTACATGACCACCACCACCGCGCAGCCCGGAAGCTCCACTCCGCAGGTTGCTGTGAACGACATCGGGTCCACCGAGGACCTGCTCGCCGCCATTGACGAGACCATCAAGTACTTCAATGATGGTGACATCGTCGAGGGCACAGTCGTCAAGGTCGACCACGACGAGGTCCTCCTCGACATCGGTTACAAGACCGAGGGCGTCATCCTCTCCCGAGAGCTCTCCATCAAGCACGACGTCAATCCTGACGAGGTCGTCGCGGTGGGTGACAAGATCGAGGCCCTCGTCCTCCAGAAGGAAGATAAGGAAGGCCGTCTGCTCCTGTCCAAGAAGCGCGCTCAGTATGAGCGCGCGTGGGGCAAGATCGAGAAGATCAAGGAGGAGGACGGCGTCGTCACCGGCACCGTCATCGAGGTCGTCAAGGGTGGTCTGATCCTTGACATCGGCCTTCGCGGCTTCCTCCCGGCCTCCTTGGTCGAGATGCGTCGTGTCCGTGACCTCCAGCCCTACATCGGTCGTGAGCTCGAGGCGAAGATCATCGAACTCGACAAGAACCGCAACAATGTCGTCCTCTCCCGCCGGGCATGGCTCGAGCAGACGCAGTCCGAGGTCCGCACGAACTTCCTGCACACGCTGCAGAAGGGACAGGTCCGCAAGGGGACGGTCTCATCGATCGTCAACTTCGGTGCCTTCGTCGACCTCGGTGGTGTCGACGGTCTGGTGCACGTCTCCGAACTGTCCTGGAAGCACATCGACCACCCGTCCGAGGTGGTCGAGGTCGGCCAGGAGGTCACGGTCGAGGTCCTGGACGTCGACATGGATCGCGAGCGCGTCTCTCTGTCGCTCAAGGCGACCCAGGAGGACCCATGGCAGGCCTTCGCCCGCACGCACGCGATCGGTCAGATCGTGCCGGGCAAGGTCACGAAGCTCGTCCCCTTCGGAGCGTTCGTCCGCGTCGAGGACGGCATCGAGGGCCTGGTCCACATCTCCGAACTGGCACAGCGTCACGTCGACCTGCCCGAGCAGGTCGTCAAGGTCGGCGAAGAGGTCTTCGTCAAGGTCATCGACATCGACCTCGAGCGTCGCCGCATCTCGCTGTCCCTCAAACAAGCCAATGAGGGCGTCGACCCCAACTCCGACGACTTCGATCCGTCGCTGTACGGGATGGCTGCGGAGTACGACGAGAACGGCACCTACAAGTACCCCGAGGGCTTCGATCCCGAGACCCAGGAGTGGATGGAAGGCTACGACACCCAACGGGAAACCTGGGAAGCGCAATACGCTGAGGCGCAGACTCGCTGGGAGGCCCACAAGGCCCAGGTCTCACGCGCCCTCAACGAGGACAACGAGTCCACCGGCAGTGCTTCGGTCGAGGAGCAGGCTTCCTACTCCAACCCGGTCGACACCGAGGGCACGCTGGCATCGGATGAGGCCCTCGCGGCCCTGCGCGAGAAGCTGACGTCCAGCAACTGATTCTCGAGGAGTGAGGGTTGGTCTGATCCTCATTCCACGGGAGAAAGAGGTCCGCACCTTCTGGTGCGGGCCTCTTTTGCGCGTGCGGGCGTGTGATGGATTGCGCGGTCGACGCCGACGTTAGCCTGAAGACATGTTCGTCCTCGTCACCGCATTCGCCGTCCTTCCTGGTCAGGAGGCGACCATGTCGGCCCGGATCCTGTCCCTCCTCCCGGATTCCGTCGAGCATGAAGGCGATGAGGTTCGGCTCGAGAAACGCTTTCTTGCTCCGACTGCGCGCGAGGCAGTGGTAGGCATCCGGGTTCTTCTCGGCGAATTGCGCCCGGACGCCGTGGTCGCCCTCGGATCGACCACCTGCGGATCGATCACGCTGTGGGGGCAGGCAGATGAGTCGGCACTGGCGCACCGGGCGACCGGGAACGCCGCCGGCCGCGTCGCGTCGGTGAAATCGACTGCTCGGGACTCCCGCTCACGTGTCTCCAGCACCGCGCCGGTGGCAGGTCTTCTCGAGTCCCTCGCCACGTCCGGAGTGGATGTGATCGCGGGCACCGGTGCAGACGACCCGCTCGACAATGCCGTTTATTACGCGGTTCTCACTACTGTGCAGGACCATGCCCGGGCGTGGGGGACCGACGCTGTTCCAGCGATTCTCGTCGGTCTGCCCACCGGCACGGGCGAGCCTGACACCGACGGTCTGCGCGGGGTCCGCGACCTCATCGCCACACTGACGTCGTCGGTTGAGGAACGCACCCGTTGGGACCGCCCGGACTTTGTGCGCCGGGGCGGGGCGACTGCCCAGTTGCTCCGCCCGATGGTTCTGCCGACGTCGCGTGCTCCCCGCATCGGAGTGTCCGGGGGAGTGGGTGCCGGCAAGTCGACGGTCACGGCCGCTTTCCGACGTCACGGCGCGATCATCGCGGATGCCGATGAGCTCGCGCGACAGGTCGTTGAGCCTGGGACTGAGGGACTGGCCCGTGTCGTGGAGGAATTCGGACCGGGGGTCCTGCACGCGGACGGGAGCCTGAACCGTGCGGCGCTGGCACGGATCGTCTTCGCGCAAGCTCGGGCGCGAGCCCGACTCGAGTCGATCACCCATCCGCTCATCGCCCGTGCCGCACGCGACATCATGCGTGCGGCTCCGTCGAACTCTCTGGCGATCTACGACGTCCCGCTTCTGGTCGAGACGGGAATGGAGGAGCTCTTCGATGCGGTCCTCGTCGTCGATGCCTCCCGGTCGCTCCGGTTGACGCGTCTGGAGGACCGTGGGATGCCCTCCGATGAGGCTGACCGCCGTATGACGGCACAGGCCGACATGACCGAGCGTCGCAGGGTCGCGACGATCTGGATCGACAACGCAGGGACCCGTGACGACCTCGCGATCCTGGTCGACGCAATCATCGCCCGATGGTTCCTTCGCGAGGATTGATTCAGGAGACGATCCAGCGCATTTCCCAGGGGGAGAGTCGGTCTGCCGGTCGGTGCCCGTGAACCGGAGGAGCGCAATTCGCGAGGACGACGTCACCCTCGGGTAGGTCCCAGAGAAGGCCGTCCGATGACATATTCGCGACGGCGTCGAAGGTTCGTCCATGCCAGAGTCTGCGTACCCACCACAGAACGGGGTGATCGGGCTCGAGCAGGTCGAAGTCACCGTCGACGAGGACGCGGAGACTGTGGCGCAGCGAAATCATCCGTCGGAAGAATTCGAAGGTCGATCCAGGCACACCGACCTGCGCCGCCACGTTGACATCGAGATGATCGGGGTTGACCGGGAGCCAGGCATCGCCCGTGGTGAAACCTGCTCCCGGCGTGCCATCCCACTGCATCGGAGTCCGCGCATTGTCACGGCTCCCGGCGACGATCCCGGGCCAGACGGCGGCCGGGTTCTCTCCTTCGACTTCGACATGTTCGTGCCAGTAGCCGAGCGTCTCCACGTCGCGGAGCTCGCTGATGTCGGCCCACGGGTAGTTCGCCATACCGATCTCCTCGCCCTGATAAACGAAGGGGGTGCCCTGATGAGCGTGGAGCATACCGGCCCAGGCGGTGGCCGAGGCGTGCCGATGGGAGACGGGATCGCCGTAGCGGGAAACCGGGCGCGCCTGGTCATGATTCGACAGGTACAAGGCATTCCACCCGTGTCCCGACAGCCCGAGATTCCAGCGGGCACGGGTCCGCTTCATGGCGGGCAGATGAAGAGGAATCGGACAGAATCTGTTCCCGTTCTCCTGATCCAGTGCCATGTGCTCGAACTGGAACACCATGTCGAGCTCCCCACGGGAAGGATCGGTTGTCGCGCGCGCCTGGTCGTTGGAAATCAGATTGATGACGTCCATCCGGAAGCCGTCGATCCCGCGATCGAGCCACCGGCGCATCATTGCGAAGATCTCCAGGCGGACGTTGGGATTGTCCCAATTGAGATCGGGCTGACCGGGCGCGAACAGATGGAGGTAATACTCGCCGCGTTCGGCGTCCCACGTCCACGCCGGGCCGAAGAACGCGCTCATCCACGGATTTGGCTCGTCACCGCGGGGAGTCCCCGCCGGAGCTGCGGGATCTGGATGGGCTCCAGGCTTCGGATCGCGCCAGATGTACCAGTCGTGGCACGGCGAACCCGGCGTGCGGGAGTCTCGGAACCAGGAGTGCTCGCTGGACGTGTGATTGACGACGAGATCCATCACCAGGCGCATGCCACGCTCGTGGAGAGCTTCGACGAGAGCGTCGAGGTCACCGAGCGTGCCGAAGATCGGATCGATGTCCTCATAGTCGGAGATGTCGTAGCCGTTGTCTTGCATGGGGGAGCGGAGGACCGGTGACAGCCAAACGACATCGACTCCGAGACGGTGCAGATAGGGCACGCGGCGGATGATGCCCGGGATGTCGCCAATCCCGTCTCCATCCGAATCCTGGAACGATCGCGGCTAGACCTGGTAGACGGTTGAAGTCCTCCACCACCCGGGGAGGTCGGGGGTGCGCTCGCTCATGGTCCTCCTTTGTGATCGGGTCCGCAGCAATGCGGACGCGATGCCGTCGGCCATCCTAGGCCGTCCGTCATCCGTCGCGCCGATGACGCAGATGCCTCTGGTCTCGCCTACCGTTGGACCATGACCATCGAGCGGACCATCCTGCGCCAGGAGCACCCCTTCGAGGTCGTCTCGGAGTACTCGCCCTCGGGCGATCAACCCCACGCGATCGAGGAGCTGGCGGAGCGTCTCCAGGCGGGTGAACAGGACATCGTGTTGATGGGTGCGACCGGCACCGGCAAGTCGGCGACAGCCGCCTGGCTAATCGAGAAAGTGCAACGTCCGGCGCTCATCATGGAGCCGAACAAGACACTGGCCGCCCAGTTGACGGCTGAGTTCAAGGGTCTGCTGCCGAACAACGCGGTCGAATACTTCGTCTCTTACTACGACTACTACCAACCCGAGGCTTATGTCCCCCAGACCGACACCTACATCGAGAAGGACTCCTCGATCAACGACGAGGTCGAGCGTCTGCGTCACTCCGCAACGAACTCGCTGCTGACCCGACGCGACACGGTCGTTGTTTCCTCCGTGTCCTGCATCTACGGACTGGGCACGCCCGAGGAATACGTCGCGCGGATGGTGGAACTCAGCCGCGGGATGCACATCGACCGCGACGACCTTCTGCGAGCGTTCGTCAACATGCAGTACGTGCGCAACGATGTGGCGTTCACCCGTGGCACATTCCGCGTGCGGGGCGACACGGTGGAGATCATCCCGGTCTACGAGGAACTCGCGATTCGGATTGAACTCTTCGGCGACGAAGTCGACTCTCTCGCCGTCCTCCATCCGCTGACGGGCGACATCATCAATGAGGTCGATCACATCTACCTGTTTCCGGCCTCCCACTACGTTGCGGGGGAGGAACGCATGTCACGGGCCATCACGACGATCGAGGATGAGCTAGAAGAACGGGTCTCCTGGTTCGAGTCACAGGGCAAGCTCCTGGAAGCGCAGCGTTTGCGGATGCGCACGACCTATGACCTCGAGATGATGAAGGAGATCGGGAGCTGCTCGGGCATTGAGAACTACTCCCGTCACATCGATGACCGTGGACCGGGGACACCCCCACACACGCTGCTCGACTACTTCCCGGACGACTTCCTGCTGATCATCGACGAGTCCCACGTGACGGTTCCCCAGATCGGTGGCATGTTCGAGGGGGACATGTCCCGCAAGCGAACCCTAGTCGATCACGGATTCCGCCTTCCCTCCGCGATGGACAATCGGCCCCTGAAGTGGGGCGAGTTCCAGGAGCGGATTGGTCAGACCGTGTACCTGTCGGCGACGCCCGGCCCCTACGAACTCGGCCGGTCCGACGGCGTGGTCGAGCAGATCATCCGTCCGACTGGTCTGATCGACCCGAAGATCGTCGTCAAGCCGACGAAGGGACAGATCGACGACCTGCTAGAAGAGATTCGGGGACGGGTTGAGCGCAGTGAACGTGTCCTGGTGACGACTCTGACGAAGAAAATGGCAGAGGACCTGACCACCTATCTCGCCGAACGGGGGGTCAAGGTCGAGTACCTCCATTCCGACGTCGACACGCTGCGTCGCGTCGAACTGTTGCGGGAACTGCGCATGGGCAAGTTCGATGTCCTGGTCGGCATCAACCTCCTCCGGGAAGGCTTGGACCTTCCCGAGGTCTCGCTCGTGTCGATCCTCGACGCCGACAAGGAAGGCTTCCTCCGATCGACGAGGTCCCTCATCCAGACGATCGGACGGGCGGCTCGCAATGTCTCGGGTGAAGTCCACATGTACGCCGACAACATCACCGACTCAATGCGCCAGGCCATCGATGAGACGGAGCGGCGTCGGGCGCTCCAGATCGCGTACAACACCGAGCACGGGATCGATCCCCAACCCCTGCGCAAGAAGATCTCCGACGTCACTGACATGCTCGCGCGCGAGCAGATCGACACGGAGTCGTTGCTTGAGGGCGGCTACCGACGGGAGCGCTCCGGCACATCGATCGGCCATTCGCGGGCCTCCGAGGAGACCTTGGATCGGGCGAAGTCTGCACGCGAGAGGCTCGGGAAGGCAGCTGAGCAGGAGCTGGTCGACCTGATTGACGAGCTGTCCGCCCAGATGCGCCAGGCGGCGCAGGACCTCCAGTTCGAGATCGCCGCACGCCTGCGCGACGAGATCGGCGACCTCAAGAAGGAACTGCGCCAGATGCGAGCCGGATGAGGAACCCCGCACACCGATGTGAGGCGTCGGGCGCGGTCTGCCAGTGGCGGGGAGCACGTGTCAGGGTAGACTGAGCACGAGGGGAGTAATCCCGACAAGTGCGGCACCGCCATCGCGGCGACCGGGTGACATGATCGTCACCGCGGGCGCTCGGTGCCGTCACCCGGAGTTCGTGGGCAGGTGCTCGGGTGGGAAGAGACCTCAGCCGTGTCTCCTCATATTCCGAGAGGTTCCCCTTGGACGTTCATGTGCTCGGCTGGGTCGGTCTGGCCGTCGCAGTCATCGTGCTCATCACTATCGACATCGTCGGACATGTCCGAACCCCCCATGCTCCCTCCATGCGTGAAGCAGCCTCGTGGACACTCGGTTATGTCGGCCTCGCCCTCCTCTTCGGCCTCGGGATCTGGGGCATCTATGGGGGCATCTACGCCGCCGAGTACTACGCAGGCTGGATGACGGAATGGTCGCTGTCGCTCGACAACCTCTTCGTCTTCGTCATCATCATGAACTCGTTCCGAGTTCCGCGTGAGTACCAGCAGAAGGCGCTGCTGTCGGGCATCATCATTGCTCTGCTGCTGCGACTCGTCTTCATCCTTATCGGGGCAGCGCTCATCGAGCGCTTCTCCTGGGTCTTCTTCATCTTCGGAGCATGGCTCCTGTGGACCGCGGTCTCCCAGGCTCGCCAAGGCGTCGAGCGGGACGACCAGAAAGAAGAGGAGGACGGGTACAAGGAGAACCGGTTCGTGCGCGTCGTGCGGCGGATCTTTCCGGTCACGGACGGGTTCGTGGGTGGGAAGTTCCTCCAGCGACACGGTGGGCGCACCTACATGACCCCGCTTCTGCTCGTCGTCCTCGCGCTCGGCTCGGCGGACCTGATGTTCGCTTTCGACTCGATCCCCGCGATCTTCGGCCTGACGAAGGAACCGTTCTTGGTCTTCGCCTGCAACGCCTTCGCGCTGCTGGGCCTTCGTCAGCTCTACTTCCTCATCGACGGACTGCTGGAAAAGCTCGTCTATCTGCATTACGGCCTGGCGCTCATCCTCGGATTCATTGGCGTCAAGTTGGTCTTCCACGCCCTGCATGAGAACACCCTGCCGTTCCTCAATGGAGGCCAGGGATTCGAGAACGTTCCCGATATCGGAATCCCGGTGTCGCTCGGCGTCATCGCCGGGACACTCGTCATCACCGTGGTTGCCTCAATTCTCAAATCGCGTTCGGACGAACGGACCGCCGCAGCCAGCACCGTCGAGGGATCCGAGACGACCGACGAGGTGGCTCAGGGTCCCCGGTCCTGACCGACTTCAGTCCAGTATCGCCGCGTTGGGGCCGATCCATGGCTTCAGCGGGTGCCTTCGCAGAGGTTGCCGGTAACGTGAGGGGTGAGCCGGATGCCACCGCGGACGGCCACGACCCAGGAGACACATGGATTCCGTTGACACCAGTCTGACGACCGCCGAGGTCGAGGATCACCGCTCCCGTGGAGAAACCAATGAGGTCGAGAATTCGACCTCTCGCTCGCTCGCCTCGATCGCCAAGGCCAATATCTTCACGCTGTTCAACGGGATTCTCACGGCCGCCATGATCGTCGTGCTGGTTGTCGGCAATTGGCGGGACGCGATCTTCGGTGGTGTCATGATCATCAACGCTCTCATCGGAATCGCGTCGGAGTATCGGGCAAAACGGACGCTCGATGCCCTTGCGATCGTCGAGGCGCCCCGAGCGGTCGTCGTCCGGGATGGAGCTCGGACAGAGATTCCCACGGCTCAGATCGTGCTCGACGATGTCGTCGAGCTGAAACTGGGCGATCAGGTGCCGATCGACGGGAAGCTCGTCGAGGTTAGCGGCCTCGACATCGACGAATCGATGTTGACCGGGGAGTCGGTCCCGATCCGCAAGGGGACGGGCGACAAGGTCCTGGCGGGCACGGCCGTTGTCGCGGGATCGGGAATAGTGCGCGCCACGGCCGTTGGGAAGAACCTCTATGCCCAGGGCATCACGAAGGAGGCCCGACAGTTCTCGTTGTCCACGTCGGAGATCCAACAGGGCATCAATAAGGTCCTGCGCGTGATCTCGTGGGTGATCGTTCCCGTGGTCGTCCTCATGGTCTGGTCACAGACGCGGATTGCCGGCGGGGGCGCGGATGCCTGGCGCTCGGCCCTCGTGCTGGCGATTTCCGCCGTCGTCGGGATGATTCCCCAGGGTCTTGTTCTGCTGACGTCGATGAACTTTGCCCTCGGGTCGGCCACGCTCGCGCGACGCGGGGTCCTCGTCCAGGAGCTCCCCGCGGTCGAGACGCTGGCCCGGGTCGACGCACTGTGCCTCGACAAGACGGGAACGCTGACGACGGGAGGGATCCGTGTACGTGCGATGGAGCGCGCGAATGGGGTGTCCGACGACCTCTCGCAACAGCTGCGAACGGCGTTGGAAGGCCTGAGCAACGATCGGGCGAATGCGACTGCGATCGCCATCTCGGACGCGTTGTCCGAGGGGAACCTCGACGACGTGGCCGGAACCGGCAAGGGTGGGCCCACACTGAATGGATGGACCGTCGCGTTCTCGTCGGTACGCAAATGGTCCGCCTGGGGTGACGAGAGCGGAACCTGGATCCTCGGCGCGCCGGAGATCATCATCGATGCCTCGCGGCCCACGGACAAGCCGCTGTTCGACCGTGCGGAGGAACTCGCGGGGCAGGGGCTCCGCGTGGTCGCAGTGGTCCATGCCGAGGGTACCCAGCAGTCTGAGGATCTCCCGGGAGAGCGTGTCGCCATGGCCCTGCTCGTTCTCGAGGAGGACATCCGCCCCGATGCCGCAGAGACTCTCACTTATTTTCGTGACCAAGGTGTTCATGTGCGCGTGATCTCGGGAGACAACCCCGTGACCGTCTCGACGATCGCGCGCGGTGTCGGCCTGCGCTCACCCGACGGCGGCGATCCCCGGACCTGTGATGCCCGGACTCTGCCGAGCGATCTTGACTCCTCGGAGTTCGTTGAGGCAGTCGACTCCCATGACGTGTTCGGGCGTGTAACGCCCGAACAGAAGCGAGCCATGGTCCGCGCGCTCAAGGCACGTGGGCATGCGGTTGCGATGACGGGCGATGGCGTCAACGACGCGCTGGCGCTCAAGGACGCCGATCTCGGAATTGCGATGGGCAATGGGGCGTCTGCCACCAAGGCGGTCGCCCAGCTCGTCCTCGTCGACGGCCAGTTCTCCGTGTTGCCCGGCGTTGTCGCCGAGGGCCGTCGGATCATTGCGAACATGGAACGTGTGTCGTCGCTGTTCCTGGCGAAGACGACCTACGCGTCGATCATCGCGGTCCTCACCGCGTTGATCGCGTGGCCCTACCCTTTCCTTCCGCGCCACTTCACCTACATCGACGCGTTCACCATCGGGATCCCAGCGTTCTTCATCGCGCTGGGTCCGAACACACGACGCTACGTACCGGGCTTCCTCCGTCGGACGCTCGCCTTAGCGGTGCCCTCGGGCATCGTCCTGGCCTTCGCGGCCCTGGTGGCCTACGCGGTGGTCGGAGTCGGAAGTGTGTCGGGCCGGACGGTGGCGACACTGACGTTGATGGCGGGGGCGACGTGGCTGCTGTCGATCACCGCACGACCACTGCTGCCGTCGCGAATCGTCTTGTTGTCCCTGATGGTCGCTGGCGCAGTGCTGGGCGTCCTCATCCCGTTGACCCGGACCTTCTTCGCACTCGAATGGCCCGGTGCTGCGCAATGGGCAGTGATCATCGGAATCGGCGCGTTCGCCTGCCTGCTCATTGAGCTTGGCTATCGAGCGTGTGCGCGCCCGCTGGAGAAGCAGGTCGATGCGAAGACTGACTCGCAGGAGTGAAGGGGACCCGGCCGGCTGACGATCAGGCGACAGCGCCGATGACGGGGTCCCATCCACGCGCCGTGCGCCGAGCGATGAGTCCCGCCTCATGCAGAGGATCCGCATCCAGCGCGGCGAGGGCGCCTTCGGCACTGTCCGCTCGGATGAGGAGGAGCGCTCCGGCTTCGCCCTCGGTCCACGGGCCGGAAGCGAGATTCACGCCTTCTTCATGCAGAGCGGCGAGGAACTCGCGGTGGCGAGGTCGGACGACCCCCACCTCGTCGGCGCGAGCGGAGTCGTAGACGTATTCGACGACGAAAATGGCCATGCATCCACCGTACTCGGGCCGGGCTCGAGGCTGGCATGCTGTTCCGCGAGATGAGTGGCAGCAGGCACGCTCGCAGGGCACACTGATCAGGAACCATCCGGAGGAGGACATCATGGCGGCAACCTCGGTCACTGACTGGGAGCTTTCGACCACGGTTGACGGGACCGAGGATGCGCCCGTGCTTGTTCTTGTGCACTCCTTGGGTTCGAGCCACATCATGTGGGACGGGGTCGCCGACACGCTGCGTGACCGGGTTCGCCTGGTGCTGACGGAGCTTCCGGGCCATGGCGGCTCTGCGCCAGCGCCCCTGACGGAACCCGCGCGGATGGAGGACCTCGTCGGTGCGCTCCTGCGCGCCCTCGACGCGCAAGGCATCACGGACTTCCATCTCGGTGGTCTGTCGATCGGCGGAATGGTCGCCCTGGCGACCGCCGAGATTGCGCCCGAGCGGGTCCTCACACTGTCGGTGATGAGCACAGGCCCGGTCAACGAGCCGCGCGGGGCGTGGGTCGACAAGGCCGCTCTCGTTCGGCGCGAGGGAACGGGCGTCCTGGTGGACGCGACCTTCGAACGCTGGTTCTCCCCAGACTTCGCGATCGGGAGGGGCCGGGCCGAAGTCGACCGAATCCGTCAGGCGTTCGTCTCATGCTCGGACGAGGGTTACGCCCAATGCTGTGAAGTGCTCTCCACGACGGATTTGCGCCCGGACCTGGCGAGGCTTTCGATGCCGGTACTGCTCGTCAGTGGGCAGGGAGACGGCGCACTGGACTGGGAGAAGGGCGACGCCCTGGCTGAGACGATCCGCTCGGGCGAGGCCCCGGACGTTCAGATCGAGCGGATTGCCGGCGTCCGGCACATGTCCGCAGTGGAGAGTCCTGCGCAAGTCGGCGCCGCACTGGCCCGTCGGATGGGCATCTCCTCGCGTGTGTGGGACCCGGACGACATGCCGTGCGATAGAACACATGTACGAATGTCGGCGAAGCCACGTAAGATTGATGAGTGAGTGATCGCCTGATCGTCCGGGGAGCCCGTCAGCACAATCTCAAGGGGATCGACCTCGATCTGCCGCGGGACTCCATGATCGTTTTCACCGGCTTGTCCGGATCCGGAAAGTCCTCGTTGGCCTTCGACACGATCTTCGCCGAGGGACAGCGCCGCTACGTCGAATCGCTGTCGTCCTACGCGCGACAGTTCCTCGGTCAGATGGACAAGCCGGACGTCGACTTCATCGAGGGTCTATCCCCGGCCGTGTCGATCGATCAGAAGTCGACCTCGCGCAACCCGAGGTCGACCGTCGGGACGATCACGGAGATTCATGACTATCTGCGTCTTCTGTACGCACGCGCCGGGATCGCCTACTGCCCGGTGTGCGGTGCCCGCATCCAGTCCCAGACACCCCAGCAGATCGTCGACCGCGTCCTCGAGATGCCGGAGGACACCCGCTTTCAGGTCCTCTCTCCGGTCGTGCGCGGACGCAAGGGGGAATACCAGGATCTGATTGAGCAGCTGCGAGCCTCGGGCTATTCTCGAGCTGTCATCGACGGGGAACAGGTGCGTCTTGAGAATCCGCCGACGTTGGAGAAGAAACTCAAACACAATATCGAGGTCATTATCGACCGACTCGTCGTGCGCGACGGGATGCGCCAGCGCCTGACCGACTCGGTCGAGACGGCCCTGGGCCTGTCCGAGGGCTTGGTCATCATCGACCGGGTCGATCTTCCCGAGGACGACGCCGAGCGTCGGCGTCGTTTCTCCGAGAAGCGGTCCTGCCCGAACGACCACCCGCTGACGTTGGAAGAGATCGAGCCTCGGACTTTTTCCTTCAACGCTCCCTACGGTGCCTGTCCGGAGTGCTCGGGCATCGGGTCTCGGCTCGAGGTCGATCCCGACCTCGTCGTTCCTGACGAAGAGCTCAGCCTGGCCAAAGGCGCAGTGGCCCCGTGGAACTCGAACTTCAAGTACCACTTGCAGTTGCTCACCGCCCTAGGCCGCGAAATGGGCTTCTCCGTGAAGACTCCCTGGGGAGACCTTTCGCAGGAGGTTCGCGACGCGGTGCTCTATGGGCGGGACTATGAGGTGAAGGTCAAGTTCCGCAATCGGTGGGGTCGCGAACGGTCCTACACGACCGGTTTCGAGGGCGCAGTCGCCTTCATCGAGCGCAAGCGCGAGGAGACCGAATCCCAGTTCACGTTGTCCAAGATGGACGCGTATATGCGCGAGGTTCCCTGCCCAGCCTGCCACGGTGCGCGTCTACGGCCCGAGGTCCTCGCCGTGCGCCTGGGTGCTCTCAACATCGCCGAGCTCTCTGATCTGTCGATCGCCGATGCACGCATCTATCTTGCAGACCTCTCTCTCGACGAGCGTGCGACGACAATCGCGGCGCCGATTCTCCATGAGATCGACGCCCGTCTCAACTTCCTCGTCGATGTCGGGCTCACCTACCTCACACTGTCGCGCGGTGCGGCGACGCTGTCCGGTGGCGAGGCCCAGCGCATTCGACTGGCCACGCAGATCGGCTCGGGTCTGGTGGGCGTCCTCTACGTCCTCGACGAACCCTCGATCGGTCTGCACCAGCGCGACAACCGACGCCTCATCACGACTCTTGAACGCCTACGCGACCTCGGTAACACGTTGATCGTCGTCGAGCACGACGAGGAGACGATCGAGTCGGCCGATTGGATCGTCGACATCGGTCCCGGTGCGGGTGAGAACGGCGGATGGGTCGTCCACTCCGGAACCGTCGAGGATCTCAAGAAGAACCCACGGTCCCTGACGGGCGACTATCTGTCGGGACGCCGGATGGTCGCCATGCCGGATCATCGCCGGCCGGTCGATCCCCACCGTCAGATCGTCGTGCGTGGGGCACGCGAGCACAATCTTGACGACGTGACGGTCTCCTTCCCGCTCGGCTGCTTCATCGCCGTGACCGGAGTGTCCGGTTCGGGTAAATCGACCTTGGTCAATCAGATCCTCTATCGCTCGCTGGCCTCGCGGTTGAACGGAGCGCGCCTTGTTCCCGGCCGCCATCGCTCGGTGACGGGCACGGACGACCTCGACAAGGTCGTCCATGTCGACCAGTCGCCGATCGGACGGACCCCGCGGTCCAACCCCGCCACTTACACGGGAGTCTGGGACCTGATCCGCAAGCTGTTCGCCGAGACGAGTGAGGCGAAGGTCCGCGGCTACGGCCCGGGCCGCTTCAGCTTCAACGTCAAGGGCGGGCGGTGCGAGGCGTGCAAGGGCGACGGAACGATCCGCATCGAGATGAACTTCCTACCAGATGTCTATGTCCCGTGCGAGGTCTGCCACGGAGCTCGCTACAACCGCGAGACCCTGGAGATCCACTACAAGGGCAAGACCGTCGCCGATGTGTTGGACATGCCGATTGCGGAGGCTGCGGAGTTCTTCCAGTCCATCCCCCGGATCGCGCGTCACCTCGACACCCTTGTCGAGGTCGGCCTCGGCTACGTGCGGCTCGGCCAGGCGGCGACGACCCTTTCCGGTGGTGAGGCTCAGCGCGTCAAGCTGGCGTCCGAGTTGCAGCGGCGTTCCTCGGGGCGCACGGTCTACGTCCTCGACGAGCCGACCACGGGCCTGCACACTGAGGACATCCGCAAGCTTCTGCTGGTTCTCCAGTCCTTGGTCGACCGGGGAAACACGGTGATCGTCATCGAGCATAATCTCGATGTCATCAAGTCCGCGGACTGGGTCATCGACATGGGACCGGAGGGCGGGTCCGGCGGCGGGCGTGTCATCGCTGAGGGAACACCCGAGGACGTGGCTCGGACACCGGGTTCGTTCACGGGCGAGTATCTGGCGGCGGCCTTTGTGCGCGACGCCGAGCGGGCGGTTGCGGGCGGGGTCAGCAGGGACGGATTGGACGAGGTCAATCCGGTCGAGCGAAAGTCGGCCTGAGGGGAGAGCGTCGACTGGGGGCAGTCATCCCAGCGGCGCGGGCCCAATCTGTAGCGCTTGCTGTCTCTCCTCGTATCGATGCATTCTGGATGGATCGAGGTGACGCAATGCGGCCTTGTTCCTCGGTTCGCACGACAACACTTGCTCATTGGTCACTGCTCGCCTTCTCTGCCTCACCCTCGGTGTACAGGGCGTCGACCTCGTCGGCGAAATCGCGAAGGACGACGTTGCGCTTGAGCTTGAGCGACGGAGTCAAATACCCGTTCTCGATAGTGAACGCCGCATTGACGATGCGGTAACGCCGGATCGACTCCGCGCGCGACACCTGACGATTTGCTTTCGCGATCGCCCGATCGAGGGAAGCGCGCACTTCCGGGAGACCGGCGGCATGGGCCGGATCGACAGGGGAGAGGCCCTTGCTCGACAGCCACAGGGGCAGCATTTCCGGGTCGAGGGTGATCAGCGCGCCGATGTAGGGGCGGGCGTCCCCGACGACGATGACGTGACTGATCAATGGGTGAGTCTGGAGTGCCTCCTCGAGGATCTCGGGGGAGACGTTCTTTCCACCCGCAGTAACGATCAGTTCCTTCTTACGGCCCGTGATTCGCAGGTGGCCGGTGTCGTCGATCGAGGCGAGGTCGCCTGTCGCGAACCATCCATCATGGAAGGCCTCGGCGGTCGCTTCAGGCAGATTATGGTAGCCATGGGTCACCGAGATCCCCCGCAACAGGAGTTCCCCGCCGTCGGCAATCTTCATCCGGTTGCCCGGCCAGGCAAAACCGACCGAATCCGGCGGGAAATCGGAGGCAACCTCGACGGCGATCGGGCCGGTCGTCTCGGACAGACCATAACCCTGCAGCAGGGTCAGGCCGAGTCCGCGATAGAAGTTGGCGAGGTCGGCCGCCAGCGGCGCGCCCCCGCAGATAATCGTCTCCAGATTGGGTCCGAGAACCTTCCGGACCTTGGACAGCACGAGTGCATCGGCAATCTGGTGGCGCACCCGCAGACCCAGTGAAGGGCCCGGAGAAGGAACCGAGGTGAGGTCCCTGATCTGTGAGGTCTCCGGACCGGGAACCTCGTCGGTCCCGTCGTTGCCATCTCCGGAGCGAGGCGCGGCGCCGACATAGGCGGTGGCCAGGGAGAGATCGCGCGCCTGCCGGGCCGACCAGGAGAAGACGCGGGAGGAGACCCCTCCGCCTGCCTGGGAGGAGGCAAGGTTGTAGATCTTCTCCAGGACCCGCGGTACGACCAGCAGCATCGTTGGCTTGAAGGTCGCAATGTCGGAGACCAGATTGTGCGTGTCGGGAGCGAAGGCGACGCGGCCTTGTCCGGTCAACAGCGCATACATGACGAAGCGCGCCAACACGTGGGCGACCGGTAGAAACAACAATGAGCGCGACTTGGGATCGTTGATGAGCTGGGGCAGGAAGTCATAGGCCTGCTGGAAGCTCTCGATGAAGTTCCCGTGGGTCAGCTCGACACCCTTGGGCGCTCCGGTTGTGCCGGAGGTGTAGATGATCGTCGCAATGTCGTTCAGAGCGACGGAGTCCGTGCGTTCCTCGACCTCGACGGGAGCGATCGATCGCGAGGCCTGGGCGATCTGGCGTTCGCCGCCGCGGTCCAGGGCGATGATGTCTCGGACCGACGATGCGCGCACGGACTCGACCAGGTCGGCTTGCTGCGAGGTCGCGGTCACGACGAGGGCGACCTGGGCGTCTTCGAGAATGTGGTGGATCTGGGCCGCTGAGTCGGTCTCATAGATCGGGACCGTGACCGCCCCGCATGACAGCGCCGCGGCGTCAAAGACCGCCCACTCGTAGGAGGTCGGAGCGAGGATCGCGAAGTGCTCACCGGGCTGGAGCCCGAGGCCGATGAGGCCGCGGGCGGTGTCCTCGATGCCGCGCACCAACTCGTCGATGGTGACGGGACGCCAGGATCCGACGGCCGTCCGACGTTCGACGGCCACTTGTCCCGGGTGCTCCGCTGCTCGTCTGGCGAGCATCTTCGGGAGGTTCATGGCCGGATCGACGTCGAACAGCGCGGGATTCTCCCAACTTCCGTCGCTCAAACGGCGCACGGGCATGGTGATCCGCCTTTCCACCGCAGAGGCGCGGCAACGTGATGCAAACGCGACAACTGTACCCGGGCCGCTACTTCCGGAAGCGGCAACGTCGTGACCGGCGAGAGTCCATGTTGCTCCCATTGCGTTCCGCCTCACCCTCGGCGTAGAGCGCGTCGACCTCGTCCCCGAAATCGCGGAGGACAATGTTTCGCTTGAGCTTGAGAGAGGGCGTCAGATAGCCATTCGCGACGGTGAACTCCGCGTCGATGATGCGGAAACGTCGGATCGACTCCGCCCGGGAGACCTGCTGGTTGGCCTTGGCGATCGCTCGTTCGAGCGATTCGCGGACTGAGGGAATCTCCCCGGCTGCCGCGATGCCGACGGGCTGTATCCCGTGGGCCGTGAGCCAGGACGGGAGCATCTCCTCGTCCAGCGCGATGAGAGCGCCGATGTAGGGGCGTCCCTCGCCGACGACGATCACCTGTCCGATGAGTGGGTGGCTCTGCAGGGCGTCCTCGAGGATTTCGGGGGAGACGTTCTTGCCGCCGGCCGTGACGATCAGTTCCTTCTTGCGTCCAGTGATCCGCACGATCCCCTTGCGATCGATCGTCCCGAGGTCTCCCGTGTGGAACCAGCCACCGGCCAAGGCCTCAGCAGTGGCTTCGGGCAGACGTCGGTAGCCGCGCATGACGGCCGCTCCCGACAGAAGGATCTCGCCCTCGTCCGAAATCTTGACGGCATTGCCTGCGAGGACCTGACCGACGGCGCCGGGGGGATTGTCATCCGGACGCTCAAGGAGCACCGGCCCGGTCGTCTCGGACAGACCATAGCCCTGAATCAGGGTGAAACCGAGCCCTTGGACGAAAAGCTGCAGGTCACTGGACAGTGGCGCTCCGCCCGAGACGACAAGGCTGAGATGGCCGCCGAGAGCCTGCTTGACCTTGGACAGGACCAGACGATCAGCCAGCCGGTAGCGGACCCGTCGAGCAGGGGAGGGACCGAGGGCACTCTTCTGGGCGGTGGCCCACTGGCGGGCCTGTTTGGCGGACCAACCGAAGACAGTTCGTCGGAATCCATGACCGGCTTCTGCCTGGGCAGCGTTGAAGACTTTCTCGAGGACGCGGGGAACGACGATGAGCGCAGTCGGTCTGAAGGCCTGGAGATCGGTCACCAGGGTCTTGATGTTCGGGGCAAACCCCAGCACTCCCCGATAGGCGAGGACCATGTACATAATGAAGCGCGCCAACACGTGAGCCAGCGGCAGGAAGACGAGAAGCCGAGTGTCCGTCGAGTCGAGGATCTTCGGAACCACCTGATGGACGGAGGCAATCGTCGCGACAAAGTTCGCGTGGGTCAGCTCGACGCCCTTGGGGGCTCCCGTCGTGCCCGAGGTGTAGATGATCGTCGCGATCGCATCGCCGCGCAGAGCATCGGCGCGGGCGCGGGCCTCGTCGGCAGTGATTCTGCGCGCAGCCTCGGACAACCGACGCAGGTCTCCGCGGTCGATCGAGTGGATCCACCGGATGCGATCCGTACGTACCGATTCGATGAGCTCCGCCTGCTGGGAGGTCGCCGTGAAGACCACGGAAACGGCCCCGTCCTCGAGGATATGGCGGATCTGGGCAGCTGAGTCGGATTCGTAAATCGGCACGGTGATGGCACCAACGCTGAGGATCGCGAGATCGAGGAGCATCCACTCGAAACTCGTGGAGGACAGGATCGCGACGGACTCGCCAGGAGCAACTCCGATCCCAATCAGACCGCGGGAAAACTCCTCCACGCGCGACTGAAGATCAATGGCCGACAGCGGTTGGACGGCGCCGACCTCCGTGCGCAGCTCGACCACGATGTCGGTGGGGTGGGCGCGTGCCCGGTCCCTGAGCAAGCCAGGAATGCTCGCGTCGGGTCCAACAGTGAATCGCGCCTTCTCCGTGAACGAGCCGTCGCGGCGTTTCTTCATGTGCTGCCTCCGTGGAACGGACCAGGGTCTCTGGCATCTGCAATACAGGCACCCTACCGTGGACCGGAGTTCGGTCCGGAACAAGTCGCAGGGAGAGGCCCATGCCACTGATCACAGGCAGACGAGCGACGGCACCCGTCCAGAGTCGGACAGGTGCCGTCACGAGCCATTGGGCGCAGACCGAGCCGTGCCCAATCGGATCAGATGTTGTAGTAAAGCTGGTACTCGTAAGGGTGTGGGTACATCCGCAGTGGGGCGACCTCGTTGGTCTCCTTGTAATCCAGCCACGTGTCGATGAGGTCTTGGGTGAAGACGTCACCCTCGGTGAGGAAGTCGTGATCAGCGCGCAGCTCCCCGAGGACCGCTTCGAGGGAGGACGGAACCTTGGCGATATCGTCGTACTCGGCAGGCGGTAGCTCGTAGAGATCCTTGTCGATCGGGGCGGCGGGCTCAATGCGATTGCGGATGCCGTCCAGGCCAGCCATGAGGCAGGCAGAGAAGGACAGGTAGGGGTTCGCCGAGGGGTCCGGCACGCGGTACTCGATGCGCTTGGCCTTCGGCGAAGTGCCCGACACAGGGATGCGGATGCAAGCGGAACGATTGCGGGCCGAGTACACGAGGTTGACCGGGGCCTCGAAGCCGGGGACCAGACGACGGTAGGAGTTGACCGACGGGTTCGTGAAAGCCAGCAGAGCCGGGGCGTGCTTGAGCAGACCACCGATGTACCAGCGGGCGAGGTCCGACAGCGATCCGTATCCACGCTCGTCGTAGAAAAGCGGCTCGCCGCCCTTCCACAGCGACTGGTGGGTATGCATGCCGGAGCCGTTGTCTCCGAAGAGGGGCTTGGGCATGAAGGTCGCTGTCTTGCCGAACTCGAGGGCCGTGTTCTTGACGACGTACTTGAACTTCATCATGTCGTCGGCCGCAGTCTGCAGCGTGGCGAAACGATAATTGATCTCCTGCTGGCCACCGGAGCCGACCTCGTGGTGGGCGCGCTCGATGTCGATGCCGACGGCCATCAGGTTGGTCACCATCTGGTCGCGGATGTCGACGAAGTGGTCGTTGGGGGAGACGGGAAAGTAACCGCCCTTGACGCCCATCTTGTAGCCGAGGTTGCCGCCCTCTTCCTTGCGGCCGGTGTTCCAGTAGCCTTCAGCGGAGTCGACGGCGTAGAAGGTGGACTCCGGACGGACCTGGTAGCGGACGTCATCGAAAAGGTAGAACTCGGCCTCGGCGCCAATGAAGCATTGGTCGGCGATGCCCGTGGACTTCAGGTAGGCCTCAGCCTTGGCGGCCACCTGTCGAGGATCCCGAGAGAAGGGCTCATCCGTGAAGGGATCGACGATCGAGAAGTTGACGACCAGCGTCTTCGCTGCACGGAACGGATCGAGGAACGCAGTCGTGGGGTCCGGGACGAGCTTCATGTCGGACTCGTGGATGGCGGTGAAACCGCGGATCGACGAACCGTCGAACATCACTCCGTCCTCAAGGGCACCGCTCTTGAACTCGGACGCAGGAATCGTGAAATGCTGCTGGACCCCCGGCAGGTCGCAGAAGCGGACGTCGACGTATTGCACGCCTTCGCGGTCGATGAAGTCGACGACCTCGTCGGAGTTGCTGAACATGGATGGTCCTTCCCAAGTGAGCGCGCAGACTGTCTAGACGGTCGAGGGCGACCGGTCAAGAGTCTGCAAACCATTGACAAAATGCAGTGTACCGGGCCGCACAGGACCGTCTGGGCGTGTCGTCCGCATTGTGGTCCGCGCCATGCGGGTGCCGCCTCTGGGCGGCATTCTTGTAATCCCCCAAGCGCGTCTTGACCGAATTTTTGGCTCGAGCAGGTCTATCTCGAGTGAATGCCACGGGCAAGCCGTCTCCGTTCCACATCCTCGAGGAGGTTTCGATGGTCAGCCCAGACAGCGGTCGGCCCGAACCGATCGGCCTGTATGACTCCGCACACGAGCACGATGCCTGTGGCATTGCCTTCGTTGCGACGCTTACGGGACCTCCGACCCACACGATCATCGAGCAGGGCCTCCACGCTCTCGAAAAGCTCGACCACCGCGGAGCCGTCGGCGCCGAGGAGAACTCGGGCGATGGAGCGGGCATCCTCATCCAGACTCCGGACGAATTCTTCCGTCGGGTCATCCGGCCCGACCTGCCTCGCGCCGGTTCCTATGCGGCGGGCCTCGTCTTCCTGCCCGGCGCCCACGACGGACGGGTCGCCCTGTCCCGCGCGGTCGCTGCGATCGAACGGCTGACCCGTGAGGAAGGGTTGCGTGTTCTCGCATGGCGGGACGTCCCGATCAACGACACCCCGGTCGGACCCACAGCACGCGGCTCGATGCCGACTTTCCGCCAGCTCCTCGTCGCCGACGAGCACACGGCGCGCTCGGGTCGCGACCTCGACATCGCGGCATATCGACTGCGTCGGAGAGTCGAGCACGAGGCCGGCGTCTACATGACGGGGTTGAACACCCGAACCTTCGTCTTCAAAGGCATGCTGACGACGATGCAGCTGCCGGAGTTCTTCACGGATCTGTCGGATCCATCGTTGACATCGCGCCTGGCGCTCGTCCATTCGCGTTTTTCGACGAACACCTTCCCATCCTGGCGTTTGGCCCAGCCCTTCCGGATGGTCGCCCACAACGGGGAGATCAACACGGTGCGCGGCAACCGCAACTGGATGAGCGCCCGGGAGGGGCAGCTCGCCAGTCGTCGGCTCGGTGATATGTCTGCACTGCTGCCGATCACGACGGACGAGGTCTCGGACTCCGCCTCCCTCGATGAGGTCCTCGAGCTGCTCGTCCTCGCCGGACGCTCGCTCCCGCAGGCGATCGCGATGATGATCCCGGAGGCGTGGGAGAACGACGAGCGGATGGATCCCGACCTCCGTGCCTTCTACACCTATGCCTCCACCCTGATGGAACCGTGGGACGGCCCCGCTGCGGTCACGTTCACGGACGGCACGTTGATCGGGGCCGTCATGGACCGCAACGGCCTGCGCCCCGGACGCTGGGAGGTCACTGAGGACGGTCTGGTCGTCCTGGCATCGGAGACAGGTGTCCTTGATGTCCCGGATTCTCAGGTCCGGGCGAAGGGCCGTCTGGAGCCCGGGACGATGTTCCTCGTCGATCTCGACTCCGGTCGGATCGTGCCCAACGCAGAGATCAAGAAGGGACTGGCCTCGGCGCAGCCGTGGCAGGAATGGCTCGACGCAGAACTCGTCCGCCTCGACGAGCTGCCGACGCGCGAGCACGTCGACCACTCCCATTCGTCCGTCCTGCGTCGCCAGCAGGAGTTCGGTTTCACACAGGAGGACCTCGACATCATCCTCACGCCGATGGCACTGTCCGGTGGAGAGGCCCTGGGCTCGATGGGCTCTGATACGCCGATCGCCGTGCTGTCGTCACGACCGCGTCTGCTCTTCGACTATTTCACCGAGCTTTTCGCCCAGGTGACGAATCCTCCGCTGGATGCGATCCGCGAGGTCCTGGTCACGGCCCTCGGGACCACGGTCGGCCCCCAGCCGAATCTTCTCGAGGACGGGCCGGATCACGCGCGCAAGCTCGAGATCGACTTCCCCGTCATCGATTCGGATCAGCTTTCGCAGATTGTCCACATCGGCTCGGCACACGCCGGCAAGGGATTCACCTCTCGGGTGCTGCGATGCCTCTATCGCGTCTCGGGCGGCGGGGAGGCGTTGGAGGTGGCCCTCGACGATCTCTTCGCCCAGGCCGATGCGGCGATCGAGGACGGGGTTTCCTTCCTCGTGCTCTCCGATCGGGAGACCAATGCAGAGATGGCTCCGATCCCGTCGCTCCTGGCGACCTCGGCGCTGCACCATCATCTCCTGCGTCGCCAGACCCGCACCCGCGTCGGGCTGGTGGTCGAGGCGGGAGATGTGAGGGAGGTCCATCACGTCTCGCTGCTGATCAGCTACGGCGCCTCGGCGGTCAATCCCTACTTGGCGATGGAGTCGGTGGAGTCCATGGCTCGGGCCGGTGAACTAGGAGACATTGAGCCGCAGGCGGCGGTCGCCCATCTGATCAAGGCCCTGGGCAAGGGCGTGCTGAAGGTGATGTCGAAGATGGGCATCTCGACCGTCTCCTCCTATTGTGGGGCCCAGGTCTTCCAGGCGATCGGTCTCGACCACGGGTTCGTCGACCGGTACTTCTCGGGCACCTCCTCGCCCCTGGGAGGTGTGGGATTGGACGTCATCGCGTCCGAGGTCGCCTCCCGTCATGAGGTCGCCTATCCGCCCTCGGGCATTTCTCCTGCCCACCGCACACTCTCCGTCGGCGGAGAGTACAAGTGGCGACGCGAGGGCGAGGCGCACCTGTTCAATCCGGAGACGATCGCTCGCCTCCAGACCGCGACGCGGACCCAGTCCCGGGAGGTCTTCCGGCGCTACACCGACGGGGTCGACGACCAGTCGCGCCAACTGATGACGTTGCGCGGCATGATGCGCCTGCGCACCGACGAGGTCGAGCCGGTTCCCTTGGAGGAGGTCGAATCGGTGTCATCGATCGTCACCCGGTTCGCCACGGGCGCCATGTCCTTCGGGTCGATCTCGCAGGAGGCCCACGAGACCATGGCCGTTGCGATGAACACCCTCGGTGGGAGGTCGAACACCGGTGAGGGAGGAGAGTCCCCCGAGCGCCTGCGCGATCCGCTGCGCAACTCGGCGATCAAGCAGGTCGCCTCCGGTCGCTTCGGCGTGACGGCCGACTACCTGACCCACGCTCGTGACATCCAGATCAAGATGGCGCAGGGCGCGAAGCCCGGTGAGGGCGGTCAACTGCCCGCGCAGAAGGTCTATCCATGGGTCGCCCGCGAGCGGCATTCAACGCCCGGCGTCGGCTTGATCTCCCCACCACCTCATCATGACATCTATTCGATCGAGGACCTCAAGCAGCTGATCTCCGACCTGAAGAACGCCAATCCCGAGGCGCGCGTCCACGTCAAGCTCGTCTCCGAGGTCGGGGTCGGTACGGTCGCAGCCGGAGTCTCGAAGGCCCGCGCCGATGTCGTCCTCATCTCGGGCGCGGACGGGGGGACGGGGGCTGCGCCCCTGACCTCACTCAAGCACGCGGGTGCACCCTGGGAGATCGGATTGGCCGAGACCCAGCAGACATTGGTCCTCAACGATCTGCGCGATCGCATCGTGGTCCAAGCTGACGGCCAGCTCAAGACGGGGCGCGACGTCATCATCGCGGCCCTGCTCGGGGCGGAGGAATTCGGCTTCGCCTCGGCGCCGTTGGTCGTCTCCGGCTGCATCATGATGCGCGTGTGCCAGAAGGACACGTGCCCCGTGGGCGTCGCCACCCAGAACCCTGAGCTGCGCGCGCGTTTCACCGGGAAGCCGGAGTACGTCATCAGCTTCTTCACTTTCATCGCGGAGCAAGTGCGGGAACTGTTGGCCTCTCTCGGACTGCGATCGATCGAGGAAGCGGTCGGACGCTCGGATCTGCTCGACCTGACGGAAGCGATCACGCAGTGGAAGGCGCAGGGCCTCGACCTCGCACCGGTTTTCCAACGGATCGAACCGAGGCCGGGGTCGTCTCTCCACCAGGTGCGATCCCAGGAGCACAATCTCGACAACGTCCTCGACCGGCGTTTCATCACGCTGGCGGCCCCGGCCCTGGCACGGCGCGAACACGTCGAGATCTCCGCCGAGATCCACAACACGGATCGCACGACAGGTGCGATGCTCGGCCACGAGATCGCCAGCCGGTTCGGCGACCACGGTCTGGCGGCCGACACGATCACCATTCGCCTGACCGGGTCGGCGGGGCAGTCCCTTGGGGCGTTCCTTCCGCAGGGCGTCTCGATCACGGTGGAGGGTGACGCCAACGACTATGTCGGCAAGTCACTGTGTGGTGGAACGGTCGCGGTGCGACCGTCGCGAACTGCCAAGTTCGTGGCGAGAGAGAACACGGTGGCGGGCAATGTCATCGGCTACGGCGCGACATCGGGTGAGCTCTTCGTTTCCGGCCGGGTCGGCGAACGCTTCGGTGTCCGGAACTCTGGCGCGACGCTCGTCGCCGAGGGAACGGGCGACCACGCGATGGAATACATGACCGGGGGAGAGGTTCTCGTCCTCGGCCGGACCGGACGCAACGTCGCTGCGGGGATGTCGGGCGGCGTCGGCTATCTGCTTGACCTGGATCGTTCTCTGCTCAACCGCGAGATGGTGGCCGGACTGACGATCAGCGGCCTATCGGACGCAGACGGTGAGCATGTCACCGATCTTCTGCGTCGCCACGTCGAGCTGACCGGATCGGTGGTCGCTCAGGCGCTGCTCGACGATCTTCCGGCGTCACTGGCCCGATTCACGCGCATCGAACCCATCCAATACGCCCGCGTCACATCGATCCTCGAGGAGGCCGATTCCCAGGGAGTCGACCGCGAGGATGCCGGAGTGTGGCGCAAGATCCTGGAGGTGTCCAATGGCTGATCCGAAGGGATTCCTCACGGTCCGCGAGCGCGAGCTCCCGGCCAGCCGTCCGGTCCCCGTGCGCATACGTGACTTCAAGGAGGTCTACGAGGAGCAAGAACGCGGCATTGTCGAACGTCAGGCGGGCCGGTGCATGGATTGCGGGACCCCGTTCTGCCACTCGGCCTGCCCCTTGAGCAATCTGATTCCGGAGTGGAACACGCTCGCGTGGCGGGGAGACTGGCGCGGGGCAATCGAGCGCTTGCACTCGACGAACAACTTCCCTGACTTCACGGGACGTCTGTGCCCGGCGCCCTGCGAGTCAGCCTGCGTGCTGTCGATCAATCAGCCCGCTGTGACGATCAAGAACGTCGAACACACGACGATCGACACGGCCTTCGAAAACGGATGGGTCACGCCTCAGATCCCGCAGCGGCTGACCGGCTACACCGTGGCCGTCGTCGGATCGGGTCCCTCGGGACTCGCCGCCGCCCAGCAGCTGACCCGCGCTGGGCATACCGTCGCTGTCTTCGAGCGGGCGGACGCGGCGGGCGGCCTCCTGCGTTATGGCATCCCGGAATTCAAGATGGAGAAGGCTGTTCTTGACCGACGTCTCGACCAGATGCGCGCGGAAGGCACTCGCTTCCACACGGGTGTCGATGTCGGGGGGGACATCACGGGCCCCGACCTCCTTGAGCGCTTCGACGCGGTCGTCATGACGACCGGTGCAACGGTCGGACGGGAACTGCGGGTGCCCGGACGGGAGTTGTCCGGGATCTACCAGGCGGTCGATTATCTGACTCGTTCCACCAAGCACGTCCACGGCAATCCCTCCGCGGATTGGGTGTCGGCGGAAGGCAAAGACGTCATTGTCATCGGTGGCGGGGACACCGGCTCGGACTGCCTCGGCACGGCGATCCGTCAGGGCGCAAATTCTGTGACAAGTCTGGAGATCATGCCGCAGCCGCCAACCGAACGTCGTACCTCCGACCCCTGGCCGACGTTCCCGCGACTGTTGCGGATCTCGTCATCACATGAGGAAGGCGGAGAGACCCTATACTCAGCTTCCACTGTCGAGTTCGTCGGTGACGAGGACGATCGCGTGGCACAGCTGCGTCTGACCGAGGTCTCGATGGTCGATGGCCAACTGACCCCGATCGAGGGGTCGGAGCGGCTCATTCCGGCGCAGCTGGTCCTGCTGGCCATGGGGTTCACCGGCGTCGAGCGCGAGGGGCTGGTCGAGCAGCTCGACCTCGAGGTCGATGGGCGCGGGCGCGTGGTTCGCGATGAGCACTGGTCGACCTCGAAGTCGGGTGTGTTCGTCGCAGGAGATGCGGGGCGCGGTCAGTCACTGATCGTGTGGGCGATCGCCGAAGGCCGGTCCGTGGCCGCCGCCGTCGACGAGTATCTGCGCGGACGCACAGAGCTTCCGGCCCCGATCCATCCGAACGACCTGCAGTACCGGCCGTGAGGACGGGAAGGATTCATCCATAACGGGCTCCTTTGTTGACGAACACGCGCCTATCCGTCAACGGGGTCACGGCCATGGGCGGGTTTCGGCCCGGTTGAGGTTTGGACAGCCAGAGGGACGCCGCCTCGGCGTCTCCGGTCGCGCGCAACTCATGCTGGACGGCGGTCACGTTCGCCGCGGAGACGAGCCTCAATGCCGTCGTACACCGTGAGCGTCGTTTCCTCGGGCCTGTCCTGGAGCCCTCTGGATCGAGGTATCTATTGCACATGGAGGTACACGTATACGGCATCCGTCGTGTGCAGTCGATTCCTCCGTGTGGGCGTGCTTCCGATGCTCATCCGACGATCGGGCCGAGTGCTCCATGACTGGTGTCCGGAGAGCGGACCAGTTCTTTCCATCCTGATCGAGTCACCCCACCGGCCACGAGACAGAGGGCATCCCGAGTCTGCGGTTGCGACTGACCAATTCGGGTGGGACCTCACGCCACAAGGACCGGCGGGAGGCCTCGACGAGCACACGCTGCCAGCCCAGCAGTGACACGAGTCGCCGGCGGAGCGCCGCTGGGTCCTGGAGGCCCGACCACGTCACATGAATGACAGTCCATCCCAGGCGTTGCAGCTCGACATCCCGATTGAGCATGTCACGGGATGACTGGTGCACGCGTCGTTCGGTGGTTCCGAGTTTGCCGACGCCGTCGAACTCGATCGCGATCATGAGCGTCGGAAAGGCGAAGTCGATCCATCGACTGGTGTTGCGGACCTTGACCTCGAACTGCGTGTGGGGAACCTCCGGAGCAATGGTCAACAGAATCCACAACAGCGCGCACTCGCCGACCGACTCACAGGCGGGGTCCGCGAACCGGACGATCTGTCGAGCGAAGCGGATGCCGTTGACAGTGCGGGCACGGTCCAGAGCATCGAGCATCGCCTGACGTGAGGGCTCTGCCAGTCCGTGCTTCCGTCGAAACTCCCACGTATCGCCGCCGCCAAGGCTTCGGAGAATGGCGCAGACCGCCACGATGGACTCGAGGGGATGGCGGGTGCAGGCGAAGGTCAGAGCCGTGGTGATCCGGTCATCAGCTCCGGGCATCCGCGGGCTCTCCTCGCCGGACATGACGGTGGGAGATGTCGGTCGTATCTGTTTGACGTCGACAGAAGGAATGCTGATCTCCCCGACTGTGACTTCGGGAAGTCGGCGAGTGATGAACCGGCCTTCCACGCGGAATGCGACATCGGGATTGTCGATCCATCCAGGGATCCTCCAGATCGTCAACGCCGACGACAAGGTGAACGTCAGAGGACGTCGACAAGCCTGGCGAACGGCCAGGATCCGGGCTTCTGCGACCGTTGAACGGAGCTGCCACTCGGTTGAAGCATCGCCCGCAGCAGTCAGCCTCAGCCCGATACCCTTCTCGATGCGAACCAGGGTCGTGCCGGTGCGCAACTCCTGCTGCTCATGTCTCCCGCTCAGCGGTACGAGCTGACTCGTCGTTGTTTCCACGTCAAACAGGCTTTCGGGCGCCTTCTCGATCAGCAACTGCTCATACGCCGAGCTGTGGACGGAGCCGTCCCCTCGACCGCCCGGCTGAGGTGTCGACTGCACATGGGGGAATTCACTGCACACGAAAGTTGTCGTATGCGAGTACCTCCATGTGCGGCCGATTCCTCCATCCGGTCGTCGGTGGACAGCCAGGCAAGAGGATCGGCCAAGCACGGCCGGAAGCGCCGGATCGGGGCGACATCCCGCACCGGTCGCGTCTCCGAAGAGCAAGCCACGCGAGGAACACCACCACCGCCTGACGCGAACGCGCCCACCCGGACCGCTACCCTGAGCACGTGGCCGACCCGTCAACGTACCGTCCGAGGACGCAGGACATCCCCACGGATCCGGGCGTCTACCGCTTCCGCGACACAGAGGGTCGTGTCATCTACGTCGGCAAGGCGAAGAATCTTCGCAACCGCCTGACGAACTACTTCCAGGACCCGGCAAACCTCCATCCACGCACGCAGCAGATGATCTTCACGGCGGCCTCGGTTCAGTGGACGGTCGTGACAACCGAGGTCGAGGCACTGACCCTCGAATTCACCTGGATCAAGGAATTCGATCCGCGATTCAACGTCATGTACCGCGACGACAAGTCGTACCCCTACCTGGCCGTGACGATGGGCGAGAAATTCCCACGCGTCCAGATCACGAGACAGGCCCGTCGCAAGGGGACCCGCTACTTCGGTCCGTACACCCAGGTGTGGGCGATCCGCGAGACGATCGACATGCTCCTGCGGGTCTTCCCGGTCCGCAGTTGCTCGGCCGGTGTCTTCCAACGGGCGAAGGCCCAGGGCCGCCCTTGCTTGCTCGGCTACATCGACAAGTGCTCGGCGCCGTGCATCGGGCGAATCTCGGAAGAGGACCACCGTGAGCTGGCCGAGGACCTCTGCCAGTTCATGGAGGGACGCACGGGACCGTTCATGCGCCGCATCGAGGCGGCGATGAAGGAAGCGTCCGCCACCCTCGATTTCGAGCGGGCGGCGCGTCTGCGCGACGACCTCCGCGCGCTGCAGAAGGTCCAGGAGCGCAATGCGATGGTCCTCGACGATGGGACCGATGCCGACGTCTTCGCGCTAGCCACCGACGAGCTCGACGCGGCGGTCTACGTCTTCCACGTGCGTGGGGGCCGTATCCGCGGAACACGCGGGTGGGTCGTCGAGCGCGCGGACGACACCCCCGAGCCCGGTCTGATGGCGGCATTGCTCGAACAGGTCTACGGCGAGGTTCCCAAGGCCGAGCATCCCCTGCGGGGACGTCCCGTTGACCGGGCGGAAGCGATGTCGGTCGACGACGTCGCTCACACGCCGACCTCAGCGATTCCGCGCGATGTCCTCGTCTCGGTCGAGCCCGAGGACGCAGGCACACTTGAGGAATGGCTGACCGAGCTGCGAGGAGCGAGGGTCCATCTGCGGGTTCCACGCCGCGGGGCAAAGACACAACTAATGGACACCGTTCGCGAGAATGCCTCCCAGGCGCTCCGTCTGCATCGGACCCGCCGGGCGGGCGATCTCACCCAGCGTTCCAAAGCACTCGAGGAGTTGGCCTCCGACCTTGATCTGCCTGCGGCGCCCCTGCGCATCGAGTGCTACGACATCTCGCACACCCAGGGTCAGGATCAGGTCGCCTCGATGGTCGTCTTCGAGGATGGGATGCCTCGCAAGAGCGACTACCGGACCTTCAACATCCGAGGACCGGAGGGACACGGCGTGCCCGACGACACCGCTGCGATGGACGAGGTCCTCCACCGACGTTTCTCCCGTCTGCTGGCCGAGGAGGCGGGTCTCGAGGGCGAGGACGAGGACGGCGTCGCATTCCAGTCGGGTCCCGTCGATGCGCTGACGGGTCGTCCGCGGCGCTTCTCCTATCGTCCCGATCTGGTCGTCGTCGACGGAGGACTGCCACAGGTCAACGCCGCGCGGTCGGCCCTGGACGGGATGGGTGTGGACCTCCCGGTCGTCGGACTCGCCAAGCGCCTCGAAGAAGTCTGGGTGCCGGGAGATGAGTTCCCACTGATCCTGCCGCGCACCTCGGCAGCCCTCTACCTGCTCCAGCATCTGCGTGACGAGTCCCACCGCTTCGCCATCACGCATCACAGCAAGCGGCGTGGCAAGGGCCAGACCCGGTCCGTCCTCGACGACATCCCCGGGCTGGGACCCGCTCGCCAGGCGGCTCTGCTTCGGCACTTCGGTTCGGTCAAGCGGCTGCGCGAGGCCTCGGCGGAAGACGTTGCCTCAGTCCCGGGCATCGGTCCGACGTTGGCCGCCACGATCCTCAATTCTCTTTCACCCGACACGACGGAGGCCACCCATGCCTGAGACACCCGCTTCCACGTCCCCGATCCTGTCTCTGCCCGCTCGCGTTCTCCTGCTCGGATCCGGTGAGCTGGGCCGCGAGCTGACGATCTCCCTCAAGCGCTTGGGCAGCCACGTCATTGCGGTCGATTCCCATGCGCACGCCCCGGCCATGCAGGTCGCCGACGAGGCTCGGGTCATCAACATGTCCGATGCCGACGAGCTCGCGGCCCTGGTCGACTCCGTCGACGTCGACGTGGTCGTGCCTGAGATCGAGGCGATCGCGACGCACGTTCTCCTCGATCGTGAACAACACCGCGGCCTCCACGTCGTCCCGAACGCGACCGCGCTGGTCATGACGATGGATCGTCAACGGATCCGCAGCCTGGCGACCTCCCTGCCCGACGTCCGCACCTCCCGTTTCCGCTTCGCCTCCAACGCCGATGAAGTCGCCGAGGCGCTGGCTCACACGGGCCTTCCGGCCTTCGTCAAACCGACGATGTCGTCCTCGGGCCATGGACAGTCACGGATCACGCGGCTCGAGCAGGCCGCCGATGCCTGGCAGGCCGCCCAATCCGGAGCGCGTGTCGGTACTGGCCGCGTCATCGTCGAGGAGGGTGTCGCCTTCGATTCGGAGATCACACTCCTGACGGTCCGGTCGTGGGATGCTGCCAGCGGGCAGGTCGTCACCTCGTTTTGCGACCCGGTCGGCCACCGCCAGGTCGACGGGGACTACGTCGAGTCCTGGCAACCCGCCGAAGTGTCGCGGCTGGCTCTCGACCGCGCCCGGGCAATGGCCCGCTCAGTCACGAGCGCTCTGGCCCGTGAAGGTGGCGGCCCTTGCCTGGGCCTCTTCGGTGTTGAGTTCTTCATCCGTGGCGACCAGGTTTGGTTCTCCGAGCTGTCCCCGCGTCCCCACGACACGGGCATGGTGACCTTGGTGAGCCAGGACCAGTCGGAGTTCGACCTCCATGCGCGAGCGATCCTCGGACTGCCCGTCGACGTGACGTCCACGCGTCCGGGAGCCAGCGCTGTCATCAAGGCTCCCGGTGTCCTCCGCATTCCCGGCTACGAAGGCGTGGGCGAGGCTCTCGCCCACGGCGGCGATGTGAGGATCTTCTCGAAGTCCGCCACTCGGGTGGGTCGTCGGCTCGGTGTGGCTTTGACAGTGGGGAACTCCGTTGAGCAGGCTCGCTCGCGAGCCCAGGACATGGCGTCACGGGTCCGAGTCGTCGAACGGGACATCGGTGCGACGCGCGCATCCTCGATGTGATGGCATCCTTGGGAGCATGACGAATCCGGAACCGGGCAAGGACCCCCGCCCGCCCACGGTGCCCACCGGCATCCCGCTCCTCGACGCAATCCCCGGTGCGATCGCACCGACGACGAACGAGGTGCTGATCATCACCGGTCGTTCCGGGGCCGGTCGTTCCGGCGCCGCCCGGGCCCTCGAGGATCTCGACTGGTACGTTGTCGACAATCTGCCGCCCGCGATGCTTCTGGCGCTGGTCGGAATGATGTCGCCGGGCGGAGGCACGGGCATCCATCGCCTCGCCGTGGTCGTTGACGTACGTTCGCGCGCGTTCTTCACCGATCTGTCGGCCACACTCGACGACCTCCAGAAAGCGGGAATTCTCTACAGGATCCTCTACCTCGAGGCCGACGAGTCGACCTTGGTGCGTCGCTATGAATCGAACCGACGTCCGCATCCCCTGCAGGGCAGCGGGACCGTGATCGATGGGATTCGGGCAGAGGAAGCGTTGCTCGCTCCTCTGCGGACTCGCGCCGACGAGATCATCGACACGACGACCATGACCGTCCACGACCTCTCGCGTCATATCCGCGACGTGGTCGCGGGTGAGGCCGAACGCCCCCTCCAACTCACGGTGGAGTCCTTCGGGTTCAAGTACGGGCTGCCGCTGGATGCCGATGACGTCCTCGACGTGCGTTTTCTGAAGAATCCCTACTGGGTCGGCGAGCTGCGCCACTTGACTGGACGCGACAAGCCAGTGGCGGATTACGTCCTTGACCAGCCGGGCGCGCGGGCCTTTGCCCAGGGGTACGCAGACCTGCTCGCACCGATGCTCCAGGGATATCTGGCCGAACTCAAGCCCTACGTGACGATCGCTGTGGGATGCACCGGCGGCAAGCATCGTTCGGTGGCAATGACGGAACTCATCGCGGAGCATCTGCGGACGAGCGGGTTCTCCGTGCGTGTCCTCCACCGTGATCTCGGGAGGGAATGAGATGTCGTATCTCGATGCTGCCGGTTGGGCCCAACGGGGCGAGGTCGGGCAGTCGGTCGTTGCGTTGGGGGGTGGACATGGGCTGTCCGCGACGCTGCGTGCGTTACGTCACGTCACGCATGCGTTGACTGCAGTCGTCACCGTCGCGGATGACGGGGGGTCCTCGGGCCGATTGCGCCAGGAGATGGACGTGCTGCCTCCCGGGGATCTCAGAATGGCGCTGGCCAGCCTGTGTGAGGAGTCCGAGTGGGGACTGACGTGGCGCGACGTCATGCAGCTGCGTTTGCACACCACCGGACCGCTCGACGATCACGCTCTCGGAAATCTACTGATCGCGGGCCTGTGGCAACTGTTGGGAGACCCCGTTGAGGGACTCGACTGGGTGGCGCGGCTGTTGGGTGCCCAGGGGCGAGTCCTGCCGATGGCGTCCGTCCCCCTCGACATTGAGGCGGAGATGGATGACGGGGGAGCGATCCGCACCGTGCGTGGACAGTCCCAGGTCGCCGTCGCTCCCGGCATCGTGCGCCACGTCCGGTTGATCCCCGAGGATCCGCCGGTGCCAGAGGCCGTCACGACGGCGATCGCCCAGGCGGATTGGGTCGTCCTCGGCCCCGGTTCCTGGTACACCTCGGTCATTCCGCACCTGTTGGTGTCCGACCTCCATCGCGCTCTCGTGACGACCGACGCCCATCGCGCCCTCGTCCTCAATCTCTCTCCCCAGCCGGGGGAGACCGAGGCGATGACAAGCGCCGATCACGTGCGGGTCCTGCGCGAGCATGCCCCCGATCTCAAGCTCGACGTCGTTGTGGCAGATCCCACTGCCACGGACGACATCGACGACCTGATCCTGGCCGCTCAAGAAGTCGGCGCCCGTGTCATGCTGCGCCAGGTACGCACCGGCGACGGGCGGTCCCACCACGATCCGCTGCGTCTTGCTGCGGCATTGCGTGACGCTTTCGACGGCTTCCTCGGTGAGGTCGGACGCTCGGAGCCTTGGCTTGCCTGACTCCGATCAGATGGGAGGATGTGCCCATGTCCCTGACGACTGACATGAAGGACGAACTCGCTCGACTCAAGGCGGGATCGGGGCCCATGGTGGCCGCGGAGGTCGCTACCCTCCTGCGGTTCGCCGGTGGCCTCCATCTCGTCTCCGGGAGGATCCTCGTCGAGGCCGAACTTGATTCAGCGGTCTCCGCCCAACGTCTGCGGACGTTCATGACGCATTTGTACGGGACGGAGTCCAGCGTGGTCGTCGTGTCGGGTGGAGCCCTGCGTCGGGGAAACAGGTATGTCGTGCGTGTGGTCCGTCAAGCCGACCACTTGGCCCGCATGACCGGACTCGTCGATCAATTGGGACGTCCGGTTCGGGGTCTTCCCGCCCAACTAATTGCCTCCGGACGTGACGAGGCCGCCGCTGCTTGGCGCGGGGCCTTCCTCGCCCGCGGGTCACTGATGGAACCGGGCCGTTCCTCCTCCTTGGAGATCACCTGCCCGGGTCCCGAGGCCGCACTTGCCCTCATCGGATGCGCCCGAAGACTCGGTGCACCCGCCCGTCAGAAGGAGGTCCGCGGGACCGATCGCATTACGGTGCGCGATTCCGAGGCGATCGGCACGCTGATCTCCGCCATGGGCGCCGTCCGCACGCATGATGCCTGGCAGTCGCGCCGGCAGCGCCGCGAGGCGCGGGGATCCGCCAACCGCCTGGCGAACTTCGATGATGCGAACCTGCGTCGCTCGGCTCGCGCGGCAGTCACGGCCGGCGCCCGAGTGGAGCGGGCCTTTGAGATTCTCGGCGACGAGGTCCCCGATCATCTGCATGAAGCGGGTCGTTTGCGCCTCGAGTTCAAGCAAGCCTCGTTGGAGGAACTCGGGCGGCGCACCGATCCGCCATTGACGAAGGACGCGGTGGCCGGTCGCATCCGGCGGTTGCTCGCCATGGCAGACAAGGCTGCCCACGAACGTGGCATTCCCGACACCGAGGCCGCGCTCACCCTCGACATGCTCGACGAAGATTGAGTCCCATCACGTAGCTTGTAACGTGCGGCGCATGTCGGTGCGTGTCGGCGCGATGGACCTCCTCCACGCTGGGTCGTACGACCCTGACTCACGCGACGTCCGGGTGTAGATTGAGGGATGCTGGAACCGCAGGACACTGCGGACCGTGGCCTGCGTCCCGCGGGCCCGGTTGGAACTGAATAGGTGCCCCACCGGGGGCACAAGCAGGAGGACAATAGTGACCACCCGCGTTGGCATCAACGGCTTCGGCCGCATCGGCCGCAACTTCTTCCGCGCAGCCCTGGCTCAGGGTGCGGACATCGAGGTTGTCGCCGTGAACGACCTGACCGACACCAAGACCCTCGCCCACCTCCTCAAGTTCGACTCAATCATGGGCCGGCTCAATGCAGAGGTCACCTACGACGAGGACTCCATCTCTGTCGACGGGCACGCCATCAAGGTCCTGGCTCAGCGCGATCCCGCGGATCTTCCCTGGGGAGAACTCGGAGTTGACGTCGTCGTCGAATCCACCGGTTTCTTCACCGATGGCACCAAGGCGAAGGCGCACATTGACGCCGGCGCCAAGAAGGTCGTCATTTCGGCACCCGGCAAGAACGTTGATGGAACCTTTGTGATCGGCGTCAACGATGCTGATTACGATCCCGCCACGGACAACATCATCTCGAACGCGTCCTGCACGACCAACTGCCTCGCCCCGCTGGCGAAGGTCCTCGATGAGGCCTTCGGCATCGAGAAGGGTCTGATGGTCACGGTTCATGCCTACACGGGTGACCAGCGCCTGCACGACGCCCCCCACAAGGACCTGCGTCGCGCCCGCGCCGCGGCCCTCAACATCGTCCCGACCTCGACCGGCGCCGCCAAGGCCGTCGCCCTCGTCCTGCCCCAGCTCAAGGGCAAGCTCGATGGCTATGCCATGCGCGTCCCGGTTCCGACGGGCTCTGTTGTCGACCTCACCTTCGAGCCCAAGAAGAAGGGCTTGACGATCGAGGACGTCAACGCCGCCGCCAAGGCCGCCTCCACCGGCGACTTCGCGCATGTCTTCGAGTACTCGGAGGAGGACCTCGTCTCGACCGACATCGTCGGTGACTCGCACTCCTCGATCTTCGACTCGAAGCTCACCAAGGTCATTGACGACCAGATCAAGGTCGTCTCTTGGTACGACAACGAGTGGGGTTACTCGAACCGCCTCGTCGAGCTCACCGCTCTGGTGGGATCCAAGCTCTGATCTCCGCAATCTCGTGACGAATGGGCGCCCGCGCACGCAATCGCGTGCGCGGGCGCCCTTCATCGCATCAAAAACCCTTCGGCGGGCTTCCACTGAGAGGCGCCGCCCAATTGATCGAAAGAAGGCTTAATGAGGACCATCGAATCTCTGGGGGACGTTAGCGGCAAGCGCGTCCTGGTCCGCTCAGACTTCAACGTTCCGCTCAAGGACGGCGTCATCACCGACGACGGCCGCATCCGCGCGGCTCTGCCGACCCTTGAGCTGCTCACCTCGTCCGGCGCCAAGGTCATCATCCTGGCCCACCTCGGTCGCCCGAAGGGCGAGGTCAAGGCCGAGTTCTCGCTGGCCCCCGTGGCCAAGCGACTCGGTGAGCTCGCCTCCGCGCCCGTCCATTTCGCGACGGACACGATCGGAACCTCGGCCCACGAGACAGTTGCGGCCCTGCCCGACGGCGAGATCGCACTGCTCGAGAACGTGCGCTTCGACCCCCGCGAGACATCGAAGGACGACGCCGAGCGCGAAACGCTCGCCCGCGAGTACGCGGAACTCGGCGATGTCTTCGTCTCCGATGGATTCGGTGTCGTCCACCGCAAGCAGGCCTCGGTCTACGACATTGCGAAGATCCTGCCCTCGGCAGCCGGTCTGCTCGTCGTCAAGGAGATCGACTCACTGCGCAAGGCGACCGAGGATCCGAAGCGTCCCTACGCTGTCGTGCTCGGCGGATCCAAGGTCTCCGACAAGCTCGGTGTCATCGCGAATCTGTTGACAAAAGCCGACATCCTTCTCATCGGCGGCGGAATGGCCTATACCTTCCTCGCTGCGCAGGGACACCCGGTCGGGACTTCTCTGCTCGAGGCCGATCAGATCGACACGGTCAAAGGCTACCTCGATGAGGCCGCCACTCGCGGTGTCGACCTCGTGCTGCCCGTTGACGTTGTCGTCGCACCGGCTTTCGACGCGGATGCTCCGGCAACGGTCGTCGACGCGGACGCGATCCCGGCCGACCAGATGGGCTTGGACATCGGCCCGAAGACCCGTGAGCTCTTTGCCGAGAAGCTCGCTAGCGCCAAGACGGTGGCCTGGAACGGCCCGATGGGCGTCTTCGAGTTCGCGGCCTTCGCTGATGGCACGCGCGCAGTCGCCGCGGCACTGTCGGAGGGCTCAATGTTCTCGGTCATCGGCGGCGGCGACTCGGCTGCGGCCGTGCGCCAGCTCGGCTTCGACGAGTCCACCTTCTCTCACATCTCCACTGGCGGCGGTGCCTCCCTCGAGCTTCTCGAGGGAAAGGTTCTGCCCGGTATCGCAGTTCTGGAGGACTGACACATGACACGCACCCCCCTGATGGCGGGCAACTGGAAGATGAACCTCGACCATCTCGAGGCGATTCACCTGGTCCAGGGCTTGGCCATGGCCCTGGATGACGCGAACTTCGACTACTCCACGACCGAGGTCGTCGTCATCCCACCGTTCACGGACATCCGTTCAGTCCAGACGGTCGTCGAGGGCGACAAGCTTCAGCTCGGCTACGGCGCGCAGGATGTCTCGACGCACGCGTCGGGCGCCTTCACCGGTGAGGTCTCCGCCGAGATGCTGACCAAGCTTGGAGTCACCTACGTGGTCGTCGGCCATTCGGAACGTCGCGAGTACCACAACGAGACTGACGCAATCGTCGGCGAGAAGGCCCGTGTCGTGCTCGAGGCCGGAATGACGCCGATCATCTGCTGCGGCGAAGGACTCGAGGTTCGCAAGGAAGGGCGTCAGGTCGCCCACGTCCTTTCGCAGATCGATGGCGCACTTGACGGCATGGATGCCGCGCAGGCAGCAACGATCGTCATCGCCTATGAGCCCATCTGGGCCATCGGCACCGGCGAGGTCGCGACCCCCGCCGACGCTCAGGAGGTCTGCTCCGCGATCCGCATCCGTCTCTCCGAGCTGTACTCGCCCGAGCTCGCCGAGGGCGTCCGCGTCTTGTACGGCGGCTCCGTGAAGTCCTCGAACGTCAAGGAGATCATGGCCGAGCCCGACGTCGACGGTGGTCTCGTCGGCGGTGCCTCGCTCAAGGCCGACGAGTTCGCGAAGATCGCACAGTTCGCCACGCTGTGACCCTGTGAGCAGGGTGCCGGAGTCATACTCCGGTGTCTTCTTCCGGAATCTGTGGGGGCCAGCCGCCCGCCGGCTGGCCCCCACAGCCATCCCACCACTAGACTTGGCGCGTTCCAGTTCCGCATCACAGATGCGGATGGTGCCCGTCGTCCCCGGATTCGAACGGAAGACTTGTGTCTGTTCTCAAGATCGTCCTGCTGGTGTTGATCGTTCTCACCAGTCTGTTGCTCGCGCTCACCATCCTCATGCACAAGGGGCGCGGTGGCGGGCTCTCCGACATGTTCGGGGGCGGGATCTCGTCCTCGGTCGGTTCCTCGGGCGTCGCCGAACGCAACCTCAATAGGATCACCCTCGGTGTCCTTCTGGTGTGGACCGTTTGCATTGTCGCCTACGGCATCCTCACCAAGTACGGCGTGTGAGTCGAGGGAGGACTCGGCCGTCCGACCCCGGTCCCGGTGTGTGCTCTCGTGGGAGCGGCACCGAGACCCATTGTCGTCATGAGCGTTCGATCCGCTGAGCTGCGGCGGCGTCAAGCCACCAGGCTGTGCGTTGACCACGCAGTGCCGCCGCAGGCACCTCGTGATAGTCGGTGCCAGGGGTCAGAGCGCGTGCCAGAGCATCAGCTTTGCCGGAGCCGGCCGCTGCCACCCAGATCCGACGTGCGCCGGTGATCACCGGGCGTGACAACGTCAGCCGTCGGGGCGGCAGCTTGGGGGAGTTCTCCACTGCCAGGACATCGTCGGTTCGATCCAGCTGGGGGTGGCCCGGGAACAGACTGGCGAAGTGTCCATCGGGGCCGACACCAAGGATCGCGAAGTCTATGGAGCGCCCAGCCATGACAGCATTCCAGCGCGCTCCGAAGGCACCCACGGCCTGGTCAAGCGATTGGCCACGGTCGTCCGGCATCCGTTCGAGCGTGACACCGGGGGTGTGCGAGAAGAGCGCCTCAAGTGCTTCGCGGTCATTGCGCTGAGGGTCATCGGCGGGCACGAAACGCTCGTCGACCCACCAGACGCGGATGCGGGACCAATCGAGATCGGGGGTCGTCTCGGCCAACGACGGAAGGACCCGGGTCGCGACGAACCCGCCCGCAATCGCCAGCTCCACAGGATCTGCCGGGGAGCGTGTGGCGCTCAGCTGGGTGAGCAATCGACCCGCTGCGTGGCCGACCTCCTGCGCGAGAATCGCGTCCGTCGGAAATTCGCGCAGATCAGTCGGCATCCGAGCTCGTCCTCGTCTCTGTCGCGTTGGCCGCATGGAGCAGTTGCTGAGTCTCGGGCAACCCGGGAAGATCCCGCGTGACGATCTCCCCGTAGAAGACGTCGGGGTCGAGCCGTCGGAGTTCTTCCATCAAGCAGTCCTGCGTCGAGCGCCGCGCCAGATTGACCTCGACCGATTCGAGCCCGGTGCGAGTCAAATGTGCGACAGAGGACACGCTGCGCCTGGTCAGAGCCGTCTCCGAGCCATCCTCGAAGATGAAATGCACCCCGGTGATGGTCTCCGCCTCACGGTCCTTCTCCAGCGCGACGTCGACGTCCATTCTCTTCTTGAGCCACGCAGCCACCAAGAAGGAGGACGGGTGAGTGGCGTTGCCCGTGACAATGACTGAGGTCGGGGCCAGGTCGAACCCCTCGATCAACGTTGTCAGCACTGCCCTCCACTGGGTGACGCCCGCCCAAGCGAGGTCGGAGTCACCGGGAGTATACACATGGGAGAGTGCCAGGAGTGTCTCCATCGCGCACGGGGTCGACCGGGAATCCGTGATGCGACGCACCGCGATTGTGCCGAGCGGGTGCTCCCCCGGATTCTCCGGGGGGGTGTTCGGCCAATACGTGACGACGGGAGTGTCGGACAGGAGTAACGGCATGACGAGCGTGTCGAGGTCCTGCGCGGCAGCCCCGCGGGGTTCGAGGACGATGACATCAGAGGGACCGACCTCGCCACCCACGCGCAACTGGGCGTTGAGCCTCGGCTGCCCGGTGTGGTCCGGGGGTTCGACGACCACGACGACGCGACAGGGATGCTCGCGCGAGGCGGCATCCGAGATCTCGATAGCCCGATCAACGTCGATCATGTCGGGGACGACCACCAGCAGTGTCAGCACGCGTCCGAGAGCAGCCGCGCCGCGCTCAGCACGCAGCTCCACCAAGCGGGAAGCGACCTCGGACGCCGTCGTGTCCTTGAGGGTGATGATCACGGGATCCTCCAACTCCGCCCGTCCAGTGCGAGCATCTCATGGGCCGAGGAGGGCCCCCACGATCCGGGCCGGTATTGCTCGGGAGATCCGTTGCTCGCCCAGTGGGTGAGGACCGGATCGAGAATCTTCCACGACAGCTCCACTTCCCGCTGATGGGGGAACAAGGGAGCGGAACCGACCAACGCATCGAGGATCAGACGTTCGTAGGCTTCGGGGGAGTCTTCGGTGAAGGCATGCCCGTAGCCGAAGTCCATAGTGACGTCGCGAACCTGCATCTCCGTGCTCGGGACTTTCGCGCCGAAGCGGATCGTCATCCCCTCATCGGGTTGGACCCGCACGACCAGGACATTCTGACCTGTCTCGCCCATCTCCGAGTTCTCGAAGGGAACATGGGCCGCTCGTTTGAAGACGATCGCGATCTCGGTGACCCGCTTTCCCAGCCGTTTGCCGGTGCGCAGATAGAACGGGACGCCGGCCCACCTGCGTGTGTCGACAAAAAGCTTGAGGGCCGCGAAGGTTTCCGTGTGGGAGTCAGCCGGGATGTTGTCCTCCTCGAGGAAGGCACGTACATGGGCGCCACCCTGCCACCCTGCGGCGTACTGACCTCGTGCCGTGAATGTGTCGAGGTCCTCGGGAAGGCGCACTGCTGAGAGGATCTTCTCCTTCTCGGCTCGCAGGGCCTTCGGTGTGAATCGGACCGGTTCTTCCATCGCGGTCAACGCAAGCAGCTGCAGCAGGTGATTCTGGATGACGTCGCGTGCAGCCCCGATGCCGTCGTAGTAGCCGGCACGTGTCCCGATGCCGATCTCTTCGGACATCGTGATCTGGACGTGGTCGACGTAGTTCGCGTTCCACAGCGGCTCGAACATCGTGTTCGCGAAGCGCATAGCGAGGATGTTCTGCACCGTCTCCTTTCCGAGGTAGTGGTCGATGCGGAAGACATCACGCTCGTCGAAAACCCGGGAGACGACTGCTGACAGCTCGCGTGCCGATTCGAGGTCGTGGCCGAAGGGCTTCTCGATGATGACCCGACGCCATTCCCTACCCTTGCGAACGTTCAGGCCTGAGTCTGCCAGGTGCTGACAGACGACCGGGAACCACGAGGGAGGGATCGACAGGTAGAAGGCGTGGTTGCCGCCGGTGCCGCGTGACCGGTCGAGTTCGGCGACCGTCTCGGCGAGCTTGCGATAGCCCTCGGGATCATCGAAAGACCCAGGAACGAAGCGCAGGCCGGAGGCGAACTGCTTCCACGTGCGTTCATTGAATCCAGTTCGCGAATATCGCTCGATCGCGGTCCGAACGAATTCCTCGAAGTCCCCACTGCTCCA
This sequence comes from Actinomycetales bacterium, assembly GCA_015655375.1. Taxonomy (GTDB): domain Bacteria; phylum Actinomycetota; class Actinomycetes; order Actinomycetales; family Actinomycetaceae; genus Pauljensenia. Next base: position 79,283 of record JAATFD010000036.1, read on the forward strand.
ATCGCGCCGCGCGAATCCCGTCAGTGCGAAGGCTGGGTTGAGCAGCCCCCTGTTGGCGAGGTCGTAGACGGCCGGGAGGAGCTTCTTGCGGGCGAGGTCTCCCGTGATGCCGAAGATCACGAGACCACACGGGGGCGCAATGCGAGGCAGGCGCCGATCGCCGGCTTCGCGGAGACTGAACAATGGCGAGTCCACGGCCGTCCTTTCAACGAGGGGTCCGCGGGGCAGTGTCGCCCCGCGGACAGGGAGGAGTCAGGCTCGAATCGCGCCGAGTGACTCATGGGCGGCCTCGACGACGTGGGCCGCGTCGATGCCGTATTCGTGGAAGAGAACAGACCCGGAGGCGGAGGCCCCGAAGTGCTCGATGGAGACGGAACGTCCGCCATCTCCGACCCATCCGCGCCATGGAGCTGCGATCCCCGCCTCGACAGAGACTCGGGCTCGGACGGCAGCAGGCAGGACGGACTCGCGGTACTCGGCATCCTGCGCCTCGAACCACTCCATGCATGGGACGGACACGACTCGAACTGCCAGTCCCTCGGACTCGAGAGTGGTCTTCGCCTCAAGGGCGTGCTGAACCTCTGAACCGGACCCCATGAGGATCACGTCGGGAGTCCCCTCAGAGTCTGAGAGGACGTAGGCGCCGCGGGCCAGACCGGAGGCAGGAGCGAGCCCCGTGTCGCCGCCACGGGCCGGGTTCGGAAGGCCCTGACGCGAGAGGATCAGCCCCACCGGGTGGTGCTGCTCGAGGATCGCCTTCCAAGCCTGCGCCGTTTCGGCGGCGTCTGCCGGGCGCACAAGTGCCAGGTTGGGAATTGCTCGGTAGGCGGCGAGATGCTCGACCGGCTGGTGGGTCGGACCATCCTCGCCGACTCCGACGGAGTCGTGGGTCCACACGTAGGTGACGGGGAGGTCCATCAGCGCGGCAAGGCGCACCGCGCCGCGCATGAAGTCGGAGAACACGAAGAACGTGCCGCCGTACACGCGAGTCAGGCCATCGGCAGCGATCCCGTTCATGATCGCGCCCATCGCGAACTCGCGGACACCGAAGTGGAGATTGCGTCCGAACGGATTTCCGGGGAAAGCCTTCGACGTGCGATCTTCCGGCAGGAAGGACGGCTCGCCCGGCAGCATCGTGTTGTTCGATCCGGCAAGGTCCGCCGACCCTCCCCACAGCTCGGGCACGGCGCCGGCGATGGCAGCGAGAATCTTCCCTGAAGCTGCGCGGGTGGCCAGTGAGATGCCCTCACCGAACTGGGGGAGTGCGGAGTCCCAGCCTTCGGGCAGCTGCCCCGCGAGGACGCGGTCAAGCCACGCGGCTCGGTCCGGGTGGGCAGAGCGCCACGCCTCGAAGCGCGGATCCCAGTCGGCGTGCGCCTGTTTGGCGCGGTTCCGCGCGGTGGCGCGCGTGTAGTCGACGACGTCCTGGTCGACGGCGAACATCGTGTCAGGGTCCGCGCCGAGTGCCTTCTTCAGGCCCCGCAGAGCGTCGTTCCCGAGCTTCGATCCGTGGATCGCGCCCGTGTTCTCCTTGTCGGGGGTCGGCCAGCCGATGATGGTGCGCAGAGCGATGATCGACGGCTTGTCGGTGACGTTCTCCGCTGTAGTGAGAGCGTCATCGAGAGCGTGGACGTCCTCGGTGTACGTGCCATCCTCGTTCAGCCAGTTCACGCGTTGGACATGCCATCCGTAGGCCTCATAGCGGGCGAGGACGTCCTCCGTGAAGGCGATGTTCGTGTCGTCCTCGATCGAGATGTGGTTGTCGTCATAGATCAAGACGAGGTTGCCGAGTTCTTGGGTTGCCGCGAGAGAGGCAGCCTCGGAGGAGACCCCCTCCTGCATGCACCCATCGCCGGCGATGACGTAAACCCGGTGGTCGAAGATCGACTCACCCTGGGGGGTTTCCGGGTCGAACATGCCATGGCTGCGCCGGGCCGACATCGCGAACCCGACGGCAGCAGCGAACCCCGTGCCCAGAGGCCCGGTCGTCAACTCGATGCCCTTCGTGTGGCGGAACTCGGGGTGGCCCGGCGTCAGGGAGCCAAATGTGCGCAGATGCTCGAGATCTTCCAACTCGAGTCCCGCACCCGCCAGATAGAGCTGGATGTATTGGGTCAACGAGGAGTGTCCGGCCGAAAGGATGAACCGGTCGCGTCCCAGCCACCGGTCGTCGGTGGGGTCGAAACGCAGATGCCGTTGGAAGAGCAGGTGGGCGGCAGGAGCCAAGGAAATGGCCGTGCCCGGGTGACCGTTGCCGGTCTTCTCCACCGCGTCCGCGGCGAGGATTCGTGCGGTCGTCACCGCTCGGTCGTCAATCATGTCCCACTTCACTGTCACGTCGGCCTCCAGCCGCTTGGGTCCCCGTCTTGCGGGGCGTTCCATTTCTGTCTCGGGTTCCGCAGTGATTGTACTGGCGCGAGCCACCCGATGACCTGCCGAGTCCGCGCTTCCGATGGGCGTCGTTCCGGATACCATCGGCAGGTGGACGCGATGGAACAGACCGCCGAGGAGTGGCTCGATCAATTGCGGGTCGAGAAGGGCGCATCCGTGAACACCATCGCCGGCTATCGACGTGACATCACCCGTTATCTGGAGGATCTGCGCACCCACGGGATCACTCGGATCCAGGACGTCACACCCGCCGACATCGATCGTCACGTGGTGGACCTCCGAGCGGGGACGATCACGGGTCGACGGTTGGCTGCGAGCTCCGTGGCACGAGCCGCCGCCGCGATCCGGGGGTTCCATCTGTTCGCACTGCGTGAGGGTACGTCGAGTCTGGATCCGGCGGACAACGTCGAGACCCCCCGTTCCGGTCAACGTCTCCCGAAGGCCCTCACTGTCGATCAGGTCTCCCGGCTCCTCGACGCTGCTCACGTCGACGACGGCCCGGTCGCTCTGCGCGATGCCGCGCTGCTGGAGTTCCTCTATGCAACGGGAGCACGCGTCTCGGAGGCCCTGGGCATGGACCTCGACGACATCGACCTTGACGAAGAGCTGCCCGTGGTGCGGCTGTTCGGCAAGGGCCGCAAGGAAAGACTCGTCCCGTTGGGCCACTTTGCCTGTGAGTCCATCGCTGCCTATCTGGTGCGGGCTCGCCCTACGCTCGTGGTCAAGGGACGGGGTACGCCCGCGCTCTTCCTCAACACCCGAGGCCGCCGATTGACGCGCCAATCGGCGTGGGAGGCGATCCAACGGGTGGCCGCGGCAGCCCATCTGGAGAATCACGTCTCACCGCACACGCTGCGGCATTCCTTCGCGACGCATCTGTTGGAGGGCGGTGCGAGTGTCCGCGATGTTCAGGAGCTGCTCGGGCATGCCTCGGTGCAGACGACGCAGATCTACACGAAGCTGACAGCAACGACCCTGCGCGAGGTCTACCGCTCCGCTCATCCCCGGGCTCTTGCACGACGTTGATGAACTAGGCTTGGCCTGTGACACGTGACGAGCAGCCCACACTGGTGGGCGACCTGGAGGTCGCCCCCGACGACTTCCCGGTTCCTGCACCTTTGGAGGGCCACGGCCCCGCTCGCGTCATCGCGATGTGCAATCAGAAGGGTGGCGTCGGCAAGACGACGACGACCATCAACCTGGGTGCGGCGTTGGCCGAGTACGGTCGACGTGTGCTCATCGTCGATTTCGACCCGCAGGGCGCGGCCTCGGTCGGACTGGGCATCAACACCTTGGACATGGATCAGACGGTCTACACGGCACTGATGAACTCGAAGACCGATGTGCGGTCAGCGATCGTGCCCACCGCCATCGAGAATCTCGACGTCCTTCCGGCCAACATTGACCTCTCGGCCGCCGAGGTCCAGCTGGTCAACGAGGTCGCCCGCGAGTCAGCTCTGGCCCGAGTGATCCGCCCGGTGATCGACGACTATGACGTCATCCTCATCGACTGCCAGCCCTCTCTCGGCCTGCTCACCGTCAACGCTCTGACGGCCGCCCATGGCGTGATCGTGCCCGTCGAGGCCGAATTCTTCGCCCTGCGCGGGGTCGCCCTGCTGGTCGAGACGATCGAGACCGTGCGCGACCGCATCAACCCACGGCTGAAGATCGATGGCATCGTCCCGACGATGGTCGACACACGAACACTTCATTCGCGCGAGGTCCTTGAACGTCTGGACGAGGCCTTCGGTGATCTGGTGTTCACGACCCAGATCCGTCGGACCGTCAAGTTCCCGGATGCCTCGGTCGCCTCTGAGCCCATCACCACGTATGCGCCGACCCACCCCGGTGCAGAGTCCTACCGCCGTTTGGCGCGTGAGGTGGTCGCACGTGGTGACACGGCGTGAGAAGACCCTCGCGGCGACCGATCAGGGGAGGATCGACCAGTTCCAGGTGAGCCTGGAGGTGTTCGAGGGGCCCTTCGATCTGCTGCTCCAGCTGATCAGCAGGCGGCGCCTGGACATCACCGCGATCGCTCTGGCCGAGGTCACCGACGAGTTCCTCGCCCACATGAGCATCTTCCCTGACCTGTCACACACCACGGAATTCCTTGTCGTGGCCGCGACGCTGCTGGACATGAAGGCCGCCCATCTGTTGCCACGCCCTGAGGGCGAACAGGACGAGGACCTCGAGGATCTGGAGGCCCGAGATCTCCTGTTCTCCCGTCTCCTGCAATACCGCGCCTTCAAGCTGGCGGCAGGGGAGATCTCCCGGCGCCTTGCACAGTTCGCTGGTTCGCGTCCACGGATCGTTCCGTTGGAGCCCCATTTCGCCGCGCTGCTGCCGGAATTGGTGTGGCGGACCACGCCGGAGGAACTGGCCCGGGCGGCGGCCGATGCGCTGAGCAGCGGACCACCCACCGTCGAGGTTTCCCACCTGCACGACCCGGCCGTCCCCGTGCGGGAACAGGCCCTGATCGTCGCCGCGCAGTTGCGGGAGAGGGGAAGTCTGTCCTTTCACGAACTGGTTGCCGATGCGTCCTCCACAGCGGTCGTCGTCTCTCGCTTCCTTGCGCTCCTAGAGCTCTATCGGCGAGCGGTCATCGAATTCGACCAGGAGGAAGCGTTGGGAGACCTGACCGTGGTGTGGACGGGCACCGACGCAGATATCGACATCGACCTGGACGAGTACGAGGGCGCGCTACACACGGAAGAAGGAGGTCAGTCGTGAACTCGGACGTGGACGACATCGGGGCCGAAGGGCCCACGCCGCCGGAGGATCTGACTGGCCTTCTTGCCCCGATCGAGGCCGTGCTCATGGTCATCGACCATCCGGCCTCGATCGCTGAGCTCTCCTCGGCGATCGGCGTGGCGCCTCGGCTTGTCGAGGAGGCACTGCACGTGCTGCGGAATGACTACCGCGGGACCGGCGCGGGCGGACGTGTCCATGGTTTCGAACTGCGGGAAGCCGCCGGCGGCTGGCGAATTTACTCCACGCCGACGTGGGCCGACGTCGTCGGACGCTTCATCGTCGGCTCCGATTCCTCGCGTCTGAGCCAGGCGGCGCTGGAGACGCTCGCCGTCGTCGCCTACCGTCAACCCGTGACCAGGTCGCGCATCTCGCACGTGCGTGGGGTGAACGTTGACGCCGTGGTGCGTACCCTTGTCGCGAGGGGACTCATCGAAGAAGTCGGCGAGACCGACTCCGGCGCCCACCTGTACGGCACCACCGACGAGTTCCTGGAGCGCATGGGCTTCGACTCCCTGGACGACCTCGTGCCGCTCGCACCGTACTTGCCCGCCAGCGACGAACTGGACGAGCTCGCCCACGATCTGGAGGAATCATTGTGAGGAACGACCCGCATGTCAGCGACGGCATCCGACTGCAGAAGGTGCTGTCGCAGGCGGGCATCGCCTCGCGCCGCGCCGCCGAGGAAATGATCGTCGACGGCCGTGTCCAGGTCGACGGACAGGTCGTGCGCGTCCTTGGCACGCGTGTCGATCCGGAGAAACAGGTCATCTACGTCGACGGCAATCGCGTGATCCTCGACGAGACGAAGCACATCGTTTTGGCGGTCAACAAGCCGGTGGGCGTCGTCTCGACGATGAACGACCCGGAGGGTCGCGAATCCCTGACAGACCTGCTTGCGGGATACCCGGAACGGCTCTATCACGTCGGACGTCTTGACATCGATACCTCCGGTCTGCTCCTGCTAACCAATGACGGCGAACTCGCGAACCGCCTGACCCACCCGAGCTACGAGGTTCCCAAGACCTACGTCGCACGTGTCCACGGTGACGTCCGTCCTGGCGTCCGCCGCCAGCTCCTTCATGGAATCGACCTCGACGACGGTCCGATCGCTGTGGATTCCTTCCGCACGCTCGAATCCTTCGGCGACATCACGACCGTCGAGATCACCGTCCACGAGGGACGTAACCGTCTGGTCCGTCGCATGATGGAGACGGTCGGTTATCCCGTGCGCGAGTTGGTGCGCACGCAGTTCGGGCCGATCCACCTCGATCACCTGCAGCCCGGAACGACCAAGCGCATCAAGGGCAACGGACTGGTCGCTCTTTATTCCGCGGTGGGGCTCTGAGGCCCTCGTGAGTGTGTCGACACCACATCCGGTCGCCACCCGCGGGCCTGTTCTCATCGTGGGGACAGGCCTGCTCGGTGCCTCGATCGGGCTCGCCCTGGGAGCAGCTGGGGTCGAGGTCCTCCTCCGCGATGCCTCGCCGACCGCTCAGCGACTGGCGGAGGACATCGGAGCCGGTCGTGAGGTGGATGATGACAGTGGCGATCCCCGTCTGGTCGTCGTCGCGACGCCTCCCGACGTGGCGGGCCGGTGTGTCGTCGACGCCCTGGTGGCGTACGACAATGCCGTTGTCACCGATGTCGCCTCCGTGAAGTCCGAGGTCGCGGCCGACATCATGAGAGGGTCGAAGGAAAGTGGCAAGCCCGATGTCGCCTCTCGCTACGTCGGCTCTCATCCGATGGCGGGTCGGGAACGGTCCGGCGCCGGAGCGGCCGACGCCGATCTGTTCATCGGACGACCCTGGGTGGTCGTCGCGCACGAGGGATCGTCGGACCAAGCGGTCCTGGCGGTGCGCACGCTCGCCACTGACTTGGGCGCGGTCCCGCTCGAACTGGATGCGCAGACCCACGACGAATCCGTCGCCCTCGTCTCCCACGTCCCACAGCTGATGTCGAGCCTGCTTGCCGCCCGTCTCGCGGAGGCTCCCAGCTCGGCGTTGAGCTTGGCTGGGCAGGGGCTACGCGACACGACGCGGATCGCAGCCTCGGACCCAAGGCTCTGGACCGCAATCCTGACGGGCAACGCGGGGCCGATCGTCGACGTCCTCGAGGCTCTGCACAGTGATCTCGAGGACCTCCTTGCTCCGCTGCGCATCGCTGCTCAGGACGGCTCGCTGCGCGGTGGTTCGGTCGGCGCGATCAATCGCGTCATGGAATCGGGCAACCGTGGGGTTGCACGTATCCCTGGCAAACACGGAGGGGCTCCTGAGCGTTTCGCCGAGGTCGAGGTCCTCGTGCCCGATACCCCTGGTGAGCTCGGGCGGCTGTTCACCGAACTCGGAGAGATCAACGTCAACATCGAGGATCTGACGCTCGATCATTCCGCCGGTCAAGCGGTCGGCCTGGCCCGTCTGATGGTGGATCCGGCGCGCGCACGTGACGCAGAAATCGAGCTCGAGGCGCGCGGGTGGCGAATCGTCGCCCATACGACCTCGGAACACTGACAGCGGAGATCGAGAGGACGTGGAACGGATGGAGGATCAACGCCGCGCAGAGCTGATCGCACGGCAGGGCATGACGATCGCCATCGACGGCCCGGCTGGATCGGGAAAGTCGACGATCTCGAAGAAGCTCGCCCGCGCACTCGGCATCGGTTACCTCGACACGGGGGCGATGTATCGAGCGCTCACATGGTTCGCCCTCAGTGAGGGAATCGATTTGGCGGACCAGACCGCTGTGGCCGCAGCCGCCGAGCAGATGCCGCTGGTCATGCACTCCGATCCCGACGATCCTCACTATGTCGTCGGAGACACTGAGGTCACCACTGCGATCCGGGAGCCGCGGATCTCCGAGTCCGTCTCTGTTGTCGCAACGAATCTCCCGGTTCGTCACTGGATGGCCCGCGAACAGCGCCGCCGGATGCTCGAGGCCCGTGCCCAGGGCTCCGGAATGATCGCCGAGGGCCGGGACATCACGACGGTCGTCTGTCCCGACGCGGATGTTCGGATCCTCCTGCTGGCCGATCCCGCGGCCCGCCTCGAGCGGCGGACTCGTGAGCTGTACGGGGACATCGCTCCCGAGCACCTGGAGACCACCCGGAAGCAAGTCGAGGATCGCGACGCAAAGGACTCGACCGTCTCGGAGTTTCTCGAGCCTGCCCCCGGGGTGTGCGTCGTTGATTCGTCAACCTTGACGATTCAGGGCGTCGTCGACGCCGTGCTCGCCCTCGTCGATGCGAGTCTGGAAGAGCGAGCACAGCGATCGTGATGTCAGACCAGGCGCGCCTTCGGTGAGACAGTGGATGTCTCGGCCGGATCGGTGACAGCGACGGGCCCCAGGATCTGGTTGATCGCGTCCACTGTGGCGTCGTCGAGGTGGACGTCTGAGGCCGCGACATTCTCCGCGACCTGCTCTGGGCGGCTCGCCCCGATCAACGCGGCAGCGATCGCGTCGTTGTGGAGGATCCACGCCAGGCCCAGCTGCGCCATCGAGACCCCGACCTCATCGGCGATGGGTCTGAGCCTCTGGACGGCCGCCAGGATGTCGTCGTGGAGGAATCGTCGGATGAAGGTCCCGCCACCGCCCTTCTGATCCGTGGCGCGCGATCCTTCGGGAACAGGTGCCCCGGGCGCGTACTTACCGGTCAGAACACCCTGCGCCAGCGGCGACCACACGATCTGGGAGATCCCGAGTTCACGGCTGGTCGGGATGACCTCACCCTCGATGACACGCCACAGAGCGGAGTATTGCGGCTGGTTGGAGATCAGTTGGATGCCGAGGTCATCGGCCAGCGCGTGCCCGGCGCGGAGCTGATCAGCGGTCCATTCGGAGACACCGACGTAGAGCGCCTTGCCCTGCCGGACGACGTCGGCGAAGGCCTGCATCGTCTCATCCAGCGGAGTCTCGTAGTCGAAGCGGTGAGCCTGGTAGAGATCGACGTAGTCAGTCTTCAGCCTGGACAGGGACCCGTCGATCGATTCGAGGATGTGCTTGCGAGACAGGCCGGTGTCGTTGGCGCCCTTCGGCCCGGTCGGGAAATAGACCTTCGTGAAGATCTCAAGTGAGGCGCGCCGCCGACCGGTCAGGGCGTCACCGAGGATCGATTCGGCCGCACCGTTCATGTAGGTGTCAGCGGTGTCGAAGGTCGTGATCCCGGCGTCGAGGGCGGCGTGGACGACGTCGATGGCACGCTCGCGACCGACCTGCCCACCTGCTGTGACCCAGTTTCCGAGAGTGAGCTCCGTGATCTTGAGGCCGGAGTTGCCCAAATATCTGTATGCGACCATGGCGTAAGCGTATCGCCCGCTGGTACCGGGCGCATGTGGCGCCCTGGCTCCCTCTGACAGCGTCGGCATCCATTGACCGGACGGGGAAAGACGGCCGTCATCGTCACCGATTACGGCCAGAGACATGGACCCGGCAGTCGTCTGCGGAGTCTCAATCGCGAATCCCCCCGGCGCATCGGAGTCCTCGACGATTCCTCTCTCGGCAGACAATCGCGCTGGCGAACGAGGGGCTCGTCACGATTGCCCTCGATCCGACGGATCGGCGACGCCAACTAACGCGCCTCACGGCGCAAGGCCGGGGGTGGTTGTCGGGGACTTCGACCGACGGCCGGACGTGCTGATGGAGGACCTCATCGCCCCACTCACGCCACACCGACGCGGCCACTCCATCGAGGCTCTGGCGACGGCGGACCTGCCGATTCGGACGGCGACACTCGATCTGCGCGAGATCCCACAGGGCGATCCGCTCGCCCACGAAGCGCTCACAGCCCATTAAGCAGAATTCGATCGGCGCCTGACGGGCGGGTTCACGGTCGACGTGATCGAAGATCTAGAGCCCAACTTTTACACAGTGACTGTCAGCGGCGGACACTCTGTGGCCTATGGCGGAGTCCGTCCATTCACCGAGTCCATCACCGAGCTCAAGCGTCTGTGGACCGATTCAGCATGGCGCGGGCCGGGCTCGGGTCGCCGATGCTGCGCTTCCTCGAAGAAGATGCTCGTCAGCAGAGGTACGTCACCATGCGACTCGACACGAACGATGCACTTCGAGAAGCTCGCCAGCTGTACGAAGGAGCGGGGTAGCGCGAGATCGACCGGTACAACGAGAACCTCTACGCGAAGCGTTTCTTCGAGAAGGATCTGAGCACTGACGTGGCAACCACATGATCTCCCGGGCTGCACGCTGTCTTCTGACTACTGCCGTCAGCGAGCCTGTTTGTCTCGCATCCAGGCGCTCGGCGTCGCATTGCACAGGAGTCCGTTGAGAAGCGGCGTGATGATGCGGAGTGCACGTGAGGTGTCGATGCTTCCCGATGGGGGGACGCACAGGTTTGCGATCGCTCCTAGCAGGTCCAGTTGACGGCTCACAAGTGGCGGAGAGACTCGAGGGTGCGGATATAACTCTCAACGATCCCGACCACATCTTCTTTCTGGCTGTCGATGCAGGCCGCTCTCCGGGATGAGGCCCTCACCAGCGAGACGCCTCAGTTGACGGTTCAAGACTCTACAACCTTTGCTGAATTCGTTGCCGAGGACGCATTCGTGCCGGGAGCGAGCATGTATTACCCGTGGAGTGGAACGCAGTCGGCGGACCTCGGAGTGACCGCTCTGTGCACTAAAGAGACCATCAACCAGGAGGATTACCGGGGACTCAACGCGACAGACGTGATCGGAGAACGTCCCGCGCAGAACGTCTGACCCGCTGGGAGCTTCCATTGTTGCCCTCCGCCCAAAGCTTCGCCTGAGGGTGTGCACACCGCGCGACTGCCGCCTTTTGTGCACGATGGGGGAGGCGTACTCCTGTTCGGAGAGGCACAATCGTCAGAGGAAAGGAGCACAACAATGCGGAATGCAGGCAAGAGGCCACACGTGCCCACGCGCCTGGTGAGCCGCGACGTGCGCGACCACAATCTCGGACTGGTGCTCGCGCAGCTCGCCTCCGGCCATGGATTCTCGCGATCGTATCTGTCGAGGGCGACGGGTTTAACTCCCGGATCAGTCACCCAACTGGTCAATGAGCTTGAGGAATACGGACTGGTCGTTCCAACGGATGACCGCGACCTCGGCGTTCGGGAGCCTGGACGGCGCAAGGAGTTGCTTACTCTCGCGGACAATTCCTATGCAATTGCCTCCATCGAGCTGAAGAACGATTCGGCGCGTGTGGTGTGCGAGACCTTGTCGGGGATCCGAATGGTCGACGAGGAGCATGACATCGACTTCCGCGGCCGCCCGCCTGAGAGCTTCGCAGATTTCGTTGTCGAGCAGACGGCGGGCCTTGAGCAGACGGTCACGAGCAGGGGAATGCTGGGGTTGCCTCTGGTGGGCGTCGTCGTTCCCGCCCCCGTGTTCGACGACCATGGCACCCTGCTCGCCGCCATCGATTATGGGTGGGGAACCGTCGATCTCGGCAGTGACGTCATGGCTCGATTGGGACAGCGAGGATCCTCCGCGCGAGTGGTGGTCTTCAATGACGCCAGCAGCTCGCTGTGGGCCGAGTACACGTCCATCTGCAAATCCGTGCCGAACAATCCACCGAAGAACGTGCTTTACATCAAATCGGACGTCGGCATCGGCGGGTCGGCGATCCTCCAGGGGAGCATCTTCAACGGCTCACACGGTACTGCCATAGAGCCCGGTCACTTTCAGATCGATCCGAATGGCGCACTGTGCGCGTGCGGCAGGACGGGGTGCCTGGTCACCACTGCGGATCCCGCGATCGTCCTCGACAGGGCAGGCCTCGCCTCGGTCGACAAGCAACGAGGGCGCGATGAGGCTCTCAGACTTCTCCTCGAGCGGGAGAGTGACGGCGACGCCAGAGCCGGTCGGGCGCTCGCCGACGCCGACGCCGACATCATGCAGGTCCTGAGAAACATCATCGTTCTGCTCACACCGGAGTGCGTCGTCCTGGGCGGCTATCTGTCCGAACGGGTCCGGGAATTGTCCGATCTCGGCGACGCGACACTCGACCTCCTCGGATACGAGGGCCACCTGCGACGCGAGGCAATCCTCCCCAGCCACTATGTCGGCGAGGGCGCAGTGGCTGGGGCTCTCATGAGATTGCGGGACTTCGTCCTGCGGAACGCGGGGCGCCTCGTCGCCGGTGCGCAGTGGGTGTGGCGCGACGAGTAGGTCAGTGTCCGTCCGCGTCCGGAGACGCCTTCCTCAACGCACGATCGACCAGTTCACCCTCAAATCGATACGCCTCGGGCTCGTAGCGCTCTCCGCCCAGGAACCTGATCGCACCACGGGGGTGGTCAGCCACCGTCGGCTGATCGATCGCCGCTGTGGAGACGAATTTCGCCCACGTGCCATGGATCGAGTCCGCGAGGGGTTGCGAGGGATGCTCGCCCAGTACGCTCCCGACGCGCGGAGCGTCAAGGACGTTGAAGACATAGGGAATCTCTTCGCAGTGCATGGAGGCGTTGGACACCGATGACGTCTGACCGAAGTCATACAGCCATGTTCGTGCGCCAGCTCCTGCGGCGTTCCTGATCGCCGCGGTGTGCGCGATGCCGACGCGGAACATGTAGGTGGTCATGAGCTGGCCGGCGACTCGATCCTCCCCGATACGATGTACCTCGTCGGAATACCGGGCGATCGCTTCCTCGCTCAGCCCCGCAGCTCGAAATTCTTCCTCCGCCTCGGAAAGATCTGATCCGCCCGGAAGGGGGAACGAGAACTCGTTGCGTGCGCTGCCCATGAGCAATGAGACGTTCGCACCGACCCCATTCTCGTACGCCGCTCTGAAAGGCTCGAGGAGCACATCGCCGTCGACGACGGGCGCGAAGGCGAGGTTGCTGTCGCCGATGAAGCCACGCTCCAGCGCGTCCAGGAGCTGTCCAGCGGTCGCGATTGTGCCAGGAACCCCCTCGACGTTGTTGACGTCCCGCTCGTGATCGAGGATGGCCGTCTCCCCGAGGGCGCTCCACGACTCGATGTCAGGATCCACTCCCACCGCGCGCGCCAGGGCGAGACCGACCTTTTCCGCCTGTTCGGCGCGCAGGCTGTTGAAGGCTCCCGATTCGCTGATAGCCCCACGGAAGAGGCCAGCGGCCCTGGGAGAGCCGACGAGGGCGAGCACGCTGCCGCCACCCGCGGACTGACCGGCGATCGTGACGCGCTGCGGATCTCCCCCGAACTCGCGGATGTTCTCCTGCACCCAGGTCAGCGCGGCGATCTGGTCGAGCAGCCCTCGGTTGAGTGGGGCCCCCCGGACCCATCCGAATCCTTGGAATCCCAAGCGGTAGGAGACGGACACTGTCACAACACCGTCCGCATTGAAGGCCCGCCCGTTGTACCAGGGCGAGGAGGGTGAACCAGCGAAGTAGCCCCCGCCGTGGATCCACACGAGCACGGGGAGCCCCGCCCCGCGGTCGCGGGGGGCGGGCGTGAACACGTTGACATTGAGCGTCGAATCGCCAGGAATCGAGGGTTCCGGAATGGTGACCACGGGACCGAAGGGTCGTCGCTGGGGGGTGGGACCGTAATCGATGGCTGGCCGGATCCCGCCCCACGCTTCATGCCGGTGAGGTGTCGAGAACCGGAGTTCGCCTACTGGCGGTGCCGCGAATGGAACGCCGAGATAGGCGGCCGAGGAGGCGTTCTGCCATCTTCCGCGCACCTTTCCCGTCGTCGTGGCGATGATGGGCGCAGGATGTGCGACGTCGTAGCTTGGTGAGGTCGTCATGATGCATGGTCCTCTCGTTATTTGACCGACTTGATCGGCAGGACGAACAGCGTCGACAGCGCAACCGCCACGGCCGAATAAATGAAAAGCACGTGATAATCACCGGCGAAGACGCGCAGCAGTGCGGCGGCGATGAGCGGCGTCAGCGCCTGCGGGATATTCGAGGCGATATTGAGAATTCCGAGGTCCTTGGCGGCGGCCGCGTTCGAGGGGAGGACGTCGACCATCAAAGCCAGGTCCACAGAACCATAGGCGCCATACCCGAGTCCGAGCAGGGCCCCGTAGACATACATCCCCGTCACCGTGGGCAGGGTGAGAGGAATGCAGATCGAACCGGCGATGAAGACTGTGGCGACGCCGACAAAGATCTTGCGCCGTCCAATCCGGTCGGAGATCTTGCCCGCAGCAAGGGTCGAGAGGGTCACCGTCACCAACGTGATGACGCTCATGACGCTGACGACTGTTCCTGTCTCGGTGGAGCTGACGCCGATGTAGTCGGTCAGGATGTACAACTGATAGTTGGTCACGGCCTGGTAGCCCAGAATCATGAAGAACCTGCCGAGGAACGCCCAGACGAAGTCGGGATGCTTCTTCGGGCTGACCCAGAAGGCCTTGAAGAATTCACCCCAGTGGATCCTGTCGACGACGACCTTGTTACTCGGCGCGCCAGGATTGATCGCAACGAAGAGGATGCAGACAACGATGACGAGGACTCCGAAGAAGGTGTAAGCCACCCCGATCCTCGCGAGGAACTGCCCGGCGATGATGACGCCCACGGTGCCGCCCAGAGACGAGCCAACGCCAGTGACGGCCGAGGCGAATCCCCGGTCGGAGCTCTCCACGCGGTCAGAGATGATCGCTGACAGTGGTCCCTGGAAGGCGTTGAGAAGAACTTGAATGACCACCCACGCCACGGCGATCCAGGCGAGGGAATTCGCGAATTGGATGACGATCGTGCAAATTCCGCCGCCGATGCCGCCGACCAGTATCCATGGCGCCCTGCGGCCGAGCCTGGAACGGGTGCGATCCGAGAACGCGCCGACGATGGGTTGTACGAAGATCGTCGCGATGGCGGAAATGCTGGTCACGAGGGCGAGGTTGTTCACCTTGTTCACAGGATCGAGATTGGTCATCTGCTGCGGAAGCAGGATGGCAACCAAACCTGCGTAGGTCATGAAGAGGACCAGATAGGCGCCCCCCAGGGACGTGAGCAGAACATGGCGCTTCGTCGTCGGGCGGGGTGGGGCCTGCGGATTGGAGGCTGCTGGGCTGGTGACTGACGGGTCGCTGCGACTCATGACTCCCCCTTGAGTGAGCCCTTCACCGTCTCGTCTCTTCCTTGGGCCGAGGTCGTGGCCAAGGGCTATACAAATGATGGCGTATCCGCGCGGTGATTTCAACCCTTAAAATTAGCCGATGGGAACAGCCTGCTCACGACCGCGCGACGGAAGATACGCGGTGTCACGCCGACGATGCGTTCGCCGACGCCGGTCGACCCATCAGCGGGAACTGAGGGACGCCACGGACGACCTGAGACGGACACTCGCCGTGTGCACCGGGGCCAGCTATCCGTCGGTGACAGGCAATCGGAGGTCAGGGTGCCCGGGCGATCTGGAACGAGCCAGGCACCGCGTCCGGTCCGTTGAACGGACCCTCGGATGCAGAAGTCGCCACATCGATGCCGTGGCCCTAAACTCCACTCCGGTGGAAGGCTCGGGAGACATCGCCCTGCTTGTCGCGCTGGAACAGGTGGACGGAACCGTTGTCGTCGATTGGTTCGCTGGCCAACGACGGATCCGTTGACCTCGTCATGCGGCTGTATGGGCCTTTCGGTGCCCAAACGCAGGCACGATTGGACGCAGCGTTGACACTACGGAACTCCCCGGCACTCGACACAAGGAACCAAACCATTGGACTCCTCGCTCCTGAATCCCGAATTGCGCTCCATCTTCCGATTTCTGCCGAACCCGCCGGTCGGGTCCCGTCTGGGACGATCGTTGATGCGCCGGGCGATCACACTGCTTCCCGGGCCGAAGCCCCCTGTGGGAGTCCGTTACGAGTGGATTGCGTTGGGTCCCGGGGCGGGCGTACATGTCTTCACTCCCCAATCCGCGAACGGCGAAGCATTGTTGTGGATTCACGGTGGTGGGATGGTGATCGGTTCCGCCGCGCAGGACCATGCCCGATGCAGTGGAATCGCGCTCGAGCTGGGCTGCACCGTCGTGTCAGCGGAGTATCGTCTCGCACCTGAGCATCCTTTCCCGGCTCCGCTGGATGATTGCGCCACCGCGTGGCACTGGCTTGTTCGGGAGTCACCAAAGCGCGAGATCGATCCAGGAAGGATCGTGATCGGGGGACAGAGTGCGGGGGGTGGGCTCGCGGCCTCGTTGGTGCAGAGGATCCATGACGAACACCGTGTGCAGCCGGTCGGCCAGTGGTTGTTCTGTCCGATGCTGGACGACTGCACAGCGGCACGACGCGACCTCGACGGAGCCAAGCACGTCCTGTGGAACAACCGCTCGAATCGCGCGGGATGGAGCGCCTATCTCGGTGTCGAGCCTGGTGCGACCGACGTGCCAGAATATGCAGTCCCATCGCGTCGGATCGATTTTCGCGGACTGCCAGCCACCTGGATCGGCGTGGGCGACATCGAGTTGTTCTTCGAGGAAGATGTCGCCTACGCCGAAGCACTCCAGCACGCCGCGGTCAACACCACCCTGGTGATCGTGCCCGGCGCCCCACATGGCTTCGAGACGATCGCTGAGAACACGACCCTGGCGACGGACTATGTGACTGGAGCCATGAGCTGGCTCGAAGCCCACCTCCAAGGTGTTGGCTGAGCGATCAGTCGGCGATCTTGGCAACCAATCGTCCGACGACCTTGCCTTCAGAGAGTTGCTGCAAGCCGGCGGGGATCTCGTCGAAGGAGATCACGGTGAGGCTCGGATCCAGCTTGCCGGTGGCAAGCAGATCGTAGACGCCAGCGAGGTCTTCTTTCGTGCCACCGCGTACGCCCGTCAGCGTGAGCTGATTGACGACAAGAGTCCGTGTGCTGATGGTGGACTCCTCCCGACCCATGCCGACCTGGACGACCCTTCCCTCCGGTCGAACGGTTGCGATCGCGGCTGTGGTCGTGGTGCCAAAGCCAGCGAAGTCTACGATCACATCCAGCTGTTCGTCGGCCAACTCGGTGATGTCCGCGACGACACGCTTCACCCCGATCTGTTCGCCCAAGGGCCAGACGTCCTTCTTGACCTCGGCCACGAAGACCTCAGCACCCTCGAGGACGGCGATTCGAGCACCGATCTGTCCGAGGCCGCCCAGACCGATGATGCCGATTTTGGTTCCGGGCGCGATCTGTCCTGCAGCAACGACCGCGTGATAGGCGGTAAAGCCAGCGTCCGTACCGGCGGCGGCCTGCTCGTATGAGACACCCTCAGGGATGCGGACCAACACCTCGGGGCGCGCGACCACTCGGAATGAGTATCCGCCGTCTCTGGAGAGGCCGGGGACGGAATCGCCGACAAGAGCGATCCCGACGCGATCGCCGATCGCCCATCCTGTGACGTCAGCGGCGACCTCGCTGATGACTCCAGCAACCTCGTGGCCGAGGGTCAACGGCGGTTCTCCACCCGGCGCCAGCGGGAACATCTCGTCCTCCAGCAAGCTGACGTCCGAGTGGCACAGACCCGCGGCCTTGATGTCGAGGACAACCTCACCCCTGTCCGCTATCGGCTCGTCGACCTCGGTGAGGATGAGTGGCTCGTGAGCCTTCATGAACTGCCATGCCTTCATTGCATCTACTCCTTGTGACAATCGGGGTTTCTTGGACCGGGGGGCTCACCGCGGCTGACTGGGCCGCGGTGGGAATGGGACTCGGGAGTTCTTCCACGAAAGCAGTCAACCCGAACACGCCAGCGACAATCCGGTGAGTTCTGTGCCACCGATCGTGCTGAGGTGACGTGATTCGCTGCCTCCCGAAGGACTATTGCTACATTAGCATAGCTATTTGACAATAGGTATTAACGCGATGGGGTCGACCGGGGGAGCGGACCAGGAAAACTTCTGGCCCCTTGTGGTCCGAGGCGTCGAGGAGCTCAGTGGCGGGCGGCTTTGCTCGTCCTCACACCATCGGCGCCGGTAGTAATACAGTCACGAATTCACTGCTGAGCCGTCTAAACCTCCGGACGTGCCCGACCTCGATCATGCGCTGGGATCGCAACATTCCCCAGGCGGACCAGGCCTGGCCAGAGCGACCGGAGACCCTCAACGAGGTGGGTGCGGTCCATTCCATGCAGGGGCTCGACCTGGACTGGGCTCAAGTGATCCTCGGTCCTTCGAGTGCGCTTGATGACAATCGACGATCGCGAGTACTCCCGCACCGATACGAGGACTACCTGATTCAGGGCCAACAGCGCCGAAGCGAGTCCCATCGAGGACTCCGCCGGACAGGACCGATGCCGACGAAGGCCCACGGAAGCGCTGCGGTGAAGGCCCCACGAGAGTACCCACTCCGATGCAACTGGGGCTGGTCGAGCTGTGTGCTCCCGCGTCGCCCCAGTGGCGACACATGCGTCGATAGCTCATGTCAGGTCTATCTATGAACGTTTAGCTATGTTAGCATAGGTGTATCCATTCAGAGAGTCCGCACGTTCCAGCCAACAAAAGGCTCAGCTCGATGCCCTCGCGGACGTCGCGCTGGGCGTGGCGTGCGACATCCGCCTGAGTGGAGGCAGTTCTTCAATGCCCACCTGGACGACGAGGTCACTTTCGAAGCCGCGACCGGCCTCTGCGTCCTCGCTCGCATTCGCCAACTTGGACCGACCGGCCGAGTGACATCCAGAAGCATGGTTCACACAGAGAAGACACATGACGCGAGCAACCAGGGCGGACGCCTGCGGGGCCTTCATTCTGGCGGACGTCCAGCGTCTGATCCCCGAACCGGGCCAAGGCCTCGTGGGCATGACCTTCCAACCCACACCAGCGAGCAGCAGGACGAGCTCGACTGCCAACCCTAGAAAGACCTGGGAAATGAAAATGGACAAAGAATTCGACATCATCGTCTTTGGAGCGAACGGTTACACCGGTCGGCTCGCCACACAACATCTGCTTGAGGACTACGGCCTCGGCGGCGAGCTGACCTGGGCGATGGGTGGCCAATTCGAATCGGAACTCGCTGAGGCACGAGATGCCATCGGCGCACCAGCGGACACCCCGCTGGTGGTCGCTGACGCCACCGATCCGGACTCACTGCAGAAGCTCGTCGGTCGAACCCGGGCTGTGCTGACGACTGTCGGGCCCTACCAGCTTTACGGTTCCGGTCTCGTGGCCGCTTGTGCACAGACCGGAACGGACTATCTCGATCTGTGCGGTGAGCCCCACTGGATGCGCCGCATGATCGACGTCCACGAATCGCAAGCCCAAGCGAGCGGTGCACGGATCGTCTTTTCCTGTGGCTTCGACTCGATCCCGTCCGAGCTTGGCGTCTGGTTCTGCCAGGACACGGCGCGCAAGGTTCTGGGCGCGCCGGTTCCCCGCGTGAAGGGGCGCGTGCGCGCCTACAAGGGCGGGGTGTCCGGTGGATCGATCGCCAGCGCCACCAGCACCACTGCGGCGTTGAAGAAGGACCCCTCCCTGGCAGCAGTGATCAACAACCCCTTTGGCCTGACACCCGGTTTCGAGGGCCCGAGCCAGCCGTCGATCACGGAGTCGACCACCGACCCCGATGTGGGAGATCTCGTTCCATTCATGGTCGGTGCCGTCGACGTCCAGAACGTTCACCGCTCGAACATCCTCCAGGGGTACGCGTATGGGCGTGATTTTGTCTATGACGAAATGATGGTCGTCGATACGAACGAATCAGCCACTCTGCCGGACGCCACCGCGCCGTCCGCGGGCAGCTTCAAGTCGGGCGAAGGCCCGACCCCGGCCGAAAGGAAATCGGGACTCTTCGACATGCTTTTCATCGGCATCGCGGCAGATGGTCGGAACGTGCGAGTCTCGGTCAAGGGCAATGAGGACCCCGGATATGCCTCCACGCCCAAGATGATCGCGGAGAGCGCGGTCGGTCTGGTCCGGGCACCCGATGTTCCCGGTGGGATCTGGACTCCGGGTGCGGCACTCAAGGGCCGGCTCGTGGATCGACTGCAGCAGCACGCGGGATTGGCTTTCGCCGTGGAGGGCTGAGTGCGTGGCATGGCGCAAGATGAGGACCGCCCGCTGGGACCGCTCCGCGAGAAGCGCAGGCGGGGCGCCCCCATGGGCGCGGCACCCTGGACAGGGTGCGCCCCAGGCACTGCGCGATCACTCTGTCCCACGAACTCATCGATTCGGTCTTGAACGGGTCCCGGGTTCCCACCGGAGAGCCTCTCCATCGTCAATAGGGGATATCCATTTGGGTGTCGATGGTCTGATCGTGAGGGTGCTCGTTCGATTCTGGATCGTTTTCGCAGTCGTTGGCCCAGGTTTGGAACATCTCTAGATCGAGGAGGAGCCCGCCAGCACGACCGCGGTGTTCTGACGCTCGTGCATCCCGCCTATCACCGGGCGAGGCCGTACTGATCGCTGAAGTCGCATGCGTTCTCTGCGGGCTCACCAATCATGACGGGGGCGCCAAAGACTTGGTTGCCGACATCGTCCAAATCAGCGCGGAGGTTCCGATCGTGATCCTGATCGCGATCACTCGTGTGGTCATCAGCCGCCTCAATATGCCGGGCGTCGCCACTCGGCAGGCCCGAGAACCGAATGCGGAGTCCTGTCCAAGACCGCCTCCGACGTCGCGGGGTGGCGGGCAGGGCGACATGTCCGTCATGCGGTGAGGGTGAGGTCGCCGCTGTTGTCGCAGCCGAGGCCTTGTGGATTGCTGTGTGTCATGCGAACCTGGATACACGGTGATGGGGCTCGCCGGAGCTGATGCTCGAACCGCCTGTCGACTGATGGCACCTGTGATGGAAGGACGTCACAGGTGCGCACTGAAACCGATTCCACGTTCAAGAGCATCCTGTTTCCGGCAGGGGACGGGGGAACGACCGCGCAGCTGGATGCGACTTTGCATGATCTCGCGCTGGATCAAGTGTTCGCCCGCATGGGCACTAAAGCTCCACGTGCGGTGGCAGCGTTCTCGGCACCGCTGGGCTCGGTGGTCAACGTCGGGTACCGGCAGGCGGTGTTCCGTGGTCTGGAGGAGCCCGGGTTGCGGCGGGTGGTGGAGGCATTCCTGCGGGCGATGTCGGAGTGCGACCGACGCGACAATGCGGTGGCGCATGCCCACTTTCGCTTCGAGTCCGAGCTGTGGCATCTGCACGCTGTGGTCAGCTATGTCGGCGCGGTCGAGACCTTCCACGCCGGTCTGGAGAACGCTCTGCAGGATTCCGGAGCCTCCTCGGAGGGATGGGGCCTCCTGACACAGCATGTCGGTGCGTATCACGGGACAGCGGTGTTCTTCTCGCTGGAAACAGAGGCGCTCGCGATCGAGCGGCGCTTCTCGCAACTACGGTACAACGCGTTGATCCGCGGTGGGAAGGTCACTATTGCGGCGACAGATGACGAGCCCGATCTCGGTGCAATGGTGACGGAGGTCTTCGATCGGTTCCGGCAGGGCGAGGTCGCCGATCACCGCACGCCATTTCGCAAGCCCGGGCTGGATCACGTGCAGGCGTGGATGCTGGAGCGGGCAGCGCAGGTTCATCCGGGAGACTTCGAGAGGCTGCTGCAGTTCGCGCGCAACACGCGCGAGTATCGGGACGGCGTGCTGGAGCGTTTCGTTGACGAGGTCAGGTTCTACCTGGCCTATCTGGATTACGTCGCACCGATGCGTGAGGCGGGGCTCCCGCTGTGTTATCCCTCTGTGTCCGAGGACGACAAGGACTTCGCCGTGGCCGCCGGATGGGATCTCGCGCTGGCCTCCCGACTTGTCGAGCGCGGAGGGCAGGTGGTGACCAACGACGTGTCGCTGACCAGTCCCGAGCGGATTCTGGTGATCTCAGGCCCGAATCAGGGTGGCAAGACAACGACGGCGCGCACGTTCGGGCAGTTGCATCACCTGGCTGCGATCGGCTGCCCGATACCAGGTCGCTCGGCCCGGGTTTTCCTCTGCGACCGAGTGCTGACAGTCTTCGAACGTTCGGAGCAGCTGGACACGTTGGAGGGGCGGCTGGGCGCGGAGGTGCAGCGGCTGCACGAGGTGCTGGAGCAGGCCAGCGGCCACACGGTCATCGTGATCAACGAGGCGTTCGCGTCGACAGCGCTGCACGATGCCCGCATTCTGACGAAAGATGTGCTGGAGCGCATCAGCGACCTGGATGCACTGGCTGCGTGCGTGACGTTCATCGACGAATTGTCTCGTCTAAACGAGAAGACGGTGAGCATGGTCAGCACCGTCGATCCCTCCGACCCTGCGGTGCGGACGTTCCGGGTCGAGCGGCGCGTCGCGGACGGCCGCGCCTACGCGCGAGCTCTGGCAGCGAAGCATGAACTCACCTCCGAGCAAATCCGCTCTCGGCTGAACCGCTCGCAGGCGACCGAGGCGCGAGAGGAGGCGCGCTCGTGAAAGCGCACCTGATGAGTCCGGAGGAGGACTTCGACCCGAATGCGGCCGAGCCGTCGTTCACGGAGGACGTCGAACAGGATCTACAGCTGGACTATCTGTGGGACGCGATGGGCGGTGGAGATGCGTTCCTACGTGCGGTGGGGCGAGCTGCGGTCCTCGCGCCGGTCCGCGATCCGGAGGTGATCCGGTACCGGCAACGCTCCCTTGACGACTGCCAACGTCATCCCAAGCAGGTGAGGCAGCTCTATCAGATCGCCGTGGAGGCGCTGACTCTCCGACGTGACATCTTCATGATGCCACTACGCAATCACCCAGAGATGGAGCTGCACTATGCGGTGAAGCTGTTGACAGAACTCGCCGGGAAGCTGGATCAGTTGCGGGCGTTCCGGAGCGTGATCGATGACGCGTTCACGTCGCTTGCGTTCCGTCGTCTGTCCGAGTCCATTTGCCATGAACTGTCCGATGACTACATGGACATGCTGCGGCATGCTCTCCATGATCTGGAGTTTCCTAACGGGTTGATGATCAGCGCGGGGATTGGCTCTGGCGGTCAGGTCGCCGGTCAGGTGTTGCGCCGCGGGAAGGATGAGAACCGTCATCTGTTCGACCGCACACCGCTGAAACGGCCGACGTTCTCCTTCACGCTCCCCGATCGCGACGAGACGGGGGCGCGTGCACTGTCCGAGCTACGGGATCGAAGCGTCAACGATGTCGCGAATGCCGCGTCACAGGCCGCTGACCACGTCCAGGCGTTCTTCGCTTCGCTGCGCGCCGAAGTTGGGTTCTTCCTCGCCGCGGACAACCTCACCGTCGCGCTTAACCAGGTCGGCGCTCCGGTCTGCACACCGGACCCTCTCGCCTCGGACACCACGACGACTGACGGTCTCTATGACCCCTGCCTCGCTCTGCGCACCGGAACGGCACCGGTCGGCAATGATGTGCATCTTGGCAAGGGCCGGCTGCTGGTGATCACTGGCGCGAATCGTGGCGGGAAATCGACGTTGTTGCGGGCTCTGGGTACAGCGCAGTTGATGATGCAAGCGGGCCTGCCTGCTCCCGCAGACCGATTCGCGGCACGAACGGTCGGGCGCGTGTTCACTCACTGGGCGCGAGAGGAGGACACCGAGCTCGTGCACGGAAAGCTCGACGAGGAACTGGACCGCATGCAGCTGATCGTCACTTGTATCGCACCCGGCGACCTGCTGCTGTGCAACGAGTCGTTCGCATCCACGAACGAGGTCGAGGGCTCCCAGATCTTGTTTGACGTGACTCATGCGCTGTCAGATTCGGGCGTACAGGTGCGGAGCGTCACCCACCTGTACGACTTCGCCCGTGCTGTTGAGGATGATCCCACCCTGGCCGCTGTGTTCCTGCGCGCCCCACGGGCCGAATCTGGGGAACGCAGCTACCAGCTCGAGCCCGGCGCGCCGCTTGCCACCAGCTATGGCCTTGACCTATACGACCGCGCCTTCGGGACCCGCTATGCCGAGACCGGATAGGAGGCTCACAGGTCAGGATCACGCCACGCGGGCCGAGTGAACCCTCCGATCCGATGCTCCTCGGAGCGCCCTTCGGAGCCGCGCTGACGATCTACGCGGCGGCGTCCGGCGCGCATGCCTCCCTAGGCGCGCCCCTCTTGTCCTCTCGGCTCCGATGAGATGGACGCTTGCACACTTCGTTGCTTGTATCGCCGTCGGAACAAACCCACGCTGACAGAGAAGGAAGACAATCAACGAGCATAAAACCAGGCACATCGTCGTCGGGTTGATCCCCGGGCAGCCCGCCGACGTCTTGGCCGCTGCATTGAAGTTCGCAGTGTCGATCAACTCCGACCTCGCCAAGGATGTCGCGGAGGACGGCTGCTGACCTGTAGGTGGCGAGTTTGTCGTATCTGGTGGCGTGTCCTCTCCATTGCTTAACGGTGGTGAAGGAGCGTTCCACAACGTTGCGCTCCTTGTGATCCTCGGTACCGAAAGCCTGCGGCCTGCCACCACGGATATCTTTTCCCCTGCGGGCCTCGCTTCTTCGGGATCACGGTCCTGATGCCACGGCCGAGGCATCGTGTGCGGGCGAGTCGGCGAAAAGCTCGGTTATTGGACCTGCCAAGAGGAGAGAGATCGTGCCGACAATTCGTGAGATCATCGCCTTCACGGACGATGCACCTCCGCCCGGGTCCTCTCCGTGGGTCGTTTCCCCAACGGTCACATGCGTCAACATCGTCGATTCCGATCCCACGTGGCCGTCGATCTTCGCGTCGATCGGAGACGTCCTGTGTGATGCTCTCGGCGCGAGGGCACTGGACATCCTTCATGTCGGCTCAACGTCCGTGCCGGGTCTCAGGGCCAAGTCCGTCATCGACATCGATCTGATTGTTGCCGACGCATCTGACGAAGGCGCGTGGTTGCCTGGCCTTGAAAAAATGACTTCGTCCTGACAGTGCGAGAACCTTGGCGCCACCGCATTTTCCGAGGCCACTTGAGGCGCAGTCCTGAGGACCGAGCTCTATACGCGGCTGCGAAGCGGGAGGTGTCCGAGTGGTCGAATGCCGAGGGCGAGACGACGATGGGCTACACCCTGCGAAAGCAAGAAGCGATCAGGGAAATCTATGCAAGGGCCTTCGCCGAGGCTGGCCTGCTCTGACTCGGAGCGCGGATGAGTTCAAGGCCGATGCTGTCGGGCTGGTGTAGTCAGGGATGTCGTAGAAGTAGGTCCGCGGGTATCTCGATGTCTCGAAGTCTGCTCTGCAGGCCTGGATCCGCACGACGCTGGTGGATTGCTGACTGCGGGAGACGCGGAGACGGTGAGGGCCAGCGCGTGGGCGTTGAAGCGGATTCGTGAGCCGGAGATGGAAGACGAGGTACTGCGCCGGACTGCTGCGTATTTGTCGCAGACGAACCTGCATCTCCCAAAACGATCTACCCGCTCGTCCATGAGTTAGCTGGGGCTGGTGCCCGCCTTCGGGTGCCGGTCGCGGTGTCGCATCGGGACTGGGACGACGCTCACCTTGCCAACGCCGCGATCGATGTGCCCGCGGATGATCCGCAGTATCGGGTACCGACTGATCTCCGACGAACTCGAACACAACGGACACGTCGTCTCGGAAGGTCGAGTCTGGCGGGCCTGCAGCCAGAATAAGGTCCGCTCAGTCATCCCGTCCACGGGCAAGCGGAAGGGCTCCAGGGGCCCGCCGACTGCTACCGACAAGGTCCGGCGTGGTTCACTGCCGATGGGCCCAACGAGTTGCGGCTCACCGATATCACCGAACATTGGACCAGGCGGATTCAACTGGTTGTCGCATCACCTCGATTATGGAGGTGTGGGGTGGGACGATCGAGGAAGCAGTTGTCGGAGGTTCCGGTCGGAGCGTGTCGCCAGTGGGCGGCGGATCACGACGGGAATCACGACGCTCGAGGCTGCGAGAGCGGGGGCGCGTCCCGGCCTGTCGGTTTTCGTGTTGTCGGGCATGAGGTCCGCGATGCGTCGCATCGACAGGCCCGGCAGGTATCCCACGGGGACGCCTGCAGCTTGGGCGACGACCACCAAGAGGCTCTCTCGTTCGCCCAAACGATCGAAGAGGGCCCTCAGTCAAGTCTCATCGTTGGGAAGGGCCTTGTCGAACAAGACGCGTCCTTCGCGGTCGAGAGCGGATGCCCAGTGCTCGGACTTGCTGGCGTCGACGCCGATGAACACGCTGATCTGATTGATTTCCATTGGCGGTCTCCCTCTCTGAAGCGATGTGCCGTTTGGTCCGATACCAACGGGCGGTGCCACCTCAACCACGTTACGTTTGACCTGTACGAATGCGCTCATTCGTTCTTATCAGCAGTCGACGGGCGCCCCTGCCCCGCGGTGACACTGCCTCCCCTTCGGGCAGGGGCCCATCCCCGAATCGTGACTTCGACAGCGGCAAACGATCATGCCTCGGAACACCGGCCTAGCCCCAGTCTTCCAGAGCCACCAATAAGGTAACAAGACTAAACGATGAGGACTTGAGCGTGGCTGTCAGTCTGCGACACTTAGAACCGTCGGGTGCGGCAGGAATCCCGGATGACGAAGGCGGCCGGGATCTCCGTCCACGTGCTCGCGGGCGGATCCCCGTGGATCGGGTAGAGAGTGATCCGCGACGACGAACGGACAGTCGTGGTGGCCGACCGGTTGTAGCGAGTCGACGAACACGATCGGCATCCCGAAGCGGTCGATGGCCACGATCGATCTGTCGCGCAGGAAGTAGGTCGCGATGATTGCCGAAGGACGCTGCCCCAGCAGGGCCGTCACGCAGGACGTCTCACGCGTCACCCTGTACGCACCGTCCTTGATAGCGTCATTGGTCACCGCGAAGAAGCCCTCAGACTGCTGCATGGCGTTGATCGACTGCACCAGCATCGAGTAATACTGATTGCGACCGCTGGCCGTCAGCACCCCGACGACGTGGCGCAGCTGCTTCTGAGGTCGGCCGCCATCCCGTTTCAGACATAGCCCAGCCGGTGATCGTTAGACACCGTTACTGTCACCTATGCCAGGGGATCGCCGACCTTCCCGTCAACTCGGTGAGCACGCGAGCGAGTGTGCTCACCGGACAGGCGGCGTCACCGGTTGCAGTAACGCCCTCAGCACGTCCGCCGGCGGAGTCCGCGGTCCCTCGCCCAGCAGCTGAGCATGGAGCATGTAGCCGTTGGCGAGGGCGTGGATCAGCACGGAGGCCGCCTCCACATCCAGGTCTGCCGCAAGCCGACCCTGTCGCTGGAGCTCAACCAGCTGCTCACGCAACTTGATCTGGACCTCATGGAAGACGTCCACCATCGCGACACGGACCTGATCGCTGGTCATGGCCTCGCCCCAGGTTACGACGCTGATACGCGAGTAGTCCACACCGTCATCGTCGTGCTCGGACGCGACGCACAACCGCGACAGATACTCAGCCACTGACTCCTCGGGCTCGAGACTCAGCTGATCGGCGACCAGGTAGTGGTCGGCGACCATCTGACTGCTCGCCTCGATGATGTCGTCCTTTGACGGGAAGTAGTTCGAGATCGCCCCGACCGATACCTCGGCCTCGGCGCCGATCATGCGCATGGTGGTACCCGAGTAACCCCGAGTCGCGAAGAGCTTCATTGCGGCACGGACGATGTTGTCCCGGCGCTCGCGCAGGTACGCCCCGGTCACTTTCGGCATGCTGTCACTTTAGTCTAGGGCAGCCGTGCTGCGCCCACGCGTGTGCACGGCGCTCCCTGCCACGCGCGAGTGGGCCCGTGCGCCGTGGAGGTCAGAAGGCAGTCGTGACGCCTGCGGCGGCTCCGCCGTCGATCGGGATGATCGCGCCTGTGATGAAGCTCGCGCGCTCCGAGAGGAGGAACGCCACCGGCTCTGCCACCTCCCGGGGCTCGCCCACGCGGGCCATCGGCTGCATCGGGCCCATGATCTTGTCGATCAGCTCGTCGGTCAGGCCGGCCTTGTAGAGCATCGGTGTCCGGACGTATGCCGGGCACACCGCGTTGATCCGCACCCCCGTGACCGCGTTCTCCAGTGCGGTGGCCTTCGTGATCCCTACGACCCCGTGCTTGGAGGCGTTATAGGCCGAGAGGCCCGACACCGAGGTGATGCCCGAGATTGAGGCGACGTTGACGATCGATCCGCCACCGGCCTGAAGGAGCACGGGGATCTCGAGCTGCAAGCAGTAGTACGTCCCCGTGCAGTTCGTGTCGAGCACCCGCGCCCACTCCTCATGGCTCGTCTCCTGGACGGACGCAGGGATTCCACCCACGCCGGCGGAGTTCACCGCGAGCTGGAAAGGGCCAAGCTCCGCCACAGCGACGTCGATCGCGTGTTGGACTTCCTCCGGCCTGCGCACGTCGACCGTGACTGGGATCACCGCGGCGCCGGCTCCGCGGAGCTCCTTGGCCACCAGCTCGGCCCGCGCCGCGTCCATATCGGCGATCACCACCGCCGCCCCCTGCTCGCTCAGCAGGCGCACGGTCGCCTCTCCGAGGCCCGACGCGCCTCCAGTGACGAACGCGGTGCATCCTTCGAACTGCTTGCTCATGGCGACTCCTTCGTCTGTCGTTCACACACGAGCCCGACCGTCTTGTCTCGGACGTGGGCCCGGATCTACCTCGGCCACTCCTCATCCTTCCCGGAACGAGATGCCGAAGCCTCCGCGTGGGTAGTGCCAGGTCAGCGCGCCGGGTGGCGCGACGGCCAGGCACGTTCCGCACTCCAGGCAGGCGGAGTACTCGGCCGAGAGCGACCCGTCTGCCTCCTGGGTGTAGACGTGGGCCGCGCAGACTCGCACGAGCAATGGGCCGACGCCGGTCGCCCGCACCAGGTCCTGGTGCACCTCGATGTGCGACTGTCCTTCGTCTAGCTCGTAGCGGTTCTTCGCGAGCCGTTCCGGCACTGAACCGAACATCGTCATGGTCCTCTCCTCACAATGCCCGCAGCCCGGCCCAGCCCAGCCTTGCCAGCCGGATGAGCGTGAGAGGAGACTTCTTGAGTGCGGCGACCGCGGTGGCCCGCAGGTGCCGACGCGGGGTCAGGTCGAGGTTGAACACACCGTGCAGCACGTCCGCCATCAACAGTCCGACCTCGCCGTACATCTCGGGGCTCTCCAGGAAGGCCGGCGCCTTGGCGTAGGTCTTCATGTCAGAGCCCAGCCAGGATGCGTCGAGCGCGCGCCGGTAGCCGTCCATCGCATGCTGCGACAGGTCGTCGGCCGCCAGCGCCGCGTCCACGGCTGTGGCCGCGGCGATTGCCGAACCGGCGGCCAGGTCCATGCCGCGGATGGTCAGGCCGGTGTTGAGCGTGAAGCCGGCGGCGTCGCCGATCACGACCAGGCCGGGCCGGGTCAGGTCGTGGGTGACCATCGCAGGGCCATCCTCGATCGTCAGGTGGCACCCGTACTCCAGCAGCTCACCACCAGCCAGGTACGGTGCGATCGCCGGGTGGTCGAGCAGATGGTCGTGCACCTGCGAGGAGGACAGGCCCTTGGCGGCCAGGTCGTCTAGGCGCAGCACGACTCCGATCGAGACCGACTCGGCGTTGGTGTAGAGGAACCCGCCCCCTGCGACGCCCTGCGTGCAGTCGCCCACCAGGGCGAATGCGGCACCCTCGTCGCCGTGGACGTGAAACCGCTCCTCAATCACCTCCCGCGGCAGACGGATGACCGACTTGACCCCGACTGCGAGATGCTTGGTCGGTTCGGGCGCGCGCACCCCAGCGGAACGCGCCACGAACGAGTTCACTCCGTCGGCGGCCACGACGACCTTCGCCCGCAGTTCATCCTCGCCGGCCCGCACCCCGACGACCTGCGCGCCGTCGAGCAGCAGTTCGTCGACCCGGACGCCGGGCATCACCATCACGCCCGCCTCCTCGCACTGCTGTGCGAGCCAAGCGTCGAGCTTGGCGCGCAGCACGGACACGGCGTTCACCGGCTCGGCCAGCCTGGCGTCCCAGTAGTCGATGCTCACTGATGACGTGGGGTTGAGGAACGTCACGCAGTTGCGGGTGATCCGCCGCTCCACCGGTGCCTGCTCGACGAAGTCCGGGAAGACCTGCTCCATCACTCGGCAGTAGAAGACGCCACCGGACAGGTTCTTGGAGCCGGGCTCCGCACCGCGCTCGATGAGCACCACCGACCGTCCGGCCCGGGCGAGCTGAACGGCGCACACCGCGCCCGCAACCCCGCCGCCCACCACGACGACGTCAACGACATCCTCGTCCATGACCGGCCTACCGCAGTGCTGCGGCGAGCGCCGGCAGCACGTCGTACAGGTCGCCGACGAGGCCGTAGTCGGCTTGGGCGAAGATCGGCGCTTCGGGGTCGTTGTTCACCGCGACGACGGCCTTCGACTCCTGGATGCCGGCGGTGTGCTGAAGCTGGCCGGAGATGCCGACCGCGACGTAAACCTCCGGTCCGACGTGCTGACCGGAGATGCCGACATAGCGGTCCTTGCTGAACCACTCCTGCCCTTCCGCAAGCGGGCGCGAGCAACCGACCTCCGCACCGAGCGCCGACGCGAGCTCGCGGGCCAGCGCCAGATCGGCCTCGGCGCGGAAGCCCCGCCCACAGGCGACGATCCGCTTGGCAGCGGTCAGGTCGACCTGCTCGACCTCCGTGGTTTGCTGGCCGGTGATACGCGCGCTGTGCACCGCACCCGTCGCAACCTCGACGGGTGCGGCCTCGCCAGATGCCAGCGCACCGCCTTCGAGGATCCCGACGAGCACCGAGGCGCTCGTGACCTGCTCGAGCGCGATGCCACCGAAGCGCACCAACTCCGCGGCGCCGGGCCCGATGGACCTCACCCCGCTCAAGAGCGGGGCGCCGAGGCGAGCCGCCACGGCGCCGGCGAGCACGCGCTCCGCGGGCCGGTTGGCCGCCAGGACCACGTCGCCGGGCCGGGCGGCGACCAAGGCGGCGACCGCCGGGGCTAGCGCCTCGGCGGGAACCCCGGCGGCGGCCGGCACGACGATCACGCGGTCGACGCCGAGCAGCTGCGCGCCGTCACCGGTGACCGCCACCACCGTGATCGTCCCGCCGATGGCCCGACCGACGTCCACGAGCGCGGCGATGTGCGGGTCGGCCGTCACAATCCAGGTGTTGCTCATCTCAGTTCTCCTCAACGATCTCGTGGTTCACAGGACGGCGTCGGCGTGCATCGCCGCCACGGCGGCGGCGACCACCTCGGCCGCGCTGCCGGTGAACATCTGATTCTTGCGTGCCCGGAGCGCGGGCCGCGCGCGGCTGGTGACCTCCAGGTCCACCGCGCGGAGCTCAAGGTCGGACAGGGCCACGACCTCGACCGGCTTCTTAGCCGCGGTGAGGATGTCCTTCATCCCGGGCACCGGCGGGACGAGTGCGTCGCTGGTGGTCGCCACCACCACCGGGCCGGTCACCTCGAGGGTGCGGGTGCCACCTGGGACAGCCTGCGTCACGATCCACGCGTCGCCCGAGGAGGCGACATCCACCACGTCCTGGAAGCACGCCCAGCCGAGGAACCCCGCCACCAGGCCCGAGATGGTCCGGGCACCCTCGTCCACCGAGGCGTCTCCGGTGAGGAGCAAGTCGGCGCCGTCCAACCGGTCCACCAGCGCCGCGAGCGCCGCCGCGACCTGGGTGGCGTTCCATCCGGCGACGGCGTCGTCTGCGACGAGCACCCCACGGTCCAAGCCACGGGACATGGCGCCCTTAACCGCCATCGAGCCGACGACGGCAGAGGAGCCGACGCTGGCGCCGACCAGCTCGGCACCTAATGCCGTGGCGACCTTGCGCCCGAGCGCCATCGCGATCGGGTCGTACTCGCTGACCGCGGCTTTGGCCCGCGACCAGTCGACGGCGCCGTCCTGGTCGACAGTGGCGTCCTGCGGGTTGGCCGCCCACTTGTAGGCAACGACGACAGTCACGTTGATTCCTTCTTTCCTTGCTCGGCTCCCCGGAGGGGAGCACGCGGATGGCGATGGACGTCGCACGGTCGGTGCGGCAGGCCCGGGGTCTGTGGTCCAGCCGGGTCTGCCCGCGATCTCAGGGCCCGGCCGAGGGGTCGCCCGAGCGGAAGGGACGGTCGATCCGTCGCGCCGCTGATGAGCATCGCCAGGCCCGAGTACAGCAACCACACGGCAATGACGGTCAGACCGACCGAACCGGTCCGGCCGAGCGCCGAGCCCAGACCGAACGACGCGGCCGACACGCAGAGGAAGCCCGCGCCGCCGATCGCCACGGCGACTCCCCCCGGCAACGACACCGCGTGGGCCGCCAGCCACCCGACGGTCAGCAGGACGATCCCACCCACCAGATAGACGAAGCCATCCACCTTGAGTCCGTCCGTGACGGCCGCGCCGGGCAGCTCATGTCCGGTGAAGACCACACCGAGCGCCAGCAGCCCTCGCACGAGATTCTGGCCCATGAGGACCACACCGAGCACACCGTTGGCCGTCGCTCCCACGACGTCGCCCTCCCGGAACTGCAGAACCACCACGATCAGCAGCACCGGGAACGCCGGGATCGTCCACGGCAGGGTCATGATGACCGTCGACGGGTCCACCAGGTCGAACATCGCCGGGACCATGGCCATGATCAGCAGCCCGATGGTCAGGTTGCCCAGCGCACCTGGCGAGCACCAGGTCCCCTGGGCGGGTGACGCGGACGCCTGATCTGCGCTCATTTCCGATCTCCGTGGAAGTGCCGGGTCGGCTGGCTGCGCAGGCCGGAGTCGTACCGGGCCTTGAGAAGGTACGGCGCCACCGCGTCCGCGTCGAGGTCGGCGATGTTCGTCGAGACGAAGTCGATCATCTTGAACCGGGTGTAGCCGGCGCCCAAGACCTGGACGACCGGCAGGTCGGCCCACGGGTCGTTGGCGGACTCACCGAGCGTGACCGTCGCGGTCGCAGGCAACCAGTCCTCGTACACCGTGGTGCTGGTGGATCGGACGACCCGCGCCCGGGAGAACTGCAGGGAGCCGTCCTCGATCTGATCGAGGTCCATCTTGTAGAAGTAGCTCGGGCCCCGGACCTCGGCACCTGCGCTGTTGGCGCCGAAGATCTGGAGTGCGTCGGGGGTGTTGTAGTCCCCGATCTGAGCCGTCACGTCGACCACCCGTACCCCGCCGCGCTCGACGTAGGCGTGGACGGCGTCCTCGATCCGGTCCACCCGCACGGTCTCGGCGAACTTCTTCGGCAGCCCCGCCATCTCCCGCCCGAGCAGTGCCGCCTGCTCCGCACCTGCGCCCTGCACGAACAAGGACACCAAATACATCCCCACGGTACCCTCGAACGACGCGGGCACCAGGAGCGCCGCCTCGCGGTAGGTGGGGCCGAAGTTCGTCCCGTCGACGTTCACGATGTACGCCGTGAGCACCGGCGCCACCATCTCCAGCGGCGGGGGGATGATCGCCGCCACCTTCGCAGGGTCACTGGCCCACGTCACGAAGATGCCCTCTTCGCGCTCCATCTTCAGGCCCTCGTCCAGCGTCGTCCCGGGGCCTCGCATCGCGCGGACCTCGTCGTCCGTCATGCCATAGCTTGTCATGGTGAATCCTTCGGTTGAGTTGAGAATCAGGCTGCCGTGGCGCCGCCATCGACGGCGAGTATCTGGCCACAGACGAAGGCCGCCAGGTCCGAGGCGAGGAAGATCGCCGGGCCGGCGATCTCCTCGATGTAGCCCCAACGCCCGATCGGGTGCGCCGCCGTCGTGGCTTCGCGCACTTGCGGGTCGTCCCACGCCGCACGTGCCATCGCCGTCCGAAAGGCACCGGGGCAGATCGCGTTGACGTTGATGCCCCGGGAGGCGTAATCGATGCCCAGCTGCCGAGTAAGGTTGACGACGGCGCCCTTGGACGCGCAGTAGTCGGGCTCCAGAGGCAGACCGACCACCCCGCCCACCGAGGCGATATTCACGACCTTGCCGCCGGCTCCTTGCGCCAGGAACTGCGTGATCGCCGCTTGCGCGCCATTCCACACACCTTTGGCGTTAACCGCCATCGTGTGGTCCCAGTCGCCGTCGGTCTTGGTCTCGATCCCGCCCAGGCCGGTGAAGACACCGGCACTGTTGACGAGGATCTCGAGCCGGCCGAACTCCGCCACGGCGGCCGCCACGACGCCCGTGACCTGCTCGGTCTGCGTCACGTCGCACGGCACGTAGATCGCCTGGCCGCCGTCGTGCACGATCGCCTGGTGCGTGGCGACCTGCATGTCCTCCTCGAAACCGGCGGGAGACGGGAACTCACGCAGGTCGGCACACACGACCTTCGCGCCTTCCCGCGCGTATCCGAGGGCGATCGAGCGCCCGAGCCCGCCGGCTGCGCCGATGACGACGGCAACTTTGTCCTGGAGCAACATCAACATCCACTCCCTTGTGTATGTGTCTTTCGCGGTCAGTCGAGCGGGATACCGAGGGAGCGGGCGAGGACGTCACGCTGCACGTCGGGCGGGGTCTCGGCGATCTCCCACGAGACGGCCATCGCGTTCATCACGCCGATCTGGGCGCTGGGGGTGTAGCCCAGCCCGCCGTGCAGAACGGTGGCCTCGTGGATGTTGGCCGAGGCGCCCTCGCAGCCGTCGATCTTGGCCATCGAGCACAGCCGGGCGGCCTCTTCGTAGCGCTTGTCCGACCACAGCCGGGCGGCGGTGTAGCACAGCTGCTTGGATGTCTCCGAACGGATCGCCATGTTGACGAGGCGGTGCGCGACGGCCTGCTTGGCGGCCAGCGGCTTGCCGCGGTTCGTGCGCTGGGAGGTGTAATCCAGCGCCATCTGGAAGGCACTCTCGCCTGCGACGACTGCCATCATCCCGGCCTCCATGAAGCCGGTCTGCAAGAACAGCTGCCCGAAGCCGGTGTCATGGAGCACGTCCTCACCGGCCACCTGCACGTCCCTGACCTCGATCGTCCCCCAGTCCACGCCACCGATCGGCACAACCCGCTGCTCCTGGTGTCCGGTCGTCAGCCCCTCGGTGCCCTTACGGACGATGTACGCGGAACCGACGCCGTTGCCGTCCGCACGCGGGGAGAAGATGAACTTCAGGTCCGCATGGTGCGCATTCGTCACCATGACCTTGGTGGTGGTGATGCGGAAGTCGTCACCGTCCGGCTCAATGCCGAAGGTCCACTCGGAGAAGTTGAAGGAACCCGCCGGGTCGTTGAGCGCCGCACAGGCGACCGTCTCGCCCGTGCACATGCCTGGGAGGTACTTCGCCTTCTGGTCCGCGGTACCCCAGTAGGTCAGCGCGGACATCGCGATGTGGTGGGCCGCCAGCGCCTCAAGCGCGGGGTAAGAGTACCGGGCGAGCACCTCGATGATCGCAAGCTGGGTGGTGTGGTCCATCCCCATCCCACCGAACTCTTCCGGCACGTAGGCGGCGATGTAGCCCTGCTCGCCCAACGCCTTCCAGGAGTTGACTGGGAATCCGGGTGTGGCGAGGTCCGCGGCCATCGCAGCCTGGGTGTCCGGGTTCTGACAGAACTCGTCCACGGCTTGCTGGATCAGGCGCTGGTCCTCGGTGAGAAAATAGCTCATGGTTGCTCCTTCGTTTCGCAGTTAGCGGATCGGTATCGGTGGGTACTAGTCAGTCGGCATGGTGAGCCGGTAGTCGTCGTGTTTGAAGATCGCATAGGGCAAAAACTGCTCGCTGCCCGTGTCGACGCGGGAGCGCCGGCAGGTGACCACGTGGAGCACGGGGATCGCACCGTAGACGTCGTTGACGCTCGGTGTGAAAGCGACCGACACGGACCTGAGGATCTCCACCGACGGACACGTGTTGGCGAAGGACGAGCAGATGAGCTTGACGTCGTCGACACCGGAGCCATCAGGCCGGATCGTGTACTTGAAGTGGAAGTGGATAAGTTCCTGACCGTAGCGCCCGGCCGTGCGATCACCCGGCCGTTTGTCTCGCTGATCCGGGCCTCGCCGAGCTTCTTCGGCTCCGCCAGACCCTCGCGACCGAGAATCACCCTCAAGTCGCTGTCCATGACGTGGCCCAGACTGAACTCGCCCTCGATGCCGTCGTAGACGCATTGCAGGCCGACGACGACTCCGCGGAACTGGTCACTTTGAGACAGGGTCACCGTGATCATCGGGTTGGTCGGTGCCAAGGGGTCGGGCAAGACCGCGTGCACCCACTCCGGATCGGTTCTGACCACTGCGGTGAGGTTGTCCACGTTCGTGAAGTGAGGCTTGGCGGACGTCCCGAGCGCGGCTCGCGCCTCGTCGGAACTCAGCTTGAGCTTCATGGCACCCTCCATTGGGTTGTCAAACGGACGTCCGTTTTCTTAAAAGACTGCCATGCACATTTAGGCGTGTCCACGGACCTTTGTCCCGCTGAGATGCTTGACCTGCACCGGTAGCATCCAACCGAACCCCCTCAGCTCCACTCGTCGCTGGCCCCAGAGTTTCGGCCCGTGGACATGTTCGGCGTCCGTCGATGCTCTTTTGCATACGATCGACACGACAGTCACAGCCTCGTGGATAGCGTGAGCCCTGGAGCCGATCAGGCGGTCCGCTTCGACTCGGAACGTGCAGCACTTCTTCAGACCACGGGTCAGCCCGAGAGCGCGATGAAGACGCGCCCGGCAGTGTGGAGAGTTCTCCAGTACATCGGTGACGAACCCAGCGATGTCGTCAACCAGCGCGCCCGTGAGGCCTCCGGCGGTGAAGCGCGCAACTACGGTCGGCGCGCTCGGCCACTGACCCGCGGTGAAGACCGCTTCGTCCTTGGAACCAAAGTAGTTGAAGAAGTTTCGCGTCGACAGTCCTGCGAGAGTGCAGTCCTTCTCGATGGAACCCGCGTGGCCACCCTGGGCGGCGAGAGTCAGAGCGGCATCGATCAGTGCGTGCTGCGCCACGGCTGACCGCGGAAAGCGCGAGTGCACGTGCCTGCCAAGAACAGCCCCGGCCAACAAGGACTGTGACGGACAAGGAGCAGGCCCGATGACCACCCAAACTGAGCAGTTCCTGTCGATGTTCATCGCCTCCGACCCCAGCTCTCCTTCACCTCCAAGAGTGAGGCGTGCTTCTACGCGAAGGTCGGCCAGCGAGACCGCCAGGCCGGAGCCAGAGCGGGCGGCGAGGAGCCGCTGGCGACGTTCCACGGCATGGCGATGTCCTGCAAGTTCGTCGAGCGCGCCTACACCCAGTTCGCCAAGGACGACAACTCCGACGCCGAGGGCTACGTCCATCCCTACGAGTACGACAAGGACGGCCAGAAGATCACCGGCGAAGATTTCGGCGCCCGCAAGCTCGTCTACAACGTCGCCGGCTCCACCCACACCGCCGACCACACTCGATCAACTGGAACCGGCCCAGGAACACCTTCAAAACCCGCCCCAGACACGCACACACGCGGCCGCTGGCGAACCAACCGAACCCGCCCGTTACGGGCACCGGCCTCACACCCGAAGAAGGACTCTTGATCCGAAAAGGACGGGCCGAACGACCAAGACATGCCAATCCCATACACACACTTCTGCCGCTAACCCAAAAGGAACGATGACCCGAGACACCTCACCCCGCAAAAAGTGTCGCGACATCGAATAAGCGATGTCGCGACACATCACATGGTCGGGATGACAGGATTTGAACCTGCGACCCCCTGACCCCCAGTCAGGTGCGCTACCAAGCTGCGCCACATCCCGATGTTGCCGCTCTCGCGGCGACCTGAACATGCTAGCCCACCGGCCAAGGACGAGGCTAATCGCCCGGAGCGACGTCGGCCACAGCCATGCGCGACGACTCCGATTCACTCTCAACGCCGCAGGGGACCTTTGCTGTCAGAGGGGCTTTGCCGCGGTCGACATGGAGCTGTGCACCTGTGCTGGCGTCTTCCTGCGCGAGCCTCACGGGATCTTTCCCTCGAAGGACGACATCGTCAGCGCCGTCCTCTGTCGCAAGCAGCAGGACTGGAACGCGACGCTCAATGCTCGCGTGGGTGCCACCGGCGAGGGCGCCCAGTCCACCACCACGATCGCCGCCGACCCCGCGGCAGCAGGCAGGCGTGCGCCGCCGCCGATACCCTGGCCGACGCGGCACTGGCGAACGTCACCCAAGAGGGAGGACGAAACTGTCCTGGAACGTGTCTCGAGGTGGAAACGGGGTGTGTTTCGCAGAACCGGAAAGAGACGCTTGGCCGGAGGGTGTCAGAAGGCGCCAGAAAGCTCAGCGGGGCAGTGTCAGGTCCAGGGCCTGCTGGACGTCCTCGACCAGATCGGCAGGATCCTCCAAGCCGATCGACAGGCGCAGGAGTCCATTGCGCTGGAAGATATCCGAGAACGCCTCGACGTGGGGCTCATCATGGCTGACCTGGACGATCAGCGATTCATCGTGGCCCAATGAGACTGCGGACGTGATCAGCCGCAGATTCGACACGAACTGATTCTGGACGTCCGGTCCTCCGTCCAAGCTGAAGGCAATCATCGCGCCCGAGCCGTTGGGGAACTGGCGAGCCGCGAGCTCGTGCTGGGGGTGCGACTTGAGATCGGGGTGACGCACCAGTGCGATCCGCGGATCTGCGTCGAGCGCTTCGGCGACCGCGCGCGCTCCCGCGATGTGCTGACGCAACCGCAGTGGCAGGGTGACAGAGCCCCTCAGGATCAGCCACGCGTTGAAGGGACTGATGACGCCGCCGACGTCCACCATTGCGTCGCAACGCACGGGCGCGACCAACTCCTTGGAACCGAGCACAGCACCCCCCAGGGCGTCGCCGTGTCCGTTGATGTACTTCGTCAGGGAATGGATGACCAGGTCAGCCCCGTCCTCAAGCGGGCGGTACCAGCCCGGGGGAGTGAAGGTGGAGTCGACACTCAACAGCGCACCGTGGCGGTGCGCGATCTCGGCCAGGGCCGCGATGTCGGCGACCCGGATCGTCGGGTTCGTGATCGTCTCGGTATGGATCAGCTTGGTGTTGGGTCGGATCGCCGCCTCGACGGCAGCCAAGTCCGAAGTGTTGACGAAGGTCGACTCGACGCCGTAGCGCTCGGG
The DNA here is from genome assembly GCA_015655375.1 of Actinomycetales bacterium. Taxonomy (GTDB): domain Bacteria; phylum Actinomycetota; class Actinomycetes; order Actinomycetales; family Actinomycetaceae; genus Pauljensenia. The sequence continues at coordinate 118,127 of JAATFD010000036.1, forward strand.
CAGGATCTCGCCGAGCAAACGACGCAGCGCAACGTATCCGACATCCGTGGCGACGACATGGTCCCCGCTGCGCAGCGTCGTGAGGAAGAGGGCGTGGAGCGCGGCCACCCCGGACGCAAGTGCCACTGCGTCCTCGGCGTGTTCGAGGGCCGCAAGCTTTGCTTGAAGTCCGAGCTGGTTGACACCCGAGTTACGCGTGTAGAGCGGGACATCGGTGCCTGACCAGTCCAACGTGGAGGGGTCTTCGGGCAGGTCGTAGGCATTCGCCATGACGATGGGGGTACGGATCGCCCCACCCACGGATCGGTTGCCGGCGTGGACCGCCGTCGACAGCTCGTGCAGCGTGGCGGGGTCGTGGCGGTCGGGGCGCTCGGACGTCGTACTCATGACAGCAGGCTAGGCAGACTCGTCCCGCACCCGCGAATCCCGTCCGCATCATGCACTCCTGTGACACGGACGGAAGTGGGGATCACACGTTCGCCAGGTATGCGTCGAGGTCGGCGAGAAGTGCGATTCGCTCGTCCTCGTCGATCCAGGAGACCTCGATCGAGTTGCGAGCCAGCTGGGCGACCTCGTCGCGGGACAAACCAGCCACGCGCGCGAGCTGCAGATAGTTCTCGGCGACGTAGGCTCCGAAATAGGCCGGGTCGTCGGAGTTGATCGTGACCGCTGCTCCTTCGCGCAAGAGGGACACGATCTCGGTGGCCTTCATGTCCTCGGTGACGAAGGAGTTCGACACGGGGCAGCATGTCAAGCCGGTCCTGTTCTCGACAACGAGGTCGACCAGAGCGGGGTCCTCGACGATGTTCGTCCCGTGATCGAGCCGCTCCGCGCCAAGCGCCGTCAGCGCGGTGCGGATGTGATCGACGCTGCCGATCTGGTCGATGTCGCAGTGCATCGTCACGTGGAGCCCCTCGCGGTGGGCGAGGGCAAAGACATCCGCGAACTTCTCCGGTGGGTTGTCGCGCTCGTCGGAGTCGAGGCCGACGCCGACGAAATGCTCCTTGTACGGCAGGGCGCCAGCCAGTGTTTCCACGGCCGATTCCGCGGACATGTCACGCAGGAAGCACAGGATCAGATCGGCGTGGACCCCGATCCTCGACGCCTCGCGCGCGGCCCGGGAGTATCCGAGGATGACGGTCTCCAGTGGGATTCCGCGCGCGGTGTGGGCCTGGGGATCGAAGAAGACCTCGGCCCGTCGAACGCCGTCGCGGGCGGCGCGCCGGAAGTAGGCGGCAGCCAGATCATGGAAGTCGTCCTCGGTCTGAAGCACCTCCATCGCCGGGTAGTAGACGGCGAGGAAACTCGCGAGCGAGTCGAATCGGTAGGTCGCGCGGACGTCCTCGACCGTCGACTGACCGATGTCGACACCGTTGCGCCGGGCGAGCTTCAGCTTGAGGTCGGGCTCCAGGGTGCCCTCGAGATGAAGGTGGAGTTCTGCCTTGGGCAGCCCCCGGACGAACTTCTCCGAAATGACGTCTGACATGTGAGGATTCCTCTCCGTGGGACTTGACCCCACACAGATGAGCCTGCCAGCGCGGAGGCCTCCGCGCCCGCGGACAACCGATGGGTGAACGGAGGTGTGCGCGTTCTCTCAGCGGCGGCGACGGCGTTCCCGGACCCGCACTGAGATTCGGACCGGGGAGCCCACGAACCCGAAGTCCTCGCGCAGACGGCGCTCGATGAAGCGTCGGTAGGCCGGATCGAGGAACCCAGTCGCGAAGACGACGAAACGGGGCGGACGACTGGAGACCTGGGTCGCGAAGAGGATGCGCGGTTGCTTGCCTCCTCGCAACGGGTGCGGATGGGCGGCGACGAGCTGGCCGAGAAAGGCGTTGAGTCGGCCCGTCGAGATCCGTGTGCCCCAGCCTTCCAACGCGATCTCGAGCGCGCGGGTCAGACGGTTCGTGTGCCAGCGGGTGAGCGCGGACAGATTGATCTGGGGCGCCCACGCGACCTGGACGAGCTCGCGTTCCAGATCCGCGCGCAGCTGTGCCTGCCGTTCCTCGTCGACGAGGTCCCACTTGTTGTTGACGATGACCAGGGCTCGTCCGGCGTCGACGACCTGTTGGATGACGCGGATGTCCTGCTCGGTCAGCGGTTCCGAGGCATCGAGGAGGACCAGGCCGAGCTCCGCCTTCTCGATCGCGGCCTGCGTCCGGATCGACGCGTAGTAGTCGGCTCCCGTCGTGCGGTTCACACGACGGCGGATGCCGGCCGTGTCGACGAACCACCACGGACGCCCCTCGAGCTCAATCAGCTCGTCGACCGGATCCCGTGTCGTTCCAGCAAGCTCACTGACCACGACGCGCTCCTGTCCGGCTAAGGCGTTGAGCAGCGAGGACTTGCCGACATTGGGGCGTCCGATTAGTGCGATCCGACGCGGTCCTCCTTGCGGCAACGCGCGCGCGATGGCCGATTCGGTGGGCAGGACCTTGAGGATGGCGTCGAGAAGATCACCGGTTCCACGCCCGTGAAGTCCGGAGATGGCATGCGGCTCGCCCAACCCGAGCCCCCACAGCGAGGCCGCATCGGCCTCCTGCATCGGGGAGTCCACCTTGTTGGCAGCCAGGACGACCGGTTTTCCGGCCCGGCGCAGAAGCGTGACAACGCGTTCGTCAGTGTCGGTGATTCCGACCGTTGCATCGACGACCAGCAGCACGGCATCTGCCAGATCGACGGCGATCTCCGCCTGGTCGGCCACGGCCCGGTCGAGACCCTTGACATCGATCTCCCACCCACCGGTGTCGACGAGCATGAAATCGCGTCCCGCCCATTCGGCCGGGTAGGAGACCCGGTCACGGGTCACGCCCGGCGTGTCCTGGACAACAGCCTCCCGGCGCCCGAGAATCCGGTTGACCAAGGTGGACTTGCCGACATTGGGACGGCCCACGACTGCAAGCACGGGCAGACCTGGACGCTCGGCTTCCGGTGCCGGTTCCTCGGCGGATCCCGCAAGGAGCGCGAGGTCCTCCTCGTCGAGATCGTAGTGGTCGAGGGAGGAGCGCATGGCGCGAGCGCGAGCGGCGACCTCGCCCTCGTCGGGCTGCACGGTCCCGGGAGCGGATTCCTGGGAATCGGGTGCGGGGATGATCGTCTCGTCGTCAGTCACACGCTCCATCGTAGGGCCCACGGGGCTTCCGGCCTCATTCATGGCGGCGTGCGAGGACTCACTCCTGAGTGCGAGGATCCTGCGCGAGAACCTCCTGGCACACGGACAGGTCGAGGTAGGCGTGCCTGATCCCACCGATGTCCTGGTAGGGCTCGTGTCCCTTCCCCGTCATGATCACGGTGTCACCGGGTCGGGCGCTGAGGATCGCGCGACGCACGGCATCACGGCGGGTGGTGGTCACCTCGGTGACATCGTGCATGTCGGGGCGTACGGAGGCGATGCCACGCAACAGGTAGTTCCGGATCTCCTGGGCGTCCTCGGTGCGCGGGTTCTCATCGGTGACCCAGAGGATGTCGGCCCCCTCGGCTCCGATCGCGGCGAGCTCCTCACGTTTGGATGCATCCCTGTCCCCGTCGGTCCCGAAAACAAGGATGACCTTGCCGTGGGTGAGCTCACGCACGGTGGCGAGTGTCCACCGCAGTCCTTCAGGGGTGTGGGCGTAGTCGACGATGACGAGTGGCTGATTGCGGGGGACCGGGTTGACCTTCTGCATGCGGCCCGGAACTTGGTCTGCGTTCTCGACAGCGGCGATGACAGCCTCCACGTCGAGGCCGAGCCGGACGGCGGAGACGATCGCGAGCGCCGTGTTCTGGACGTTGACACCGCCCAGGACGGGCGCGGCCACGGCATGCGCTCCGCCCGATGGATCGACGAGGTCGAAGACCGTGCGTTGGGTCGCGCGGTCGGCGTGTGCATTGCGGACGCTCCACTGGGCTAGGTGGTCGGTGAGCGCCGAGACAGTCGTCACTGGGACCTCGGCCTCCCTGGCCAGACGTTGCCCCCATTCGTCGTCGACACACACGACGCCCTGCTTCGAATGCGCCGGAGTGAAGAGCGACTTCTTCGCCTGGAAGTAATGCTCCATGTCCCCGTAGTAGTCGAGGTGGTCATGCTGCAGATTGGTGAAAGCCGCGACGTCGAAGACGATCCCGTCGATGCGGTCGAGGCTGATCGCGTGGGCCGACGTCTCGAGGGCGGCTGCTCCGAGGTCCTCCTGGACAGCGAGGGCAAGCAGCCGCTGGACCACGGGAGCTTCGGCGGTCGTCCGTTCGGACTCGATGTCGAGCGAACCGACATGGATCGCGATCGTCCCGCACAGAGCCGGATCCGGATGGGCAACGGTCAACGCGGCCCGCATCAGATGGGTCGTCGTGGTCTTGCCATTCGTCCCCGTCACCGTCATCGTCGTCAGTGTCCGTGACGGATGACCGTAGACCGTATCCGCGACGATGGCCGTGGCCCGACGCGGGTCCTCAACGACGGCGATCGGAAGACCGAGATCGGCCTCCGCAGCAAGGCGGGCGCCCTCGTCATCGGTGAGCACTGCGACGGCACCGAGCTCGCGTGCGTGATGGGCGAATCGGATGCCGTGCTGCGTCAATCCCGGGATCGCAATGAAGAGCCATCCCGGATCGAGGTCGAGGGTCGAAACGGTCACACCGACGATCGGTGTGTCGCGTGCAGACGCTGTGGAGGAATCGATCCATCGGGTGACGGGGATCTCGGACAGCGCGCGCTCCAAGGGCATCGCTTCGACATGGGGACGGATGTCGGACACGGAAGTCATGGGGCAACTGTAGCCGCGCGTCGAACGGCTCCGGCCCGAGCGTGTTCGGGGGCGCCGTGGAGGCATCCGCGGAGCGGCGACTCCTACAATCGAGACATGAACACGCTCACTCGGGCCGACGCCCGCCGTCGGTCCGGGACCGTCCGCCTCGACGACGTCGAACGTCGACTGCGAGCCCAGGGGAGCGTCCGATGAGCTCCGAACCGACAACACACCACGACCCAGAATCCGACGACCCGGGACCGGACACGTCAGCGCACGAGGACCGCAGGTCGGTCCAGCGCAGTGATCCTGCAGCGTCGATGTCGCTGCTCAACCAGCTTCTGAACAACCCACTGGACGCCGGCTACCACGCCTACGCAGAGGATTCCCACCGGGCGAACCTATCGTGGTCGCGCGCCATCCTCATCCTCGCTCTCGCTGTGGTTCTCGGGCTCGGAGCGACCCTCGCCGTCCGCAACCTCCGGACGCCCACCGACGACACCGTCGTCGACACGCTCGTCGATCGCGCCCAGCAGGAGCAATCGACCGCCCAACAGCTCGAGGACGACGTCTCCACTTTGTCTTCGCAGGTCCGAGATGCTTCGAAGCAGTTGCCTCAATCGAAGGACAGTGTTTTGTCCACGTCGCTGACTCTGCTGTCGGCACAGACAACGGTCACTGGGCCCGGACTGACCGTCACCCTTCAGGATGCTGTCGATTCGGCACTCGATTCCTCATCGAGCACGGGCGCGGTGCGAGACACGGATCTGAGCCTGGTCGTCAATGCCCTGTGGAGCGGTGGAGCGGAAGCGGTCTCGATCAACGACCAGCGCATCGGTCCCGGGACGTTCATTCGTGAAGCCGGCTCGATCCTGGTCAACATCACGCCGATCCAGAGCCCGTACGTCGTGCGCGCTGTCGGAGATTCGGATCGTCTGTCCACGGCGCTGATCCAAGGAAAGACCGGTGACGATCTCTCCACCATCAAGTCGGTGCGCGGAATCCGCATCTCGACGAAGTCCCAATCGTCCCTGACAATGACCGCCCTGGACGTCCGCTCACCCGAATACGCCATTCCCTTCGCCCCGACCAGCTCTGGAGGCTGATGTGATCGCCATCCTCGGACTCATCGCCGGAATCGTCATCGGCTTCATCGTCGATCCGACGATCCCCGCCTGGCTCCAGCCCTTTCTTCCCGTCGCCGTCGTCGCGGGCCTCGACGCCCTCTTCGGCGCTGGCCGGGCCTGGCTGGAAGGAGTCTTCTCCGATCGGGTCTTCATCATGTCCTTTTTCTGGAACGTGGCCGTCGCCTGTCTGCTCGTCTTCCTCGGTGCCCAGCTCGGCGTCGGCTCGGCCATGACGACCGCCGTCGTCGTCGTGCTGGGGATCCGGATCTTCTCGAACACGGCCTCGATCCGCCGTCTGATCTTCAAGGCGTGACTCATGGCCATGTCGGAAACCCCTCACGGTGAAGACCCCCGTTCGGACGCTCGTCGTCCCGACGACGCACGCCGGCGCCCGTTGCACCGACGTGCGTGGTCGGCGTTCATCGCGCGGCCACGCCCCCTCCACGTCGTTCTGCTCGTCATCTGCTTCTTCCTCGGAGCAGCCCTGGTCACCCAGGTGCGCGCCCAACAGACTGACCCCCTCGACAAGATGAGTCAGGAAGATCTCGTCCTGCTCCTCGATCAGCTCCAGACCCGCACCGATACCCTGCGCGGAGAGAAATCCGACCTCGAGGAGCAGCTCTCCACCCTGCAGGATGCCGCCTCGAAGAACGAGGCCGCCGATGCGGCCGCCCAGAAATCCCTTGAGCAGGCCGAGATCAGTGCAGGAACGATCCCCGTCCACGGCCCCGGTCTGACAATGACGGTCACGGATCCTGACGGCAACCTCAACTTCACCAATTTCGTCCTGGCGCTCGGTGAGCTGCGCAATGCGGACGCGGAGGCCATCAGCCTCAACGGGGTGCGCCTGACGGGACAGTCGTCCTTCACCCAGGGATCCACCGACTCGACGATCTCAGTCGATGGGACACAGATTTCCTCGCCCTACGTCTGGCAGATCATCGGCAGCTCGGCGGACATTTCTCAGGCCCTGGAAATCCCCTCAGGAGCAGCCCAGCAAATGAGGACGGGCACTGGCGCCACGGTGACCATCACCGCCGTTGACGACGTGACGATCACGGCAGTCGTCGAGGCACAAACCCCAGAATTCGCCAAAGTCCAGTGAACGCTGGACAGTCGAACCCGCATCACCACCGACGCGTCGGACCACTACACTGATCTGCATTGCGATGTTGTGCAGCTCTCGGGAGGCAAGCATGGAACCACAGAAGGACCTCGATCCCACGGCGACTTCCGCGTTCGGGCTTCCTCTCACAGAAGAGGACGCCCCCTCGGAACCGGTTCCTCTCAGTACGCGTGACCGAGATGCTGTTGACGCGCTCCCGGCCGGTTCCGCACTGCTGATCGTCCAGCGTGGTCCGAATTCGGGTGCTCGATTCCTTTTGGATCCCGAGGTCACGACCGCGGGTCGATCCCCGAAATCCGATATTTTCCTCGATGACGTCACCGTCTCGCGTCGTCACTGTCAGTTCATTGCGAATGACGGCGGATACTCGGTACGGGACTCCGGTTCTCTCAACGGAACCTATGTCAATCGCGAGCGCGTGGAGCAAGCCGAGCTCCACGCCGGTGATGAGGTGCAGATCGGCAAGTACCGCTTGACCTACCACCCGTCCCCGCGCCAGGCATGAGCTCAGCGCTGCGGGCAGAGCCCGACGAACAGGAATCAGCAGAACCGTGGCCCCGGGGCGTCTCGCGCGAGGCTGTCCTGTCCATCGGACAGGTCGTTGATGCCGTCAAGGGGAAGTTCCCTGCGATCACGGTCTCCAAGATCCGATTTCTCGAGGACCAGGGATTGGTCACTCCGGCGCGCTCCGGCTCGGGGTACCGCAAATACTCCCAGGCGGACATCGAGAGGATTCGCTTCATCCTCACTCAGCAGCGTGACTCCTACGCCCCGCTGCGTGTCATTGGCGACCAGCTGCGTGCTCTTGATGCCGGCCACGATGTCGATGTCACACCCACTGCTCGCGTCGTGACATCCGAGGGCCAGGTCGTCCTCCCTGCGAACCGGCCGTCCATCTCAACGCGCGAGCTCGCAGATCTGTCCGGTACCGATGTCGAAACGCTCGAGCGCTATGCGGCGCTTGGTCTCATCACCCCGGATCTCGCTGGCTATTTCCCCGCTCGCACGGTCCACGTTGTCACACTGCTCGTCGGGCTGGAGACCGACGGGGTGGACGCCCGGATCCTGCGCTCCGTGCGCACCGCCGCCGAACGCAGCGCGGACCTCATCGACCAGGCGGTCTCGTCCCAGCGCTCTCGCCAGCGGGCCGGAGACCTGGAGCGTGCCGCGACCCGCTCGATGGAACTCGGCGAGGTCGTCGCCGACCTCCACCGGGAGATGTTGCGGGTCTCACTGGCACGTCTGAATGGCACGTCCCATCAACCCTCACGTTGAAGTCGAGGGTGAGGCGCGCCGACCGGGTCGTTGACCCGGACCCCACCACCTCTTAGCTTTAAACCAGTCAGCACGTCATATTCCATCGCCTCGAAGGAGCAGCAGTGAGCGCCCAACCTTTGGATGCCCCGGGTGAGGCCCGGCAAGGCATGCTCTTCGGCGACCCCCTGGAGGGGCTGGATGAGGAGGAAACCGGGTACCGCGGACCCATTGCCTGCTCGGCCGCTGGAATCACCTACCGTCAGCTCGACTACTGGGCACGCACCGGGTTGCTCCAGCCCTCGATCCGCGCCGCCCGCGGCTCCGGATCGCAACGGCTGTACTCGTTCCGGGATATTCTGGTCCTCAAGGTCGTCAAGAAGCTCCTGGACGCCGGGGTCTCTCTCCAACAGGTGCGCACGGCGGTTGCTCAACTGCAGGACCGGGGGGTCGACGACCTCGCGGCAATCACCCTGATGAGCGACGGCGCCTCCGTCTACGAATGCACGTCCACCGATGAAGTCATCGATCTGCTTCAGGGCGGGCAGGGTGTGTTCGGCATTGCCGTGGGACGTGTCTGGCGCGAGGTTGAGGGATCGCTCGCCGAGCTCCCCGTCGAGCACGCCGAGGCTCCGATCATGATCGATGAGCTCGCCGAACGCCGTCAACGCAAGCGCGATGTCTCCTGACGATCCACCGTCGTGATCGACCGGGATCCGTGCCGCTCTTCGCGCGCACGGATCCCGGTCCTCGTCTACGCTGACGACACGGGTGAGACCCACGACACGATCGAGGGGAGGACACTGATGACCGGCAGGCACGACATGGCAGCTGTCGACGTCCGGGTCCGTGGCCAGGTCCAGGGCGTCGGATATCGATTCGGGGCGCTTCGCCACGCTTCATCACTCGATGTGAACGGGTGGATCCGCAATGAGTCCAACGGCGATGTCATCGCCCATCTTGAGGGACTCGGCTACCGCGTGGATGCGATGCTCGACTGGCTCCGCGCGGGCAGCGAGTGGGCACATGTCTCCCGAGTAGACGTCGTGCCCGCCGCACTCGAAGGCGATGGATCCTTCAGCGTGGAGTGAGCACCGATCGGCCGGGGAACTCTCTCAGAGTCCTTTTCCCGCCAACGAACGGGTGAGAACGAAACCCGTGTCGAGATCGGTCAGGGAGACTTCCACGATCCCATGGGGATCCACCGTGTAGCGTTCTTCGATCATGGGGCCGTCCTCGGTGCGCCGCACTTCGATCGCCCGGAGGTCGACCGTGTCATCGAGGCCCTGGATCAGGGGATCGAAGGGCATAATCACCTCACCGATCGGCATCACTGCGCCACGTGGCACCCCATCCACGTCCGTCGTCGTGTACTCGACGAAACGGAACCAGCCGATGTTGTGCGCCGCCCGGTAGGCGCGCGTCGCGGTCACCGACTTCGAGGTCGAAACCCGCATCTGGGGCGACAGGATCATGTCGAAGGAAACGAGTGAGCCGGACTCCCGTTCGCGGAAGACTCCCACGCCGCGGGACAGGCGTTCACGCAAGGTGTAGCCCGCATCCGGATCGGCGGACAGGGCCAGTCCGATCGCCGTTGATGCGCCCGTGTGGGGGGACCGATGGACGCGGCGCCCGTAACGCTCACGCAGAGCGCGAGGAATCGCGGGGAGCTCGGAGCCACCCCCCACGACGTAGATGCCCGCCAAATCCGCCGTCGCCGTACCGGAGGCCGCACCCGCGTCCGCCTCGTCGTCGCGGATGAGCAGTTCCATCGTCTGGATCGTCGAGGCGATCAGTGGACGCGCAGCCTCGTAGAAATCGGCGGCCGACACCGAGACGGGACGGTCATCAACGTCCAGGGTGAGGAACCTTGATTGGGGAGACAGGGATTCCTTGGCCTCGCGCGCCGCATCGATGAGTGCCGTCCACTTCCGTTCTCCCAGATCACCGGCGGTCGTTCGGGCGGTGTGCGCAACGAGCTGGGCGAGGACGACGTCGAAGTCGTCGCCGCCCAGGAGGTTGTTCCCCCGTGAGCCCAGGACCTCGTGGACGGCCCCGTCCACCGCGACCAGTGACGCATCAAAGGTCCCACCACCCAAGTCATAGACGAGGATGCGATCCCGTCGCGAGGTGACCGTCGATGCATGGCGATGCGTGTACTCGAGGCCGGCGGCCGAGGGCTCGTTGAGCATCCCCACCACCGTGAAGCCCGCTCGGTGGAAGGCCTCCAATGTCAGGAAGCGCTGGCCGGAATGCGCGTGGGCGGGCACACCGACCACGGCCTCGAGCGGTTCATCCTCCGGGATCTCGGCGATCGAGGAGGAGGTGCGCACTGCATGGGCGACCTCGGCGAGGAAACCGGTGACCAGCCCGAGCAGGTTGAGATCACGGTTGCCCAGACGCACTGTCGTCGTCGTGGTCGTCGCCGTATCGGCCAGGAACCGCTTCATCGAGCGCAGGTGAGGAACGCCCTCCAGAGCCAGATCACGTGCCAGGAATCCGAAGACCGGGTGGTCGCCGTCGAGAGCGACCAAGCTGGGGATGTAGTCCCGGACATCGTCCTCTTCGTCGTGAAAGGCGACAACGGGGTAGTTGCCCCGGTCCACGGCAGCCACCGTCGTCCGGGTCGTTCCGAAATCCACTCCGAGTCTCATGACGTGAGCCTATCGGCAGCGGCGCCCTCGCGACTGCACGGCCGTCACGACCGCGCGATCTGCCCGCCGGGAGCACTCATGCGGCGGTCGGTCTTGATCTGCGCCATCAGACGGGACCCCATGACATAGAGGGCAACGGCGACCAGGTAGTAGCACGCACCGACGATCGCGTCGAGCAGGTAGTGGTTGGCCGTCGACACGATGACCAGCACGGTGATCGCCGGCAGGCCCCACGCAAGGCCCTTCTGCCACCATGCGGTGGCGATTGAGCACAGGGCCACCGCGACCCAGATCGACCATCCCGTGTGCATCGAGGGCATCGCCCCATAGACGTTGACCAGATCGGCTCCGGCCGTGCCGTACAGGCTGCCGAAGGTCTTCGCGTCGGCCACTGTGTCAACGAATTGGGCGTTCGGCAACAAGCGTGGGGGAGCGACCGGGTAGAGCCAGTAGGTGACCAGAGCCCCGGCCGTCATGATGAACAGGATCGTGCGATGAACGTAGTACCGGGATCGGTCGACCCACCACAGCAACAGCAGCGTCACAGCCGCGGTCAGGAAGAACGCGATCGTGTAGAAGTGATTCGCACACTCGGCGAGCAGGGGATGCGCCGACAGGAAACGGTTGAGTCCGAGCTCGATGTCCAGACCGGTCGCTTGTTCGAAGGAGAGGATCTGCTGGCCGTGTATGACGGCCGTGTCACGTTGGGAGGGTGCCGCACCGGCGGCGAGCGTGTAGCCGAAAGCACAGGCCACAACGAGAACAAACTCACGGAGGAACGCCCGACGCGACGACTGAGCGCGATATCCCGACACTGGTGCAGGAGCGACCGAAGCGGTCTCCGAATCGCTCGCGATCCGACTGTCGATCCGTTCCAGTTGGTGCATGCTTCTCCCACGCTTGGGCCGCCTGCCCGACGCGACCGGCGGCACGATTCCAATCCACCGATCGTACGACGCCGTGACGTCGAGGCCGGACGGTGGCCGCCACGTGTCGGCGTCGGTCGAGGCGCCAGCGAGGAGATCACACGTGAGGGGGAGCGGGTCTCGCCCGAGCAGAACGGGTCCGATTCTCATATTCTGACATAATGTACATTATCGGATCGTGGATAGAGGTCCACGACCTCACCCTCACACAGTGACATCACTGCCACAGACACCACAGCGCAACCGCCTTCAGGCACATTCTTCCCACCACGGAACGCCCTGCAGACGGGAGCAACGCGGAATATCCGCTAGACTCGGTGCGTTTGGGACAATGCCATCACCGTGCGACAAGTGAGGAGACACCATGGCGGACCGCGCACTTCGCGGCATGCAGATCGGCGCCAAGTCGATGGAGTCCGAGGACGGCGTGGTCTTTGCCGACCGGTTCACGGCAAAGTATCTGTGCCCGAATGGACACGAGTTCGAGATCCCCTTCGCCACGGATGCCACGCCCCCCGCTACCTGGGAATGCCGGTGTGGGGCGATTGCCGAGATCGTCGGCGACATCCCCGATGTCGACGATCAGAAGCCGGCGAAGCCCGTGCGCACTCACTGGGACATGCTCCGTGAGCGTCGTTCCATTGAGGAGCTCGACCAGGTCCTGTCCGAGCAGCTGACGCTCCTGCGCGAGGGCCGCCTGCGTCCCGAGGGTTCCTACCGCAAGCCCTGATTCGGAGCACGCTCTCCGATCGATGGCTCCCGCAGGGTCTGGCCCTGCGGGAGTTCGTCGTTCCGGGCCTCCTACCGGTCCGAGCCGGCGTGCCTCATTGCCCTGCGACCATTCGCTCCAGACCCTGACGAGTGACCAGTCGGAGTTCCTCGACAAAGATGTCACCGGTCAACTTCGATGTCCCGAATCGCCGCTCGTCGAAGGTGATCGGCACCTCCACGATTGCGGCGCCCGCCCGATTTGCTGCCAGTGTCATCTCGACCTGGAATCCATATCCTGCAGACCCAACCATGTCGAGGACACCGGAGGCCTTGAGCCACGTGGTTCGATAGACCCGAAACCCGGCGGTTGCATCCGTCACGTCCATCCCGAGCATGGCGCGAATGTAGAGGTTCCCGGCTCGCGACAGCGCCTCGCGCGCCTTCGACCACCCATTGACGTGACCGCCAGCGACCCAGCGGGAGCCGATGACCAGGTCAGGCCGGTCGAAGGCACCCAGGCGCGCCAAGAGCTTCGGCAGCTGCTCAGGACGGTGCGAACCGTCGGCATCCATCTCGACGACGGCGGACGACCCACGGTCGATCCCCCATCGGAATCCCTCGACGTAGGCACCGGCCAACCCGGACTTGCCGGGACGGTGCAGGACCGACAGCCCGGTGTCTGCACGCGAGCGGTCCTCGGCCCACTGCCCTGTGCCGTCCGGGGAGGAATCATCGACGACCAGGATCGACACCTCCGGCAGGACCGCGCGCAGCCGGTCGAGAACACCCGGCAGCGAGTCGATCTCGTCATAGGTCGGGATCACCACCAGGCTCTGCGGTCCCGCGACATCGGGCGTCTCCGACAGCGTCATGACTTCCTCCGTGAGATCAGCAGTGCTCCCAACGACATCAGAGTCAGTGTGACGAACGCTCCGATGACGATCCACGCCGGGATCTCGCCCATCCGTGCCGCCACAGTCATCGATGTGCGCAGCGGCAGGTCCGCCACGATGTGACCGGCGGTCTGCTTGGCGACCGAGGCCACGACCGACCCATCGGGTCGCACAATCGTCGAGACTCCGTTGGTCGAGGCCTGGACGGCGGATCGCGAATACTCCATCGCCCGGAAGCGCAGCATCTGCGCCTGTTGGGTCGACTCCGCCGAGTAGCGGAAGTGGTAGTTGTTCGTCGGGATCGCGATCAGTTGTCCGCCGAGATTCACGCCTTCAGCGATGAGCGGCTCGTAGGCGACCTCGAAGCAGATGCCAACGGCCAAGGGGATCGTACGCCCGTCGTTGATCCTCGCCTCCATGTAGGCCGGGTTGTCGACAGGGACCATGTCGACACTGACCTGCGCGGTCTCCGTGGCCAGACTGGAGACAAACGCGCGCCACGGAATGTATTCACCGAAGGGCACGGGGTGCTGCTTGCCGTACAGGTTCGTGTCAAGGCCGGTGCCTGGATACCAGAATCCCACCCAGTTCTTGCGTGTTGTCTGGTCGTACTCGACGAAACCGACGAGGGTCGGCACGCCGACCGCGTTGACTGCCGAGGAAATCAGATCCCGTGTGGAGGCCGTCGTCTGGGGATCGAGGTCAGCAGAGTTCTCTCCCCACAGCACGAGGTCCGGATGTTCATCGTCCGCGGCCAGCGCTTCGGTCTCACGCACGTGGTTGCCCGTCACCTTGTTTGGAATCGAGAACGTCTGGTCGCCGGGGATCTCGACGTTGCCCTGAACGACGCCGACCCGGACGGACCCGGCTTCCTGCGACGTCGGCAGGGTGATCGCGAGCGGAGCGACCAACAGGACGACGACGAGGACGAGGAGCGCAGGCCGGCCCCACCAGCGACCCGGGTCCTGGGCGGGCACCAGGGTGAAGGTCCGACGCAGCAGGACCGCGGCGGCCACGACTGCTGCGGAGACGAGAACCTCTCCCCCGAACGGCGCTAGACGGCCGAGGGGGGAATCCACCTGCGCGTAGGACAGGTTCGCCCACGGGAACCCACCGAAAGGCACGCGCGAACGCAATTGTTCGACCCCGACCCAGGTGATGACCGCGATCAGGGTCTCCCCCCACCAGGTCCGTGACAACCGCCAGACCCGTGCCAGTGACATCGACCAACCCCATATGGCCCAGGCGATCGCCTGGGTGAGAGCGAGGGCGACCCATGGAAGCCACCCGCCGGTGGCAACGCGCGCCCACTCGGTGTGGGCCATCCAGAATCCCATGCCGACCAACCCGCAGTACCACGCGGCCCGGCCCGAGCGGACCCGGTCGACGACCGCGATGAACACCGCCATCGTCGGAACCGACAGCCACCACCAATTGACATCCGGGAATGAGGCCCACAGGCCCACCGCCACAAGAACGAGGCACGGGTAGTCCCGCCACCGGCGTAGGACCGGCAGGCCCTCGTCCTCGCGACGCACACCGTGCACCTCGTTCTCTTCCACCGACGTTCCTCTCAGACGACCGACCATGCCACGACCCCTCGAGCCAGCAGATCCCGAGCCTCCACCGCACGCCGGGCGAGGCCGGGTCGGTCGATGCGGCGCAACTGGTCGAGCAGATCCATCACCTGACGGATCCATCTCACGAAGTCTCCGCCCTGCAGGTCGGCCGCACCCATCGAGGTGGCGAGCGACGCCCCGGAGGCCCAGGCGTGGACCGCGACCATCAGGCCTGATTCAACCTCGGTCGTCAGCGGAGCGCCCGCTCGATTCTCCGCGCGATTGACGCGAGTCTGCGCCGCCCGGGTGCGTTCCCAGGCCAGCGCCATCCGACCGTCGCGCCCTCCCGTCAGATCGACGTCGGGATCGTGCTCGGAACGGGCCTCGAAGACACAGGTCGAGGACACTGCTGCCAGTTCTGCCGCATTGAGGCCGTCCCAGGCTCCCGACTCCACCGCCTCGATGACGACCAGGTCTCTCTCACCGAAGATCCGGCGCAGTTCCTCACCGCGTCCGGTCACCGTCTCCCCGTCGAGGAAGCCGAGGTCGTCAAGGACAGCACAGACCCGGTCGAATTCCTTGGCGACGGAGTCCGTGCGCCCCTCGATCGCGGTGGCGAGGCGCTCATACTCGCGTTTGGCACGCACCCATGCGTGTCCCGCGACGGCATGCGACTCGCGGTTCGGGCAGGAGTGGACGGGGTGGGTGCGGATGCGCCGTTCAAGATCGGTCAGGTGTGTGTCGTTGGGAGTCTGGCCGGTCGAGGCCTGGGCCAAGCGGCCGGAGCGGACCAGGGAGCGCAGCTCGTCTCCTATGCGGTTGCGATCCTTGGCCTTACGCAGGCGTGGATCGACGCCCAGGTCGAGGTGACCTACGACTGCGATCCCGCCATTCGCGTCATCGGCGGAGAGATGGTGGAGCCGTCCGTCCGTGCCGATCACCTGGGCGAGAGCCGCGTCGAAGGACCGCTGGGGAGCGGTGACGACGACTGCGTGGTTCTGGCGCCGACCGCGTCGGTAGTGGACGATGTCCCCGCGTTTGACGCGGTGGAGGACGTGCTCGGCCCCACGACGTCCACTCTGACGCTTGTCACGTGAGGCGGCCTTCTGCGCGGCAGCCAACTCGTCTCGCAAGGCGAAATACTCCCTGGCATCGCCGAGGTCGCAGTCGACATCGGATTCGAGCTCAGTCATTTCCTCACGCATCGCCTGGGCGCGTCGAGCGAGTCCGACGACCGCCCCGTCGGCCTGGAACTGCGCGAACGACGTCTCGAGGACGTCACGGGTGGCCGCCCTCGTCGAGTGGCTCAGCAGGTTGACAACCATGTTGTAGGTCGGACGGAAGGCGCTGATCAGCGGATACGTGCGTTTCGACGCCAGGGCTGCGACTTCCTCGGGCGCGACGCGGCCCCGATGGAGGACGACGGCGTGGCCCTCGGAGTCGATCCCGCGACGCCCGGCGCGCCCGGACAGCTGCGTGTACTCCCCCGCGCTCAGCTGCGCGTGCGCGACCCCGTTCCACTTCATCAACGATTCGATGACGACGGTCCGGGCAGGCATGTTGATGCCAAGCGCCAGCGTCTCGGTCGCGTAGACAACCTTGACCAGGCCCCGTGTGAAGAGCTTTTCGACTGTTTCCTTCATGATCGGCAGGAGCCCAGCGTGATGAGCCGCGACGCCCCGCTCCAGGGCCATCGCCCACCGGTCGACGCCGAGCACCACGTGGTCTTGGGCGGGGATCGCTGCGACCGCCTCCTCGACGATGGCCCGGATCCGGGCGGCCTCGCCCTTCGAGGTCAGGACAATCCCGGACGTCAGCACGGCGGACACTGCGTCGTCGCACCCGGCGCGCGAAAAGATGAAGATGATCGCGGGAAGCAGATGTGCCCGTTCCAAGGTGATCAGCACCGCCGACCGGGATTCCCGTCGTATCGGCGGCCTCGGCGTCGTGCCCTCATCGTGGGAGGCCCACCGGCGACCCGACCGCCCGCGCGCGCGGGGGTGTTGGCGCGCGCCTGGAGCGACCGCGGCAAGCAACTCCGGGTTCAACCGCCCCACCGCGTCGCGGCCCGCGCTCGAGGGCGCGTAAAGATCGTAGAGCGTCGAGTCGACGATCATGTGCTGATAGAGCGGGACGGGACGGCGCTCGGACACGACGATCCGGCAGGTTCCGCGCACCTCCCGCATCCATGCCCCGAATTCCTCCGCGTTGGAGACCGTGGCCGACAACGCGACAACACTGACATGGGCGGGAAGGTGAATCATCACTTCCTCCCACACGGGGCCTCGAAATCTGTCCGCCAGGTAGTGGACCTCGTCGAGGACGACGTGGGTGAGCGACCTCAGATCGGCTCCCGCGTAGATCATATTGCGCAGAACTTCGGTCGTCATGACGACCACCGGTGCTCCCGGATTGACCGACGTATCCCCAGTAAGCAGACCGACGTTGGATTCCCCGAAGCGCTCACACAGGTCGACGTACTTCTGGTTCGACAGCGCCTTGATCGGCGTCGTGTAGAAGGCCCGGCGCCCCCGCGTCACGGCCAGATACGTCGAGAATTCTCCGACGACGGTCTTTCCCGCACCGGTCGGCGCCGCAACGAGCACCGATTCCGCGTTCTCCACTCCCTCCATTGCGGCAAGTTGGAAGGGGTCGAGCTCGAATCCGAGAGTCTCGGCAAAGGCACTGCGGTCGCTGGATTCGAATTCCCGCTCGTGGCGAGCGGCCTCGAATCTCTCGGAGGGAGACATCGCGTCCATCGTCGCCGGTGCACGTCGCGTGCGTTCGGACCGGGACCGGTCCCGTCTGCGCGAGGGACTCATGAATCAGCTCCCGACGTCCTCGGATCGTCCCAGACCGCGAGGTCTTGGGAAGCCCGTTGCCGCATCGCATCCGCCAGCTCCGGCGGGTCGACGTCGGTCACGTGAGGTGAGAGGTCGATGAGCAAGGACTCAATCCACGCGCGATCCCATACTTCCAGCTCGATCGTCAATGTGTCCGTGTCCTCGTCGACGACGTGCGAGGGGATCTCATCGAGGACCCAGCCGGCAGCGCGCAACAGACGCATCCGGACGACCGGGACGTCCGATGATCCAGGAGCGGAGTGACGAGCGCAAGCCTTGGTTGTCAGTTCTGTCGTGTCGTTCATCCGTTCGATGCGGAAGTTCCGCACATCGTCAGCACTGTGGCACCACCCACGCAGCACCCATCCCTGCGACCCGCGCCGCAGCTCCCACGGGTCGACCTCGCGCTGAGTGACGCGTCCCTGGGGGCTCGAGTAGGTGAAGGACACACGCTGGGAGTCTTCGATCGCGCGCCGCACCACGTCGAGGCGCGCGTCATGGGAATCCTCCCCCGACACGACCAAGCCCTCGGGCAGGCGGTCCGATCCGGGGGCGAGTCCCGCCACGGCCATGGCCGTGCGCGGCAGCCTCGCTCGAAGGTCATCATCGAGCCCAGGAGCGATCGCCCGCAGACCGACGAGGACGGCGACGGCCTCTGAACGTGTCAATCGAGGAGGCAGGTCCACGCCCATCGTCGTGCGCACGCTCAAGCGGTCCTCGTCGGTCAGAAGATCCCAGTCGAGCTCGAAGGAACTTCCAGGCAGGGAATCGCCGACCGCACCCAACGTCTCGACATCGCGCAACATCTGGCGCCGGTTCCGTCCGAAATGAGCGGCGACCTCGTCAACGGACGTGCCCGGGTGATCTCCAATCCAACTGACCAGCGACAGCAGGCGGGCCGTGGCCGCTTCGGTGTTTTCAGGCATCGGGGGCCTCCTTCGTCCGCGGTCGCCATGAAACCGCTCCCCGCAGCCGGGTGAGGACGGCCTCGCGCAGCCTCGGCGGTTCGAGCACCACGGCGTCGCTCGCCTCGGGAAGCACCAAGCTGATCCAGTCGCCGATCTCGTCGGGAACCCCGCGCAGGATCTCCCATCCGTCCGGGTCCGCGTCGGTGGGCTCCGACTCCGCCACGCAATGGAGACGCACCTGACGTGCGCCACCGTGGCGGACCCGCACCAGCGGTTCGACGAGCAAACTCTCGAAGGGATCACTCGCGTCTTCGGGGCCGACGTGGGCATCGCCCGGCTCACCGAGCAACTCGATTCCCGAGCGCAATCGGGAGAGTCGGAAGAGTCGTGGCGCCTCGCGATCCAGATCCCAGCCCCACAAGTACAGACCGCGGCCCCGCAGGATCAGGCGCCATGGTTCGACCGCGCGATCTCCTGTTCCGGAAGCGGAGGTGTAGGAGAAGCCGACGGGCTGATGGCCTTCGATCGCCTGCAAGATATCGGTGACCGCGTCGGCACCGTCAAGCCCCAGGACCAGCGGGAAGGCAACGTCCTCGCCGTCGTCGTCCGAGCGGGCCGCCAGCTTGGGCAGCAGAGCCTGAGCATGCACCGACCCCGCGGTCGACCATGCATCGACCGCCATCTGGACCAGGGAAAGGTCGGTACGCGTCAGGTGTGTACCCGCCCCGACGAAGGAATCGGCGGAGACTCGGTACCGCCCGGCACTCGTCTCGCCATTGATCTCGAGGACGACGCCCGCCTCGCGCAGGGCATCCTTGTCACGCTGAAACGCGGACTCGAACGCCGGTCCATTCAGACCGGCGTAGCCTCGCGACGCCCTGATCCAGTCCTTCGTCCGACCTCGTTCGGAGGTGAAGAGGTCGAAGAACAGATTGAGGACCCGCAGGTTGGACGGCATCCCGGAACTCACGTGCCCAGCCTAGGGCCTACGGGCGGCACCGCCCGACATCACAGTCGGGAAGCCGTCAGCTGAGTGACGATGATGCCGCGGGCTCCGACCTCATGGAGCTCGTCCATCACGCGGTTGACCCCATCGGCCCTCACCATCGCGCGGACCGCGACCGACGCGGTGTCGACCAGGGGGCTGACAGTCGGAGAGTCGAACCCCGGCGTGATCGCAATGGCAGCCTTGAGATCGTTCTCCCGCACGTTGTAGTCGACCAGGACGTAGGAACGTGCGACGCGCACGCCCTCGAGACGCCGATCGAGCGTCGCCAGGCGCGGATCGTCGCGGTACTCCTCGCGGGTGATGAGGATCGCCTCCGATTCCAGCAGCGGCTCCCCGAAGACCTCGAGGCCGGCCGTACGCAGCGTCGTGCCCGTCTCAACCACGTCAGCAATGAGATCGGCCACGCCCAGACGGACCGAGGATTCGACCGCGCCGTCCAAGTGGACGACCTCCGCATCGATGTCATGGTCGCGCAGGTAGGCCCTCACGAGGTAATCGTAGGAAGCAGCCACTCGCTTGCCGGACACTTCGGACAGACTGTGGATCGCCCCGATAGGGGCGGCAAAACGGAACGTCGAGCGTGCGAAACCGAGGGGGCGGAACTCGACGGCCGAGGTCCCCGAGTCCAGGAGCAGATCACGACCCGTGATCCCCGCCTGGATCTGGCCGCGCCCGACGTGCACAGCGATGTCGCGGGGACGCAGGAAGAACACTTCGACGTCATTGTCCGGGTCAGTGAGCACAAGCTCACGGCCCCGTCGCGCGGTGCGGTATCCGGCCTCGGCGAGGATCGAGATGGCAGGTTCAGACAAAGAGCCTTTGTTGGGCACGGCGATGCGGAGCATGGGGGTCCTCACAGGTGGGCGTAGACGTCGTCGAGGGTCAGGCCCTTGGCGATCATCATGACCTGCGCGTGATAGAGCAGCTGGGAGATCTCCATCGCACAGTTGTCGAGGCTCTCATAC
Source organism: Actinomycetales bacterium (assembly GCA_015655375.1). Lineage (GTDB taxonomy): Bacteria > Actinomycetota > Actinomycetes > Actinomycetales > Actinomycetaceae > Pauljensenia. Next base: position 138,823 of record JAATFD010000036.1, read on the forward strand.
TCGGCGGCCATCCAGACCTCCGCGGCCTCTTCAACGACCTTCTTGCCGATGGCATGGACTCCCCTGTCCAACTCGGCCACGGTCCCGGAATCCGCGGAACGAGTCTGGGCCTTCTCGGTCAATTCGGCAAAAAGCTCATCGAAAGTGGTCACTGATCCAGCCTAGCGGTGCGGGCGAGGCCGCGCGTTCGCGCCCGCGACTCGGACGCTGCGCTCCTCGATCCGTCCGTGTCACCGACCGGCTCAGCCTCCGGAGACATCGTTGGTCACGGCCGCTGCCACGTCGGGTGTCGAGGAGAGCACACCGGGGATTGACGCCTGGAAGGCTCCCATCTGCTGCCATCGATCGAGGTCCTGCGTCGTCCTGACTTGGCCATCGGCACCGGTGAACAGCGTGATCGTTGCAGCAAGCACGGCACGCGCGGTCGCCAGTGAGGACGAGTCGTTGAGCGTCTCGTCGTAATTGCGGGTTACTTCCAGGGCGTGCTGCGGGTTGTCGACAACGCGCTGGATACCGGTCGTCGTCGCTTCGACAACCGCCTTCGCGAGGTCGGGATGGTCGTCCAGCCAGGTCCGGGTCGTGATGATCGAAGCTGAGACCAGCGGAGTGGTGGTGGGATCCAGGTCGATCGTGCGGACCGCGACGCCCGCCTGCTGGAAGGCGATGAGCTCGTTGTTCGTGAATCCGACGACCGCATCGACCTGGCCCGCGGCCAACGCCGCCTGTTGGGTGTAACCGATCGAGACGACGGTGATGTCCGAGGACGTCAGCCCCGCCTGCTGGAGGCCCGCGAGCAGGCCGTACCACGACGATCCATACTCTCCGGGGACACCGACCTTTGCTCCCTTGAGATCCGCGAGGGACTGGATGGACGAATCCTCCGGCACAATGATCGTCACCGGATAGGACTGGTAGAACGAGCCGATCGAGACGAGGTCGATCCCCTGGTCGCGTGCGGGCAGAACCTCGTCACCGGAGGCCACGACGACGTCCTCCTCCCCCGCCGCCAGGGCGGTGAAGAGTCCCTCATCGGTCCCATGGTGGCGGACCGTGGCGTTGAGCCCCGCCGACCGGTAGATGCCGTCGTCCTTCGCAACGTAGACCGGTGCGAACTGGACGTTGGGAATGTACGTCAATCCGATCGTCACGGACGTTCCGCTGGTCGTGGTGTCCCTGTCGCCAGAATCCCCCGAGGACGCGTAGGGGTCCTCCGTCGAAGTCGAGCAGGCCACCAACGCGAGGGCTGCGACGGCTCCCATCAGGACCGCGCCGAGGCGATGCCTCATGAATAGCTCCTTCCATACGATGAGGCCTCGGCACGACGCCGCCGCCTCTCGATGCGATAGATCGCGGAGTACACACTCATGGCAAGCGCGCACAGGACCGCAATAGTGACGAACATGCCGGCCGTGTCGAAATTGTTGCGCTGCTGGGTGAGCACCTGGCCCAGCCCGGTACCTCCCATGACCATCTCGCCGACGACCGCGCCCGTGACCGACAGAGTGAAACCGTTGCGCAATCCGGCAAGGATTGCCGGAGCCGCGAGGGGAATCTCCATGGACCGGGCCATCGTCCATCCCGAGGCTCCGTCGAGTTCGGCGGCCTCCATGACCTCCCGGTCGAGGTGACGCAGGCCGAGGACCGAGGAGACGAGGATCGGAAAGAACACCATGAGGGCGCACAGGATGATGATTGGGGCGAGCCCGTAACCGACCCACAGGACGAGCAGGGGGGCCAGAGCAATCGCCGGAATTGCCTGGGTTGCCCCGAGGAAGGGTTCGACAGCGGCCTGGAAGACCCGGAACTTAAAGATCGCATAGCTCATCGGCAGGGCGATCGCCGCTCCCACCACACAGCCGAGCGCCGCCTCCAGGGCCGTCACCCCGATGCGTCGCCACATCCACAGCTGGCCGAGCAGGGCAACGGCGCGACCAGCGACGGCTGAAGGTCCGGGCAGACGCCATTCCTCGACATCACTGAATGCCGTCATAGCCCACCACGCGAGCACCAGCAGGCAGGCAAATGCCACGGGAGCGATCACGGTGAGGGACCCGGAGGGCCGGGATCTGCGTGCCACTGGCAACCTTCCTCGGTGCCGGGGCGACGCGCGGTGCCGACGCGGACGATTGATCCGCGCCAAAGCTCCTCCCATCCGGACTTTCACCGTCGGTACCGGATTTCCACCGGTTCAACCACCCGTCGAGAGTGGGTCGCGGACTGTCACCGCCGGTTCGGAATCTCACCGACCCCGGAGCATGGGGCTATTGTGCCACGTCGCACGCCACTCGCGGAGGGCGCAGGTCACAAGGAGGCTGTCGCCATGGCCACATCCGGCGGGCTCTCAGTGGCGGTGTCGAGCCGCCAGCGCACGTAAGACATCGATCTCGGCGGGCGCGTCCTCGGCCCGGAAGATGGCGGAACCAGCCACGAAGTTGTCGGCGCCGGCTTCAGCAGCCAACTCGATCGTCGTCCGCGAGATCCCTCCGTCGACCTGGACAGAGACCTCGATCCCCGCAGCGTTGATCGCCTCCCGGGTCCGCCGGATCTTGGGAAGCATCGAACCGAGGAAACTCTGTCCGCCGAATCCGGGCTCGACGGTCATGACCAGGATCATGTCGAACTCGTGGAGCAGGTCGACATAGGGCGTGATGTCGGTCGCCGGCTTCAGCCCGAGGCCGACGCGGGCGCCGTGACGACGGATCTCTCGGGCGGTCCGGATCGGGGCGGCCGCGGCCTCCGCGTGGAAGGTGACCGAGGCACACCCCACCTCCGCGTAGGCGGGCGCCCAGCGGTCGGGGTCCTCGATCATCAGATGGGCATCGATGGGAAGGACGTCCGCCTTGACGCAGGACTCGACGACCGGCAGGCCCCACGTCAGATTCGGGACGAAGTGATTGTCCATGACGTCGACGTGGGCGACGTCCGCTCTTTGGATCAGACGCAATTGTCCGCGCAGATCACCGAGGTCGGAGTTGAGAATCGAGGGCGAAATCAGCGGCTTCATGGGACCAAGTTTACCGTCGGCGCTCTCCCAGCCCCATCAGGCAACGCGGCGCAACACCGCGGCGAACATCAGGTCCGTGCCATTGCGGTGTTCCCACAACTGCAGCGTTCGTCCGCTTTTACTGCCTGTCACCGCTCCCGCACCCGCGGGGATCCCGAGATCGGCCACGGCCAGCACATTCGCCAGATCGACGGTGTCAAGCAGTTCGACGCCTCCACGTGCCAGCAGGCGTTCGACCTGGCCTCGGGTCTCACGGGCATGGGGTGAGCACGTCACGTAGGTGACGACGCCGCCGGGGCGGACCAGCTCGAGGGCCCGGTCCAGCAATTCTTCCTGGAGTCGAACGAGGTCATCGACGTCACTCAGCTGCCTGCGCCACCGGGATTCCGGGCGCCGACGCAGGGACCCCATGCCGGTGCACGGAGCATCAACGAGAATCCGGTCGAAGGTCCCCAGCGGCCACGACGTGCGCGGTCCGCCGAGCGTCCGTCCGTCCCCGGACACGACCTCGACGGTGTCCTCCAGCTGCCGGGTCACCCTCTCGACGAGTCGGGCGCGGTGAGGATGGATCTCGTTGGCCAGCAGATGAGCATCCCGACCTCGGGCCAGAGCGCCCATCAGCGCGGCCTTCCCACCGGGCCCGGCACACAGGTCGAGCCACTGGGAGTCCGAACCGTCCACCGGAGCTGAGGCCGCGAGGACGGCACACAGTTGCGATCCCTCATCCTGGGCACCGGCACGTCCGGCGCGCACCGACGGCAGGGCCGCAGGATCTCCCGATTCGATGAGGACCGCCAGGTCCGAAACCTCGCCAGGCGCGACACGGGTGCCGAGCACGTCCTCGGCCTCGTCGGCCAGATCCGCCGGCTCGAGAAGTCCCGGACGAGCAACCAGGGTGACAATCGGAGCGACATTGTCGGCCGCGAGCAGGTCCTCGAGGTCGGCGGGATCCTCCCCATGGGCGATCAACGCCTCGCGGAAGGTCCGCACCATCCACAGCGGATGGGAGTGGCGCACCGCCAGACGCTCGTCCTCGTCCTCGATCATGTCGATCGCCGCGTCGATCGTGTCGGCTCCCTCACGGGTGATCGAGCGCAGGACGGCGTTGACCATGCGGACCGGTCCGTCGGTCACGACCTCACGAGCCAGGTCGACGGTCGCGGCGACGCCTGCATGGTCGGGCACCCGCATGTCGAGCAATTGGTGCACTCCCAGGCGCAAAACATCGACGACCGCGGGGTCCGCCTCGGACAGGGGACGGGTCAGATGCCGAGCGATCACCCAGTCGAGCCTGCCACGTCCACGCAACGTTCCGTAGACGAGTTCGGACGTGAAGGCCGCGTCGCGGGAATCGAAGCTCGGAATGTCCCGTCGGACCACACGCAGAGCCTGAGGCAGCGCGAGATTGGCGAAGGCATCGTCCTCGGTGACCTGACGCAGGACGTCGAAGGCGACGAGACGTGCGGGATCGGCCCCCCGCAGGGCGCGGTAGCCGTCCGAGTAGCGATGCGTCGTCATCGAACAGCCTCCCCATCGTCGTGTGTGCGGGAGCCCAGAACCGTGTGTTCATTGAGGCGGGCGCCCCGCGCCCAGGCGTCTGCGTCCATCCACCCGCGTCCCGCCGGTGCGACCCGGCCGAGGACGACGACGGTGTCCGCACAGCCGACCTCGACGCTGCGGCGTTCAAAGCGAACGACTCCTTCACCGGGGGTGGAGCCCTCCCCCACCTCGATCACACCGAGCTTGAGGCGCCGCCCATCGGCCAGCAGCGTCCATGCACCCGGGTTCGGGGTGACGGCGCGGATCCGACGATCGACGGCCACCGCCGGATCGCGGAAATCAATGAAACCTTCCTGCGGGTCGATGCGTGGTGCACGCGTGACGAACTCCGAGTCGGCTCCCACCTCTTGGGGAACGGTCCGAGCGCTCCCGTCCTCAATCGAGGTGACGACATCGAGAACCTGGGACGATCCGAGGATCGCCATACGATCGAGGAGCTCACCGGAGGTCTCATGACCGATGCGGACCGGGAGCCGGGAGAACACCGGGCCGGTGTCGAGTCCCTCCTCCAATTGGAAGATGCACGAGGCCGTCGTTGCGTCCCCGGCAAGGATCGCACTCTGGACCGGAGCGGCCCCCCGCCACCGCGGCAGGTCGGAGAAGTGGAGGTTGATCCAGCCATACGTCGGGATGTCGAGGACGGCCGGCGGAATCAAGGCGCCGAAGGCGACGACGACGCCAAGGTCCGCGCCCACCCGTTCGATGTGGGCCTGTACGTCCTCGCCGCGGACCGAGGACGTCTCGATCAGTGGGATTCCACGCTCGCGGGCCACCTCCGCGACGGGTGAGGGATGAAGCTTCCGGCCTCGTCCCGCTCGCGCTGGCGGACGCGTCAGCACAGCTGCGACCTCATGTGGAGAATCGAGGAGGGCCCTCAGGGTGGGAACGGCTGCCTGTGGGGTCCCCGCGAAGATAATGCGCACCCGCACAGTCTAGGCGAGGCCAATCGCAGGCCCTGACCGGCTCGCATCCGGCTCAAAACAGTTCGGGAGGGTTCACCGTCAGACGCACCATCGGATCACGGTGTGAGGCGCGGTGCTGCTGGATCTCGCGCAAGGACTCGAGGAGTGCGGGGGCTTTCGCATGCGAGACCCGCAGCAGAGCCCGCACCGGCCTCTCAGCCGGCTCCTCAGGCCCACCGTGGGAGCCCTCCGATTCCGGTCGTCGGCGCCGATCGCTCGGCGCCGAGCTCGACGAGCGGTCGGACGGCCTCGGCACGGTCCCCATGACCTCCGCATCGATCCCGGAGACCATCTCCTCGACGTCACGCGCCGCCCCGTCGAGGGCGACGATCGTCGTCACCGGGAAGAACCCGAGTGCCGCGCGCTCCTCCAGCGAGCGCACCGCGTGGCCCGCCGGGTCCCAGCGGATCAGGGTCTGGGCGAGCAATTGATCGACCCCGCCGAGCACGACGGCTGGCGCCCCGGGACGCACGAGGGCCAACGCGTTGAACCAGCGACGCAGGGCTTCTTCGGGCGCCCACAATTCCGGCCGACCCGCGATCGCAGCAGCATCGAGGATGATTCCGGCCGCGTAGCCCTGGGCCGCTCGCGGTTCCGCCCCCGGGGTCGCGACGACCAGACGCGGCTCCGCATCGATCTCCCGAGTGATCTCCCGCGTCGAGGAGGACACCGTCAACGGGACGCCCGGAAAGGCCCTGCCCAGTTCCTCCCCTGTCCGGTCCGATCCGACCCGCACGGCGCGCAGCTCGGTCCCCGCGCACTGGGGGCATCGCCAGTCCGCAGTTCCCCGCCCGCACCACGCGCAGGTGATCTGGTGGCCACACCCCAGCGAAATGGGGCCACCGCAATGGATGCAGCGCGCGACTGTGCGGCATCGGGCGCAGGCGACGACCGGTACGTACCCGGCCATCGGGACCTGGACCAGAACCGGCCCTTCGTCCAGTTGCCTGCGCATCAGTTCCTGGACGCGCGGCGGGATCCGTGCACCACCCGCCGCACCTTCGCGGTCACGGTCGAATTCATCGGGGACCGCGACGCGGGGCGTGGAGGCACGCAGCACGCTCCGCTCGGGCACGATCGACACCGCCCAGCCGGACCGAACCAGGGCCTGCGACTTCGTCGAACGGGAGAAGGCTCCCGCCACGAGGCCCGCACCCTCGAGATGGGCCCGCGCAACCGCGACGTCGAGGGCGGACACACGAGGCGCGCGTTGTTCGAGCAACCGGTCGTCCCCGTCGTCCCACACAATGATCAATCCGAGGTCGACCACCGGAGTCCACACCGCGGTCCTGGTCCCGAGGACGATCCGCGTGCGTCCGGCCAATGCCCCCAGGTGCACGCGGTAGCGGTGGGAGGCCGGGTCCTCCGCAGTCACTGACGTCACGGCATCGACACCGAACGCGTCCTTGAGGATGCCTCGCATCCGGGCGACCTGACTGCTCGTCGGCAGAACCACGACCGTGCTGCGCCCGGAGGCACGAACGGCTCGCACGAGGTCGACGATCTGCGCGTCCACGGTCGTCGGCACTGCAGTCCACACAGCTCGAGGTGAGTCACCGTGGGCCAGGTGGGCGAGCAAGGCCGATCCGCCCGGATCCCCGGACCAGGACACATCCGACGGTGCCGCCACTGGCGCCGGTTCGACCGGTTCCTCCCGTGCCATGGCCTTTTCCGTCGAAGCATGCCGAGCCGGGACAGCCAAGCTGAGGACCTGTGAGGCCGTCGACACGGTCCGGTTTGCGATATAACGAGCCAGCGCAAACAGTCGCGGGGGGACGACCTCGACGTCGGAGACGACGGACTCGAGCGGAGAAAGCCTCCCGACGTGATCGCTGGACTCCGCACGCTCGAGGATCCACCCAAGCCGTTTGCGGCCCGCGAGGCGAAGGCGCACGATTCGTCCCGGCAACGCGCGTGCGTCCAGGTCCTCGGGAATCGAATAGTCGAGAGGATGATCGAGCTGGGGAAGATCGACGTCGACGAGGACGCGCGCGACGGCGGGGGTGGCAGTGGTGTTCTCCCCCATCGCCAGCAACGTTCCTTGTTCCGCCTTCATGCCCTCAATTGGACCACGGACCACCGTCACCTGGGAGGTGTCGGCCGCCTCACCCGAAGAGTTCGGGCCCGTACTTGAGGCCGACCATGCCGAGCACGACGACCAGTGCCAAACCCACCACGAACCAGTCCGTGCCCGACGCGATCAGGCGCCGCACACCAGCGGGAGCCGGCAGCGTCCCCTCACGCAGATTGATCCGCGTGAGCCCCGACCATACGAGAATCGTCGTCAACGTGATTAGCAGGCACCACGGGCACAACACCTGGATCACGAAATACGACTGAGTGAACAACCACAACGCAAACCCCAAAGCGATGGTGTACAAGGCCTCCACGCATGACATATACCAGCGCGGGAACCGCACCCCCGCCGCGATCGCGACCGACACCGCCAAGACGACCGACTCAAAGATCAACCCCAAGAACGCATTCGGGAACCCCAGCACCCGTGCCTGCGGCGTCAACGCCACCGTCGAACACGACAACACTGAGGAAATGTCACACGTGAACGTCGAAGTGGAGTCCTGCGCGAGCTTCCACGCCTCCACCGACAAATTCAACGAGGCAAACAGACCAATGATCCCGGAGACAACCATCTCCACGGCCGTCCTACGCCGCCACGACAGGGGCGCAGGACCCACCGCACCCGGATCGAGGCCATCTGGCAGGAGTTCATCGGTCTCGATGTCCCCAGACACGGGCACCTCGACCTGCCTGCTGCCAGATCCGGCGGCCTGATCCATGAGTCCTCCTCAGCGGTGTCCCGGATACCTTATCCCTGCAACGGACACACGGAGGGGGTGGACACCCGAAGGTGTCCGCCCCCTCACGTGGCCGGTGGCTCAGGCACCCACGGCGGCCCGCAGAGCCTCGACCCGAGGCGTCTCCTCCCAGGAGAATCCGGGCCGACCGAAGTGGCCGTAGGAGGCCGTTTCGGCATAGATCGGACGGAGCAGGTCAAGGTCGTCGATCATGCCTTTGGGGCGCAGGTCGAAGACTTCCTCGATCGCCTCGGCGATCTGCGTGTCCGACACCTCACCGGTGCCGAAGGTGTCGACGTAGAGGCCCACCGGGTGCGCTCGCCCGATCGCATAGGCAACCTGAATCTCACAGCGATGGGCGAGACCGGCTGCGACGACGTGTTTGGCCACCCACCTCATCGCATAGGCGGCGGAACGGTCCACCTTCGAGGGGTCCTTGCCGGAGAATGCGCCGCCGCCGTGACGGGCCATGCCGCCGTAGGTGTCGACGATGATCTTGCGTCCAGTCAGACCGGCGTCGCCCGCGGGCCCACCGATGACAAACCGACCGGAGGGGTTGACGAGCAGCTGGGTGTTCGTGCGCGCGAGGTCCAGTCCGGACTCGTCGAGCACCGGATCGATGACCTCGGAACGGATCGCCGACTCCAGCTGGGGCAACGTCATGTCCTCGTCGTGCTGGGTGGATACGACGATCGTCTCGATGGACACAGGTCGGTCGCCCTCGTAGCCGAGCGTCACCTGAGTCTTGCCGTCGGGGCGCAGCCCCTCGACAATCCCGCGGTGGCGCACCTCGGCGAGACGCTTGGCCAACCGGTGGGCCAGCCAGATCGGGGCCGGCATCAGGTCGGGGGTGTCCGTGCAGGCATAGCCGAACATCAGTCCCTGGTCGCCGGCGCCCTGCCGGTCGCGCTCGTCGAGGTCGGCGGTGTCGTCACGACTCTCCAGCGATTTGTCGACGCCCTGGGCGATGTCGGGGCTCTGCTGGCCGATCGACACGGACACGCCGCACGACCCGCCGTCGAACCCCACGCGGGAAGAGTCGTAGCCGATCCTGCGGATCTCATTGCGCACGATGTGCGGGATCTCGACGTATGCCTCGGTGGTCACTTCCCCCGCGACATGGACAAGACCCGTCGTGATCATGGTCTCAACGGCGACATGTGCCTGGCGATCCTGCTCCAACACGGCATCAAGGATGGAGTCGGAGATCCGGTCGCAGATCTTGTCAGGGTGGCCCTCCGTGACTGACTCGGAGGTGAACAGTCGAAGCTTCTGATTCACGACTCCATGTTACGCAAGATCCCCGCCACGTGGCTGAGCAGACCATCCGCGAGCTGCTGTTTCGTCCCGCTGATCACATCGACGAGGCCGCCCGCCGAATCGAGCAGGTGAAGCGTGTTCTCGACGTCGCCGAAGCCTCGGCCCCTGCCGACCGCGTTGACCGCGAGGAGATCGGCGCCCTTGCGCCGCGCCTTCGCCCGGCCTCGGGCCAGCACCTCGTCGATCGTGCCCGTCTCGGCACCGAAACCGACAACGATCCGCGGCCGCCGGGGCGCGGACGCCGCACCCGCGAGAATGTCGGGAGTGCGCTCAAGTTCGATGGTCGGAGCAGACTCGTCGCGTGGGTCCTTCTTGATCTTGGTCTCGGCGACCACCTTCGGGCGGAAGTCCGCAACTGCCGCCGCCATGATCAGGACGTCGGTGTCTTCCAGTCGCTCCCCGACCGCGCGCTCCATGTCCGCCGCTGTCGGAGCCTCGACAATCTCGCCGCCCTCGGACAACAGCGAACCTTCGATGTTCGCAACGATCAGCGTCACCGTCGCGCCGCGGGCCGACGCGCGCCGCGCGAGTGCAATTCCCTGGCGTCCCGACGATCTGTTGCCGAGAAAACGGACCGGATCGAGTGGTTCGCGGGTTCCTCCAGCTGTGATGACCACGCGAGTTCCCGCCAAGTCATGTCCGGATGCCGATGCGTCCGTCTTATGGCGATGGGCAAGCAAGCCTTCGGCGGCATCGACGATGACCTCCGGCTCCGGCAAACGTCCGACTCCCGAGTCTCCGGAGCCGAGAGCTCCGCTCGCCGGCTCGATGAGAGTCAGACCGCGTTCACGCAGAACCTCGACATTGTTGCGGGTCGCTGCATTCCCCCACATCGCGGAGTGCATGGCGGGAGCCAGGACGACGGGACAGGTGGCGGCGAGAATCGTCGTTGCCAGCAGATCGTCGGCCCGTCCTGCGCGCACGCGCGCGAGCAAATCTGCGGTGGCCGGGACGACCAGAATCAGATCGGCCATCCGGGCGATCTCCACATGGTTCGCTCCCCCGGCATCGAAAACACCAGTATGGACAGGTGCAGACGAAACGGCTTCCCAGGTGGCGCGCCCAACGAAAGCAAGAGAAGCCGGTGTGGGGACGACGATGACACGATGACCGCGCCGTTCCAGCTCTCGGACGACCGTCACCGCTTTGAATGCCGCGATGCCCCCCGCTACGCCGACGACGATCGTGGCGCCCACAGGCTCAGTCCTCGGTGTCGGCCTCGAGGGTCAGCAGACCCTCGTCGATCTCTCGCAGGGCGATGGCCAGCGGCTTCTCATCGGGCTGGGTCTCGACGACCGGGCCGACGAACTGAACCATGTTCTGCTCCAGCTGCAGCTGGTAGGAGTTGATCTGCCGGGCGCGCTTGGCCGCGAAGATCACCAGTGCGTACTTCGAGTCGACGTGCTTGAGCAAGTCGTCGATGGGCGGGTAGGTGATGCCCTCGGGCTGAGCGACGATTCCGGACATGGGGCCTCTTCTCGTGGATGTGGGCGGACGCACAGAGTCGTCCAAGCGTTGGCGAGTCTACTCCAGGCCCATCAGTCGGGCCAGCGCCGACGCGGCCTTGTCCACGTCGTCATTGATCACAATGTCGTCGAATTCTCTTTCGGCCGCCAGCTCGGTGCGGGCTGTGTGCAGCCTGCGTGCTCGTTCCTGGGCATCCTCAGTACCGCGCCCGATCAGCCGGCGTTCCAGTTCCTCCCACGACGGCGGGGCGAGAAAGATCAGATGTGCGTTCGGCATTGCCCGTCGCACCTGCCGCGCTCCATCGAGATCGATCTCAAGGACCACAGCGCGCCCCTGGGTCAAGGCCTCCTCCACGGGTCGGCGTGGAGTGCCGTAACGGTGAGTGCCGTGGACGGTTGCCCATTCGAGCATCTGACCAGTTGCCACCAGTTCGTCGAAGGCCTCATCCGTGACGAAGAAATAGTGACGGCCGTCGACCTCACCGGGCCTGGGTGATCGCGTCGTGGCCGAGACCGACACCAGGATCTCGGGATGGAGGTCGCGCAACTTCGCGACGACCGTTCCCTTTCCGACCGCGGTCGGGCCGGCGACAACCGTGAGGCGAGCGGGAGGGGTCATGCCCTTCATGATGCCATGCTCACCCGAAGCGTCTGACCAGCTCCTCCCGTTGGACTGGACCGAGCCCGCGCACGCGGCGCGAGGGAGCAATCCCGATCTCGTCCATCAACGCCGCCGCCGTGTTCGTCCCCACACGAGGAAGGGATTCGAGCAGAGCCACGACCTTCATCTTCGCCACCGGCTCTTCCGTGTCGGAGAGCTCCAACGCCTCCGACAATGCCATCCGCCGCGACTTCAGCGCGGCCTTCACTTCAGCGCGACGTCGCCGTGCGCGGGTTGCCTTCTCGAGTGCTTCTGCCCGTTGTTGGGGGGTGAGATCCGGAAGTGCCATCGTGATCACCTCTTGGAAGAAATGGGTTCTGACAAGGTCCAGCATGTCATCCCCTCCCACCTCCGCGGGGCCGGACGATCAGTGACTCACGCCCCGAGGACCCCCGTGAGTTCGTCAACTGTCCGCCGATGCGCCTCCCGGAGCCCGCGAGGACCCGGACCAGCAGACAGGACCGCACGCGACGTCGAGGCGAGCACCCACTGTGTCACCTCTCCGAAAACCTCACTGATCTGCCGCGATCCTGCCCCTTGCGCGCCAATGCCAGGCGCGAGAATTGGGCCTTTCAACCCAGGTAGATCGACCTCAAGATCCCGGACGGCAGACCCGACCGTGGCCCCCACGACCACTCCGGCATCCGCCATGTGAGGGACATCACAGGACAAGTTCCACTCGGCCAATTCGTCGACAACCCGAGCCGCAACCGCCTTGCCATCTGCGCCTCGAGCATGTTGGACGGAGGCTCCCTCGGGATTCGACGTCAGCGCCAGGACGAAGATCCCCCGACCTGTCGCGCGCGCCAGGTGCAGCGCCGGACTGAGCGAGCCCACTCCCAGATAAGGAGAAAGTGTCACGGCGTCACCGGCCAGGGGCGAGTCCTCCCCGAGGAACGCCCGCGCATAACCCTCCATCGTCGAGCCGATGTCGCCCCGTTTCGCGTCGACGATGCACAACGTGGCTGTCTGCCGACAGGCCGCGATCACGTCCTCGAGGACGGCGACGCCGCGTGAGCCGAAGCTCTCGAAGAGAGCCGACTGCGGTTTGAGGGCCGCGACCCGCCCACTCAGGGCCTCGACGACCCCGAGGGAAAAGGAACGCAGCCCCTCCACATCCACGCCGAGTCCCCATGCCTCGAGCAAGCGGGGATGAGGATCGATGCCGACACAGACCGGACCGTGCTCGGCCATCGCCTGCCACAGGCGCTCCCCAAAGGGGACGGATGCCACGCTCATGACGCCGCTTCCTGGACGGCGGCGCGCTCCGCGCCCCACTCCTGGAGGGAACGCACACGGTAGGGACCGCGGAGTCGGACCTCGATCGCCTGGACGACCGCGTTGAAGGCTTGGAGCGTCGTGACGATCGTCCGATCGTTCGACGTTGCTGCCGTCCGGATCTGGTAGCCGTCATGGCGGTTCGATGAGCGCTGCGGCGTGTTGACAATGAGGTCCACGAGGCCGTCGTTGATGAGGTCGACGATCGTCGGCTCCCCATTCGGGCCGCGTCCCTCCGACGACTTGCGCACGACCTCGGCCTCGATCCCGTTGCGACGCAGGACCGAAGCGGTCCCCTTGGTCGCCATCACGTGGAAGCCGAGTTCCTGGAGACGTACGACCGGGAAGACGATTGCCCGCTTATCGGAGTCTGCGATCGACACGAAGACGTTGCCTTCGGTCGGCAGCTCGGCGAACGCTCCCGACTGGGACTTCGCGAACGCCGTCGGGAAGTCGCGGTCGATGCCCATCACCTCCCCGGTCGAGCGCATCTCGGGCCCGAGGATCGTGTCCACGACAGATCCGTCGGCACGGCGGAAACGCTTGAAGGGCAGGACTGCTTCCTTGACGGAGATCGGACCGCCCTCAGGAATCCGACGCGCGTCGCGGTCGGGAAGCAGGCCTTGTTCGCGCAGGGAGCCGATCGTCTCGCCCACCTGGATCAGCGCCGCGGCCTTCGCCAGGGCGACGCCCGTCGACTTGGAGGCGAAGGGCACCGTGCGCGAGGCCCGGGGGTTCGCCTCGATGACGTAGAGGACATCGGACATCAGCGCGAACTGGATGTTGATGAGCCCGCGCACTCCGACCCCGCGCGCGATTGTCTCGGTCGAGGATGTGATCCGCGTGACCTCCGATTCCGAGAGTGTCATCGGCGGCAGGACGCATGCCGAGTCGCCGGAGTGAATTCCCGCTTCCTCGATGTGCTCCATGACGGCGCCCATGAACAATTCGTGGCCGTCGTACAGCGCATCGACGTCGATCTCGATCGCATCGTCGAGGAAACGGTCGACCAGGAGCGGGCCACGCTCGAAAAGGACCCCGATGTCGGGCCGGTCGAGGTAATCAGCCAAGCCCTCCGCGTCGTTGACGACTTCCATTCCACGCCCGCCCAGGACAAAGGAAGGTCGCACGAGGACGGGGTAACCGACTTCCTCGGCGACGGCGGCCGTCTGGTCGGGAACGTGAGCCACACCGTGGGCCGGAGCAGGCAGCTCGGCCTCGGCCAGGACCTGCCCGAATTCCTCGCGATCCTCCGCCAAGGCGATCGAGGACGGGCTCGTCCCGAGGATCGGCACACCCGCAGCCTCGAGATCGGCCGCCAACGACAGAGGTGTCTGACCACCGAGCTGGACGAGCATGCCCCGCACCGCTCCGGCTGCGCACTCAGCGCGATAGACCTCGAGGACGTCTTCGAGCGTCAGCGGCTCGAAGTAGAGGCGGTCGGAGATGTCATAGTCAGTGGAGACCGTCTCCGGGTTGCAGTTGATCATCACCGTGTCGAAGCGATCGCGCAGGCTCATCGTCGCGTGCACGCAGGAGTAGTCGAATTCGATGCCCTGCCCGATCCGATTGGGTCCGGCGCCGAGGATGATGACTGCCTCGCGTTGACGCGGAGCGACCTCCGTCTCCTCGTCATAGGACGAGTAGTGGTACGGGGTGCGGGCGGCGAACTCGGCGGCGCAGGTGTCGACGGTCTTGTAGACCGGGTGGACGCCGAAGGCCTTGCGGACCTCGCGCACCGTCGTCTCCGACAGGCCGCGCATCGAGGCGATCTGTCGATCGGAGAACCCGTGGCGTTTCGCCTCGACGAGGACCTCGCGGGTCAACGCCTCAGAGTCGGCAATCGTGTGCGCGACCTCATCAAGGAGGACCATCTGGTCAAGGAACCACGGGTCGATGCCCGTCGACTTGTGGAGTTCCTCGATCGTGGCACCCCCGCGGATCGCCTGCTGGACCTGGACGAGGCGGCCCTCGGTCGGCAGGGCTGCCGCCTCGATGAGCGCGCGCGTCTCCTCCGGCGTCGGCGCGGGACCGTCCCAGTGGAATTGGACTCCGCCCTTGTCGATGGAACGCAGGGCCTTCTGGAGGGCCTCCGTGTAGTTGCGCCCAATCGCCATGGCCTCGCCAACGGCTTTCATGGAGGTCGTCAGCACGGGGTCGGCCTGCGGGAACTTCTCGAAGGTGAAACGTGGAACCTTGACGACGATGTAGTCGAGCGTCGGCTCGAAAGAAGCCGGAGTCGATCCGGTGATGTCATTCGGGATCTCGTCAAGGGTGTAGCCGGTGGCGAGCTTGGCCGCGATCTTCGCGATCGGGAAGCCCGTCGCCTTCGAAGCGAGCGCCGAAGAACGTGACACGCGCGGGTTCATCTCGATGACGATGATCCTGCCGGTGGTCGGCTCGACGGCGAACTGGATGTTGCACCCGCCGGTATCCACGCCGACGGCGCGGATCACGGCGATACCGATATCGCGCAGGCGCTGCAGTTCCCGGTCGGTCAGTGTCAGGGCTGGTGCGACCGTGATCGAATCACCGGTGTGGACGCCGACGGGATCGACGTTCTCGATCGAGCACACGACGACGACGTTGTCCGCCCTGTCGCGCATCAGCTCGAGTTCGTACTCCTTCCACCCGAGGATCGACTCCTCGAGCAGCACCTCGGTAGTGATCGACGCGGACAGTCCCTGTCCGGCGATACGGTCGAGCTCCTCCGGTGTGAAGGCGATGCCCGAGCCAAGTCCACCCATCGTGAAGGACGGACGCACGACCACGGGGTATCCGAGATCGGCGACGGCCTGATGGCACTCCGCGAGGCTGTGGGCGATGTGGGAGCGAGCGACCTCGGCGCCACACTGCTCAACGATCTCCTTGAACTCCTGGCGGTCCTCTCCGGCTCGGATCGCCGTGATCGAGGCGCCGATCAATTCGACGTCATAACGATCGAGGACCCCGTTCTCCGCGAGGGCGACCGCCGTGTTGAGGGCCGTCTGACCACCGAGTGTCGGCAGCAGTGCGTCGGGACGTTCCTGAGCGATGATCGAGGCGACGACGTCGGGCGTGATCGGCTCGACGTAGGTCGCGTCCGCCAGCTCGGGATCCGTCATGATCGTCGCCGGGTTCGAATTCACGAGGATGACTCGCAGGCCCTCCTCACGCAGGACGCGGCAGGCCTGGGTCCCGGAGTAGTCGAACTCACAGGCCTGACCGATGACGATCGGCCCCGAGCCGATGACCAGGACGGAATGGATGTCGGTGCGCCGGGGCATCAGTGAACCTCCTCAGGTGCCGCGTCGGCGGCGATGTCGCGGTGGGTGCCCATCATCTCGATGAAGCGATCGAAGAGATGCTGGCCGTCGTGGGGACCGGCCGCGGCCTCGGGGTGGAACTGGACCGAGAACGCCGGGATGTCCAGGCCGCGCAGACCCTCGACGACATTGTCATTGAGGTCGACATGGCTGACCTCGACGCAGCCGTAGCGGCCCCCGTCGAAGGGCGCCGTCGTCGCGGTCCCGGTCGGCGCGTCCACGGCGAACCCATGGTTGTGCGCCGTGATCTCGACCCGCCCGGTCTCTTCGTCGCGGACCGGTTGATTGACGCCGCGGTGACCGAATTCGAGCTTGTAGGTGCCGTACCCCAGGGCCCGCCCGAAGATCTGGTGACCCAGGCAGATGCCGAAGAACGGGATGCCTGCGTCGAGGACCGCACGGAGCAGCTCCGTCTCATGGGTCGCGGCAGCCGGGTCGCCCGGCCCATTGGAGAAGAAGACGCCATCCGGACCGAGCGCCTGGATCTGGGCGAAGGTCGTCGTCATCGGAACAACATGGACCTCCACCCCGCGTGCGGCCAGCTGATCGGGGGTCTGGTTCTTGATGCCGAGGTCGACGGCGACGACGCGGGCCACCGGCTCCGCGCCCGCGAAGCTCCCGGTGGGTGCCACGACGTACGCATCCGGGGTCGTCACCTCGCCCGCCAGTTCCGCCCCGGACATCGAGGGTTGGGAGGAGACAATCGCCACGAGCGCCTCTCGGACCTGGTCGGTCAGGTGATCGGCGCCCGCCGGCAGCGCATCACCGGAGAAGATCCCGGCCCTCATCGCCCCGTGGGAACGGATGTGTCGGGTGATCGCCCGGGTGTCGACCTCGCAGATGCCGACGATGCCCTGGTCGATCAAGTCGTCCTCGAGCTCACGGCGCGACCGCCAGTTCGAGGCACGCCGCGCGGGATCGCGCACGACAAACCCCGCGACCCAGATCCGCGAGGACTCGGCGTCTTCGTCGTTCACCCCGGTGTTGCCGATGTGGGGTGCCGTCATCACAACGATCTGGCGGTGGTAGGACGGGTCGGTCAGCGTCTCCTGGTAGCCGGTCATCCCGGTCGAGAAGACGATCTCCCCCAGAGTTCGCCCTCGCGCACCCCATGCTCGGCCTCGGAACACCGATCCATCCTCGAGGACGAGTAGAGCGAGGTGGTCATCAGGCTGCGTCACGGACGCTCCTCCTTCGGAACGGGGAGCCCGTCGACGACGGTCCGCTCCCCCAGATGGATCGTGTGCCAGACCCTACCCGGCAGTTCGATGCCGCCGTAGGGCGTGTTCGACGAGCGGGACCAGTGCTCGGCGGGGTCGACGGTCCGCCGGACGGAGGGATCGACCAGCGTGATGTTGGCAGGAGCACCCACGGCGAGCCCACCGCCCTGCGCCGCGACCCGACCGATCCGCGCCGGTGTCGTCGACGTCACGCGGGCGAGCTCCTGCCACGTCATCCGTCCCGGCTCGATCATCGTGGCGATGAGGATCGGCAGCACCGTCTCCAGGCCTGTCATCCCGAAGGAACCCGCCTGCCACTCGCAGTCCTTGGACTCCAGCGGGTGGGGCGCGTGGTCGGTCGCGACCACATCGATCGTCCCGTCAGCGAGCCCCTCGCGAACGGCCTCGACGTCGTCCGCGGTGCGCAGCGGTGGGTTGACCTTGTACAGGGGATCGTAGGTCGCGGCGAGTTCCTCGGTCAGCAGCAGGTGATGAGGGGTGACCTCGGCGGTGACGTCCACTCCCATCCGTTTGCCCCACCGGATCAGCTCGACCGATCCGGCCGTCGAGACGTGACAGACATGGAGGCGGGAACCGACGTGCTGCGCGAGCAGGATGTCGCGGGCGATGATCGCTTCCTCGGCAACGGCCGGCCACCCGGCGAGGCCGAGTTCACCCGAGAGCGTCGACTCGTTCATCTGTGCATCCTGGGTGAGGCCCGGGTCCTGCGCATGCTGGGCGACAACCCCGTCGAAGGCCTTGACGTATTCGAGGGCGCGGCGCATGAGGACCGGATCGGAAACGCATGTCCCGTCGTCGGAGAAGACCCGCACCCGCGCGCGCGAGCCCGCCATCGCGCCCATCGCCGCGAGGTGCTCACCGCGCAGTCCAGCGGTGACTGCGCCGACCGGGCGGACCTCGACCCACCCGGCCTGGTCGCCGAGTTCGAGGACTTGGTCGACGACCGAAGCGGTGTCGGCCACGGGATTCGTGTTCGCCATCGCGTGGACGCAGGTGAAACCACCCACCGCTGCGGCCCGGGTCCCGGTGAACACCGTCTCGGCGTCCTCCCGTCCGGGTTCGCGCAGGTGGGTGTGCAGGTCGACGAGACCGGGCAGCGCGACGAGCCCGTCCGCGTCGATGACCGTGGCACCGGGACGCGCTTCGTCGCCAGGAGCGCCGTCAGAGCCTGACGCGACGATGACGCCCTCGCGCACCACGAGGTCGCCGCGACCGAGACCGAGAATGTCCGCGGAGCGGATCAGAAGGTCGGGACGGGCGGTGGACGGTGTGTCGCTACGCGACTCACTCATGGGAGGCTCCTTCCGGTGCCAGGAGCAGATAGAGGGCGGCCATCCGCACGGAGACTCCGTTGGCCACCTGTTCGACGACGACGGAGCGCGGCGAGTCGGCGGCCTCCGCGGAGATCTCCAGGCCGCGGTTCATCGGGCCGGGATGCATGACGATCGTGTGGGACGGCAGGGCGGCGAAACGTTGGCGATCCAGGCCGTAGGACGCGTGGTACTCCCCCGGCGATGGGAAGAATCCGCCGCCCGCGGGGCTCATGCGCTCGCGTTGGACGCGCAGCATCATGACCGCGTCGGGATTCTGCGCGAGTGCGTGGTCGAAGTCGTAGTCGACCTCGCACGCCCATTCATCGACGCCGACCGGCAGCAGCGTGGGCGGGGCGACCAGAGTGACCGTCGCTCCGAGCAGGGTCAGCAGATCGACGTTCGATCGAGCGACCCGGCTGTGGAGCACGTCGCCGACGATGACGACCTGGATCCCGGCCAAGTCCGTTCCCGGAGCGACCGGATCGCCATCACCGGGCTGGCGCTTGAGGTGGCGGCGCATCGTCATCGCGTCGAGAAGCGCCTGGGTCGGGTGCTGGTGGGTTCCGTCCCCGGCATTGATGACCGGCAGATCCATCCATCCGGCGTGGGCGAGCCGATGCGCCGCTCCCGACGAGCTGTGCCGCACGACGACGGCGTCGGCGCCCATGGCCTGCAGGGTCAGCGCGGTGTCCTTGAGGGATTCGCCCTTGGAGACCGAGGAGCCCTTCGCGGAGAAGTTAATGACGTCGGCCGATAGACGTTTGGCCGCGGTCTCGAAGGAGATGCGGGTGCGAGTCGAGTCCTCGAAGAACAGGTTGACGACGGTGCGCCCGTGCAGGGTCGGGAGCTTCTTGACCCGGTGGGATTGCGTGGCGGCCATGGCTTCGGCCGTGTCGAGGATCTGGAGCGCCTCGCGATAGTCGAGGTCGCGGATGGTGATGAGGTGGCGCAGGGACATCAGGCTCGCCTCCCGAGAATCACCGCGTCGCGCCCGTCGTCCTCCGTGAGGAGGATCTTGACCGTCTCATCCGACGAGGTCGGCAGGTTCTTGCCGACATAGTCCGGGCGGATCGGTAGCTCGCGGTGCCCGCGATCGACGAGGACCGCCAACTGCACCGAGGACGCCCGACCGAGCGAGGACAGAGAATCGAGCGCCGCCTTGATCGTCCGGCCGGTGAAGAGCACGTCGTCGACGAGGATGACCGGACGGCCGTCGATGCCCCTCGGGGGGATGTGCGTGGGATGCGGGGTGCGCAGGGGGTGACGGGAGAGGTCGTCGCGGTAGACCGTCGTGTCGATGATCGCAAGGTCGGGACGATGGTCGGGGTCCCCCACCTCGTCGATGCGGTCGACGAGCCTGCGGGCCAACGTCGCACCGCGTGTCGGAATCCCCGCAATGACGAGGTCGTCGCCACCATGGTTGCGCTCGATGATCTCGAAGGCGATACGGGTCAGAGACCGGGCGATGTCATCGGTGCCGAGCACCTCACGCCCCGTGGTTCCCCTGATCGGAGAGGCGTCCTGGGGGACTCCCCACTCGGTCGGCTGTGGATATGACGGGTCCATGCGGACCTCCTTCCCCGCCTCACGGGACGGGTTTAAAGGATTACTGCCGCGGGCAACGCTACACCACCGCACGAGCGGACCGGCAGCACGCAGCTGACGTCGACAGCCTCGGTGAGGAGACTCACCTGCCCCGCGAACCAGTCCTCCTTGGGGCGCGAAAACACAGCCAGTCTTGCCTGTGAGGCACGTCTGTGGGATGCAAGACGCGCCCTCGGCAAGGCTCCCGACACTCGACGGGTCAGATCCTGAAGGTCAGCGGGCTTGGCTCAGTTGCGGCTCCCCTGTGGACCGACGAATGTTCCTCAGTGCGTCAGAATCAACTTGCCCGTCGTCGCGCGCGAAGTCAGGGCCGTGATCGCGTCGCCGGCCCGCTCGAGCGGATAGCGTCCCCCGATGTTCACCCGCAGGTGACCATTGGCCACCCACGCAAACAGGTCAGTGGCACGCCGATTCAGTTCCTCGCGGGTCCTGGTGTGGTCGACGACCATCGGGGCGACGACTGAGAGCGATCCTCCCAGGCTCAGTCGGGACAGATCCAGCGAATCAACGGGGCCGCTCGAGCCTCCAAAGGAGACCAAGGTCCCGCGTACCCGCAGCGCAGCGAGGTCTCCGTCGAGGGTGGCGGCACCGACGCTGTCGTAAACGGCCGCGACGCCTTCTCCGTGCGTGAATTCCCGGGCCTCCTGCGCGAAGGAGTCGTACGAGACGACTTGATCCGCTCCCGCCGCCCGCGCGGCCTCTTCCTTCTGCGGACTCGAGACCGTGCCGATGACGCGGCCTCCCCGAATCTTCGCGACCTGCGTCAGGAGTTGGCCCACACCTCCCGACGCGGCATGGACGAGGACGGAATCTCCGGGCTGGATCGCGTAGGAGTCCGTGGCGAGGTAGTGGGCCGTCATTCCCTGGAGGAGCAGAGCAGCCGCGGTCTCATCGTCGACACTGTCAGGGATGGCCACCGCCTTGTCCGCCTCGACACTGACAAAATCGGCGAAACTGCCCTGACCGCCGGAGAGCCAGCCGACCCGCTGGCCGACCTGGAAATCAGTGACGCCGTCTCCGAGTTCGGCGACGATGCCCACTCCCTCCACTCCGGCACGGAGGGGGGAATCGGGCGTGATGGCGGCAAACCTGTATTGAAGGGCATCCATGAAATTCACACCGGAGACCACCACCTCGACCAGGACCTGATTGGCTCCGGCCGTGGGGCGGTCGACCTCGGACATGTCGAAGTGTCCCGTGTCGTCAACAACGATTGCGCGCATTCTTTCTCTCTCTTCTTGCCTGTGGGTGTTCCGACCTGTGTGTATCCGGGCTGGCTGAGGTGCTCAGTCTGTGTGGGAGGCCAGCACGTCTCCGCTCGGGTGGGTGATGGAGCAATCGACGCGTCGAAGAACATCGATCGCCGCGCTGATGTCGGTCGAGCTGTCGACATGCGGGGCCAGCAGCCGGCTCCACTGCGCCCGCACCCGTTCGACGTTGCACGCCGACACGTCTGTCGGATGGACCCGGACAGAACGACCATCATCGGGATCCGGCTCGCGACGAATTAGGTTCTTGACCTCCAGCGAGCGCAGAACCGCACTGGTGTTGCTGGACCGGAGACCGATCTCCGCGCAGATGCGGGTCGGGCTGACGCCCGGATTGTGCTCGATGTAGTCCATGACCAGGCTCTCGAGTCCACTGACTTCGATCACCTCGGAACCGACATGGGTGCCCAGACGAATATCGCGCGCCACGCTCAGCACGAGGTGTGCAAAATCTGCGAGCTGCGATTCTCGCTCGGTCGCCATGTGAGCCCTCCTTGATTCGATCAATGAATCCTATGCTAGCATAACTACGACTCAATAGGTAACTCGATTGAGAAGGAAGAACGACCATCAGCACCTCAATAAACACCTCGACCAGCGCGCCCTCAAGCGTTCCTTCACGTCGATCGGACCCAGGCCATCACCCCTCGAACGGCGCCACCATTGGCTTGGCTCTTCTCATGACGCTGTCCCTACTGGCGGGGATCGCACCGTTCGCCACCGACATGTATCTGCCCGCATTTCCCGAAATGGTGAGCGATCTCGCGACGACACCCGCAGGAGTCCAGCTCTCGCTCACGACGTTCCTCATCGGAGCCGGTCTCGGACAGCTGATCTTCGGGCCTCTCTCCGATCGGTTCGGCAGACGTCGGCCACTCATCATCGGGATGGTCATCTACCTTGCAGCGAGCGCACTGTCAGCCCTCGCACCGACGATCGGCGTTCTGCTCACCGCCCGGCTCTTCCAGGGTCTGGCAGGTGCAGCGGGCATGGTCATCTCACGCTCGATCATCACCGACATCACGACCGGCAAGCGAGCCGCACAGGCTATGAGCGTCATCATGCTGATCAGTGGCGTGGCCCCGGTCCTCGCTCCGGTCTCCGGAAGCATCCTCGTCGGCCCGCTCGGGTGGCGAGGACTGCTGTGGATCGTCACCGTGCTCGTCGCGATCGGACTGGTGGCGACCGTCCTCGTCATCGACGAGACACACTCGCACACGGCACCCGCACCGAACGCCCCTCATGCGTCCCCGCTGTCTGATCTGACATCCAGGGCCTACCTGGGCAACATGCTCGCCTACGTCTTCGCATTCACCTCGATGATGGCCTACATCTCGGCGTCACCGTTCCTCTACGAGAACATGATGGGCCTGAGCCAGACCGAGTACGGCCTGATGTTCGGCGTCAACGCCTTCGCCCTGATGATCGTCGGCGGTCTTTCCGCCCGGCTCGCCCGCCGGTTCCGTCCAGAGGCACTCGCGCGGACCGGCCTCCAGCTCAATCTCTGCTCGGTCATCGCATTCGTCGTCCTCGTCGTGGCAGCCGTGCCGCCGATCTGGCTCGCCCTGCCCATCCTGACCGCCGTCGCATCGCTCGGTCTGTCGTTCGGCAACACGACGGCACTCGCACTGGCCGCGGTTCCCACCAGCAGCGGACTCGGCTCCGCGGTCCTGGGGGCGCTCCAACACCTCTTCTCCGGAGCGATCGCGCCGATCGTCGGCATCGGCGCAGGCACCACTGCGATGCCGCTCGCGCTGGGAATGCTCGCCTCGTCAGTGATCGCCAACGTCGCACTGGCCACCGCGAAGTCCTCCCGACCGACGAGGTCGATCACGATGGACGGACGCGGATCGGGCGCTGCCTGATCCCGTTGCCCGGGATCAGAACCTGACCGATTGATCCGATCAGTACTCGTCGAGCATCTCATCCAGCTCGGCCAGATCGGCGGCCGTGATGTCCTCAATGGTCGGGTGCTTCGCGCGCGACGTGTCCGCCCCGGCAGCTGCCTCAGTGGGCTCCTCGGTCGGCGGCCCCTCAGCATCAGCGGCCTCAACCTCGGCCTCAGCACCGACTGTGTCATCCTGGTCGTCGGTGGACCCTGTGAGAGTCTCCTCGCCCACCGTCGTGTCAGCCTCGATGATGTCGGCCTCGACCACGTCGAGGGGAGATGCCACTGCCTCTTCATCCTCAGCCTCGGACTCAGGCTCAGCCTCGGCCACGTCCTCGTCGGCGATTACATGCTCGCGACGCCATGCCGGACTCTCGATGTCGCGGCGCACCGCGTCAAGCACTGCGTTGACGAACGCGGGCGACGAATCCGTCGAGATCGACTTGACGATCGACACCGCCTCATCGATCGCGATCACGCGCGGCACATCGTCCGCGTTGTCGAGCATCTCCCAGGTCGCGACGCGCAGCACCGCAAAATCGACGGCCGGCATGCGATCCAGGCCATTGACCCGGGCATGTGCTTCGATGAGAGTATCGATCCTGCGCAGGTCTGAGGCGACTCCGGAGACGATCGCCTGCGAGTACTCGGGCAACGGGGTCAGTGCGGCCGTGATGACCTTGCGCTCGCGCAATAGATCCTCGAGGACCTGCGGATTGCGTCCCATACCGCGCTGATCGGCCTCGAAGACGACGTCAGCTGCTCGTTTGCGGGCCTTGGTCCGCGACGTGAATGAATGCTTCGACACGGTCAGTCAGGCGCGCCCGGAGTAGGAGCCATCACGGGTGTCGACCTTGACGCGCGTGCCTTCCTCCATGAACAGCGGAACCTGGATCTCGTAGCCGGTCTCCAGCGTCGCGGGCTTGGTCCCCGCAGAGGAGCGATCACCCTGCAAGCCGGGCTCGGTGTGCGTGATCTCCAGAGTCACCGTCGCCGGAAGCTCGACGAACAGGACCTGGCCGTCGTGCTGGGAGACCATGACGTCCTGATTCTCGATCATGAAGTGCGCGGTGTCCCCCACGATTTCGGCGGGAACCGTCAGCTGGTCATAGGTCGTCGTGTCCATGAAGACATAGTCGTCGCCGTCGCGGTACAGATACGTCATGTCGCGGCGATCCACGGTGGCCGTCTCGATCTTGATGCCCGCGTTGAACGTGCGGTCCACGGTCTTGCCCGACAGGACGTTCTTGATCTTCGTCCGGACGAAAGCAGGGCCCTTTCCGGGCTTGACGTGCTGGAACTCGACAACCTGCCAGAGCTGGCCGTCGATGACCATGACAAGGCCGTTCTTCAGATCGTTCGTTGTGGCCACAGACTTGCCTTCTTCTCGGGAGGGATGGACAGGCGCCCAGTCTACATCGCAGTGAAGACCCGATCCGCGACGACGGCCGGAGCCACCCCCACGGTGTCCACCGAGAGATCGGCCACGCGCGCGTAGACCTCCCTCAGCGAGCGAATCATTGTGGTCAACATGGCGCGCGGGGCGCCCAAGGCCACCGAGCGAGGAGCATTGAGGCCCTCACGCCGAGCGATCTCGGCGGTGTCCGCCACGAGCTCGACGACGAGGGCGCCCGAACTGCGCGCCACCTCGATGGCCCGGGCGATCTTGTCCTGGGCGGGCAACGAGGCACCCAAAGTCACCACGCCATCCGTGCCGGGCCCGCCCACGGAGAGAGCCTCGAGCGCCCCACGCGTCTGCAGGTCGGGCAGGCGAGGGTCCCCCGAGATGATCAATTGTCCCACCGACAGTCCGGTCTCCCGCGCGACGAGGTCGTCCGTCTCGACGAGGCCGACGCCCAGGCGGTCCGCCACCAGACGTCCGATGGTCGTCTTGCCCGCACCGGACACGCCGACGAGGACGACGAGTGGTCCCCTCAACGCCGGGTCCTGGGGTCGAGGACGCATCACTCGTGCCGGATTCTCAGTGGACATCGATGCCAATCCTCTCTGCCGGTGCGCGCAGGGCCTCTGGATCGACCTCGCGGACAACCGGATTCCGGAGCCCATCGAGCAGAACGAAGCGCAGGTGTCCCCCGCGGACCTTCTTGTCGGAGAGCATCGCGTCAACGAGGTTCTTCACCGGCGCACCCGAATATGAGGTGGGCAGCCCGACTGCCGAGAAGTCACGACGATGTCGGTCGACCTCGTCGGCGGTCAGCAGACCGAGGTCGTGGGCCAGCTCGGCGGCAAAGACGCACCCGACGGCCACAGCGTCCCCGTGTCGCCAGGCGAAGTTCTCACAGCGTTCGATCGCATGGGCCATCGTGTGCCCGTAGTTGAGGATCTCGCGCAGTCCCGACTCGGTGAGGTCCTCCCCGACGACGCGGGCCTTGATCGCGACCGAGCGGACGACCAGCTCGCGCAGCTGTGGCGAGGTCGGATCCACGCACGCCTGTGGATCGGCCTCGACGAGGTCGAGGATCCGCTGATCCGCAATGAGCCCGCACTTGATGACTTCCCCGAGGCCCGCCCGCAGATCAGCAGGCGCCAGCGTCGCGAGCAGCCCGAGTTCCTCAACGACTCGCACGGGCGTGTGGAAGGCCCCGACCAGATTCTTACCGGCGGCGGTGTTGATCCCGGTCTTTCCCCCGACGGCCGCGTCGACCATTCCGAGCAGCGTCGAGGGTACCTGGACAACATCGATCCCACGCAGCCAGGTGGCCGCGACGAAGCCGGCGAGGTCCGTCGTCGCCCCACCGCCCAGGCCGATCACCGTGTCGGCCCGTCCCAGGCGCGCCGCGCCCGCGATGTCCCATCCGGAGGCCGCGACCTCGAGGGTCTTTCCCGCTTCGCCGTCGGGGTGGATGTAGGTGTGGACCTCCAGGCCTCGCTGCTCCAGAGCCAGTCGCAGGACCGCTCCCGTCGAGCCGACCGACGCCGGGTGGATCAGGAGGACTTTGCTTGCGTCGGAACGCACGCCGTCGACGACTGTGGAGACGTCGAGCCCGTGCCCGATGATCACCGGGTATGGACGGATCCCGCCGACATCGACAGTCTCCGGACCGGGGAGAACCTGCTCGGCGGGTTCCTCGTTGTCCTGCCAGTGACGCACCATGGTGACGACCTCCTCGACCACGTCGCTCGCCGGACCCGAGTCCGAGTGGACACGCACGGCTGCGACCTCCTCGTAGTATGGCGTGCGTTCCACGCGGAGTCTGCGCAATGCCGCATCGGGATCCGGCTGGAGCAAGGGACGATGCGTCTTGTGTGAAGTCCGGCGCAGGAGTTCCTCATGATCGACATCGAGGACCACGACACACCGGCCGGCAAGGATCTCGCGGACGGCCGGCGTCGTCACGGCTCCCCCACCAAGCGAGACGACAGCATCCATCGTCAAAGCTCGCGCGACCGCACCGGCTTCGATTCGACGGAAGGAAGCCTCTCCGTCCACCGCGAAGATCTCAGCGATCGAGCGGCCCTGTGACTCGACGATCAGGTCATCGGTGTCGACATGGGGCACGCCGAGCCGACGCGCCAGGGCGCGCCCGACCTTCGACTTCCCCGAGCCAGGAAGTCCGGCCAGCACGATCGGCAGTCGCAGTCCGACCTCCTCGGCGGGTGGATTCGGCTCGTCGAGGTCACGGTCACGCTGGTTCATGCCCGTTCCTCCACGTATTGGAGGTAGGCCAGCAGGTTGCGCCGGGCCTCCGCCACCGAGTTCCCACCCGCGTGGTCGCTCAACGCGTCGGCCAGGACAAGGGCGACCTCGGCCTGCGCGATGACGGCGCCGGGGACCACCTGGCAGGTGTCGGAGCGTTGGTGCAGGGCGCGTGCTTCCTCGCCCGTTGCGAGGTCGACGGTGCGCAACGCATGTGGAACGGTCGAGATCGGCTTGAATGCCGCCCGCACCCGGATGGACTGACCAGTGGAGGTCCCGCCCTCGATGCCCCCGGCGTGATTGCTCATGCGCGTGAGATGTCCATCCTCGCCGCGCACGATCTCGTCGTGGGCGCGCGATCCCGGCAGAGCTGCCTGCGCGAAGCCGTCGCCGATCTCGACTCCCTTGACGGACTGGATCGACATGAGGGCCGCGGCCAGACGCGCATCGAGGCGACGATCCGCCTGGACGTGAGTCCCCAGACCAATCGGGACACCCCAGGCGATGACCTCCGCGACGCCCCCGACCGTGTCGCCGTCCTTTTTCGCGGTGTCGATGACGCTGACGAAACGTGATTCCACTTCCGGGTCCAACGTTCTCACCGGTGAGGCATCCAGCGCACCGATGTCCACCGGCCGAGGCAGCTCTGCATCCGTGATCACTGCCTGTTCGTGCCCGACGGCGACGACGTGGCTGACCAACCGAATGCCCGCGACCTGTTCCAGCAGAGCCTCGGCGAAAGCTCCCAGCGCCACCCGCGCCGCCGTCTCCCTAGCACTCGCGCGTTCGAGGACGGGTCGCGCTTCGGGCAAGTCATAGGAGATCATCCCGGCCAGATCGGCGTGACCGGGGCGGGGCCGTGTCAGCGCCCGATTACGTGCCACCTCACGTTCGTCTCCCGACCCCGCATCGACCAGGAGCGCCGTGGGATCCACGGGATCGGCCGACATGACGACCTCCCACTTCGGCCACTCCGAGTTCGCGATCTCAATGCCGACCGGGGCACCCGTGGTCCGCCCATGACGGACCCCGCCGAGAATCCGTACTTCGTCGCGCTCCCACTTCTGACGTGCCCCGCGCCCGTAGCCGAGCCGACGACGAGCCAAGGCCTCGCGCACGGTGTCGGTTGTGATCCGGATTCCTGAGGGCAACCCATCGATCGTCGCCACGAGAACGGGCCCATGGGATTCCCCTGCCGTCAGCCATCTCAGCATTGCCCCAGTGTCCCACAGGCGTCCCGTCGGGCGTCCCGGGATCTCATCCGATCAGCGTGATGCCCCAGGCGAAGTAGGAGATGAGAGAACCTCCGATCAGCGCCGGCCCCATCGCGATACGGCTGTGCACCGAGGCCGAACCGCTCGCAAGCCGCCACAGCGCGAACGCGCCACCGGCAAGGAAGGCCACGACGAGGCCGGCCACCGCGGCCTCCCACCCGAGTGTGCCGAGCATCGCTCCGAGCACGGGAGCCAAGCGGACGTCGCCCATCCCGACCCCAGCCCTCGTGGCGTGTCCGAGCCCCAGGGGCAGCACCCATACCGCGATCCCCACAGCGACATCGAGGGCGAGTTCGCCAAGACCTGCGCGCGCCGTGCCCGTCTGCGCGGCGCCGAGCACCGCCTCGATTCCACAGGAAATCAAGGCGAAGAGGACCCCTCCGGCCATCACTGCCGTGTAGCGGGTCGGGAGCCGATGGCATCGAGCATCGACGACTGCCGAAACTCCTCCGACCATGGTGACGACGACCGGGCCGCACGCTCCGGCCTGCCGGTAGTAGACGACGGCCACGACGGCACCGACCAGGCCGACCGTCCACAGGAGCGCACGGCGCGGCAGAGGATCCACGCCGGACTCACTCAGACAACGGGCCTGGATCCTCCACCCGGAATGACGCATCCATATGATGGCCACCAGCCACGAGACGTCCGTGACCACGAACCACAGTCCATGTGGAAAAGATGCGGAGTCCACGACATCAGTCCCCCAGCCCCAGCGCGAGCACCATCGCCCGGCGCATGGGCTCG
This sequence comes from Actinomycetales bacterium, assembly GCA_015655375.1. Classification (GTDB taxonomy): domain Bacteria; phylum Actinomycetota; class Actinomycetes; order Actinomycetales; family Actinomycetaceae; genus Pauljensenia. Next base: position 168,189 of record JAATFD010000036.1, read on the forward strand.
ACCTCTGGATAACGCCCCGTCATCAGGCGCACCTGTTGGGCGGCCTGGTGGAGCAGCATCTCCGTGCCGTGGACGACGACAGCACCGGCCTCGGTGCACCGGCGGACCAACGCCGTCTCCCACGGGGAGTAGACGACATCGAGCAGGGTCTGGTCCGCCCGGGGTGCCATTTGCTCCGCCAGCTGATCGGGAATTCCTGCAGGCATGGTCGACACGACGATGTCGGATTGGTCGATCGCTGAGAGAACGGCATCGGTGCGTGCCCATGGCACTTGCTCGGGCATGACCCCGAGCCGCGTCGCCGCCATCGTCGCCGACCCCGGTCCTCCGAAACGTCTGCCGACAAGGATCATCCGCGGAATGTGCAGATGCCCCAGCGCCGCCAGGGCGGAGGACGCAGTCGCCCTCGTTCCCAGGATCACTGCGCACTCGGGCGCGCCGAGACCCCGCGCCGCACGGGCCTCGCGCAGCGCCTGGACGATCCCGTGGACATCCGTGTTGAAACCGGTCAGCAGACCGCCGCCGGTCACGACCGTGTTGACGGCTCCCACGGCCTCGGCCATCGGGTCCACGGCGTCCATCAGCGGGATGACGGCCTGTTTGCAGGGCATTGTCACCGACAGGCCGAGACAGTCGGGTCCGAGCCCCGCGATGAACCCCGGAAGAGTCTCCTCCGTCTGCTCGAGGCGCCGGTAGTCCCAGTTTTCCCCGAGCCCCAATGACTGCCACGCGGCTCGGTGGAGCACAGGAGACAGCGAGTGCGCAATCGGCGATCCGATCACCGCCGCCCAGGTCACTGGCCGCACACCCCTGGGTTTGCGGAGCAGAACTGGTTGAACTTCGCGACGTTCACCTCTTGCTCGTCATGCGTCGTCGCGAAGAGCGTCTCGCCGGTGTTGAGATCCACCGTCACGAAGTACAACCAGTCGCCATCGGCCGGGTGAAGTGTCGCCTCAATCGCGTCGTCTGACGGCTGAGCGATCGGAGCCGGCGGAAGTCCCGTGTGGATATAGGTGTTGTACGGCGTGTCGACCTTGTAGTCCGCATCGGAGGGAACGCCACCGCTCTTGCCCAATCCATATTGCACTGTGGAGTCCATCTGGAGAAGACCCTTGGTCTCGCCGTTCGGCTCATCGAGGCGATTCTCGATGACCCGAGCGACCTGGGGCAAGTACTCCGTGATGTTCATCTCACGCTCAAGGATCGAGGCCTTGATGAGGACCGTCTCCCGATCTGCCTCGGACACACCCGCCTTGTCCAGGCGAGAGATCGTTGCAGCGACCATCTGCGAGAGCACAGTGGCCGGCGTATCGCCCGACGAGACCTCGTATGACCCCGGGCAGAGCCACCCCTCGACGTTGCCGTTCGCTTCAGAGGGAAGGCCGATCGCCGCAGAGTCCTTCATGGCGGCCTCGACCTCGTCGCTCGACGTGTTCGTCAGCTTGGCCAGCTTGTCGGTGATCTGGGCAGCGGTCTGGCCCGCATTGATCGTCACCGTGTTGTCCGACCGGTTCGTGTCATCGAGCAGCGCGGCAACCGCGTCGGAGGCCGTCATCTGTTGTTTGAGTGTGTAGGTGCCCGGTTTGATCGAGGCCGCCGCCTGGTTCGCCTCGAAGGAGCGGACGAAGGCCGTGACCGACCTCACGACGTCGGCGTCGACCAGCTTCTGCCCCATCGTGGATCCGGCATCGCCTTTCTCGACCGTGACCTCCACGCTGCCCGTTCCCGGACCCGGGTAGTCGTCGGATCCCTGCGTGGTCGTTGACGTCCGCAAAACGGTGATGGCGATATAGCCCGCCCCGCCCAACAAGGCCAGAACCACCAGGAGGACGACAAAGGTCCGGACACGGCGGCGCCGGCGCCGCTTGCGTGTTCGTGCGCGCTCGTGTTCAAGCCGACGGGAGCGCAGTCCCGAGGTCGTCTCCCTCACTCCGGTTCCGGGGAACAAGGGCGAGCCCCCTGTGGGCTCTGGTTCGCCGAGACGGTTCACCGATCCTGATGCGGGAGCCTTCCGTGTTCCCGACATCGCTCGCTCTTCATCGGTGCGAACCTGACGCCGGGAGGGGAACGGTGAGTGCGGAGTGACGGGTTCAGTCACTGGGGCCCTCCTGGTTCGTGGCTGCGACGAGAATTCCGGGGGGATGATGCCCCATCCGCTCCTCGTCGAGTGCCTGCTCGAGGATGATCTGTGCCGCCACTTGGTCGATGACCGGGCGGTGGTCCCTCTCCGGGATCCCCGACTCCCGGAGTCGGTGGTGCGCTTGGTTGGAGCTTAGCCGTTCGTCCACCAAGCAGACTCGGACTCTCGGACGGGACGCGGCAATCCGGCGTGCGTACCGCCTGGCCCCCTTAGCCGAGATCCCCTCGGATCCCTTGAGGTGACGCGGGAGACCGACGACGATCTCGATCGCCGAGAACTCATCGACGATCTCAATCAATCGGTCCAACTCGGACCCGTCGTCGGCTCGCAGGAGGGTTTCCACCGGGAGGGTGAGGATCGCCTCCGGGTCGGTTCGGGCGACACCGACGCGGACAGTTCCCACGTCGACTCCCAGCCGGACCCCCGGACGCAACGAATTCACAGCGAACCGATCTCCGTCTTCACCGCCCGAAGGGCGGCTTCGGCGCCGGCCGCATCCGACCCGCCGCCCTGCGCGATGTCATCGCGGCCGCCACCACCACCACCAAGTGCCTGTGCGGCGACTCGCACGAGGGCACCCGCTTTCGCGCCGTCTCCACGCGCCGTGGCGTTCGTCGCCGCCACGACGATCGGACGACCACCGGTCAGGCCGAGCAACACGACGACGACCGGCTCGGACTCACCGAGGCGCTCCCGCACCTCGAGGGCCAGGGAGCGCAGCACCTCGGCCGACGAGAGATCACCGACCGAGGCGACGACCGCGGTGGAACGACCGACGCGAGAGGCAGAGGCCACCAAGGAATCGGCCCGCGCCAGAGCCTGCGACGTTTGCAGGCGCTCGAGATCGCGCTCCGTTTCCTTCAGACGCACCATCAGCGATTCGACACGATTCGGAAGCTCCTCGGCCCGCGTCCCGACCAAGGCCGAGAGCTGGGAGACCAGCGCGTGCTCCTTCGCCTGGAAACCGTACGCGCCATCGCCGACCAGAGCGTCGATGCGTCGAACGCCCGATCCGATCGAGGCCTCGCCGAGGACGGCGACTCGCCCGATGCGCCCCGTCGAGGGCACGTGTGTCCCGGCGCAGAGCTCCTTCGACCAGTCCCCGCCAATCGAGACGACACGAACCTCTGTGCCGTACTTCTCACCGAACAGCGCCATCGCCCCGGTTGCGCGTGCCTCGTCGATCGGCAGGACTTCGTCGGTGACCGCGAGGTCCTCGGCGAGCTTCTCGTTGACAAGTTCCTCGATGCCATCAATCTGGTTCCCCGACAGGGCCGATCCGTGGCGGAAGTCGAAGCGCAGCCGCGAGGGTGAGTTCTCCGAGCCTGCCTGCGTGGCCGTCTGGGAGACAATCTCGTGGAGGGCACGGTGGACCATGTGTGTACCGGTGTGAGCACGGGCGATCGCCAGGCGACGGAGCACGTCGATCTCGGCCCATGCCCGGGATCCCAGAGTGACCGTGCCTTCTGTCAGCGTGCCGCGATGGACGGACAGACCCTTGATCGGCGCCTGGACGTCCGAGACCTCGACGACCCCGCCATCGGCCATGCGGATCGTGCCGTGGTCGGCCAGCTGGCCGCCCATCTCTGCGTAGAAGGGGGTCTGGTCGAGGATGATCTCGACCTCGGCCGGCGCGGTCGCCGCCGGAACGGGCACGCCCTCGACGAGGATCCCCTCGACGTGGGCCTCCGCGGCGTTCTCCGTGTAGCCAAGGAAGCGGGAACCGCCACCCATCCGCTTCTCAAGCTCGTGGAAGACGCGGGCATCGACGTGACCGGTCTTCTTCGCGCGGGCATCGGCGCGGGCGCGATCCTTCTGCTCATCCATGAGGGTGCGGAAGCGCTCCTCGTCGACATCCACGCCCTGCTCGGCCGCCATCTCGAGCGTGAGGTCGATCGGGAAACCATAGGTGTCGTGAAGAGCAAAGGCGTCCTCCCCGGAGATCACCGGCGTCGACGCGCCCGGGACCACCGCGCCCTCGGACTTGGCCGTGGCGACGGCAGCGTCGAGAATCGTCGTTCCTGCACTCAGCGTCCGACGAAACGCCTCCTCCTCGCCGTAGGCGACATCAGAGATCGTGTCCCACTGCGTGACGAGTTCGGGATAGGACGCGGACATCGCATCGCGCGAAACCGGCAGCAGCGTCGGCAGCGACGGGACATCGACGCCGAGCAGACGCATCGAGCGGATCGCCCGGCGCATCAGGCGTCGCAAGACATAGCCGCGACCGTCATTGCCGGGACGCACCCCGTCGGAGATCAGCATCATTGCGGACCGAATGTGGTCCGCAACCACGCGCATGCGCACGTCGTCCTCGCGATCGGCGCGGTAACGGCGGCCCGACATCTCCTCGACGGCCTCAATGACGGGGAAGACCTCGTCGATCTCGAACATGTTGTCCTTGTCCTGGAGGACGAAGGCGAGCCGCTCGAGGCCGGCTCCGGTGTCGATGCATTTCTGGTCGAGTTCGCCGAGCAGAGGGTAGTCCTTGCCCGTCCCCTCGCCGCGCATGAACTGGTCGAAGACCAGGTTCCACAGCTCCAGATAACGATCACCGCCAGGATCGACCGTTCCTCCCACAGCCTCGGGGCCGAAGGCGGGACCCCGGTCGTAGTGCCACTCGCAGCAGGGACCAGCAGGACCGGCCAGACCCGTGTCCCAGAAGATCTCCTCCCGGGGAAGCAGGACAATGTGGGAGCGATCCAATCCGACCTGCCGGGTCATGACGTCGAGGGACTCGGCATCCTCCTCCCAGAGGGTGACCCAGAGCCGGTCACCGTCCAGGCCATAACGGCCCTCGTCCTGGGATCCGGTCAGGAGGTCCCAGGCGAAGTGGATCGCGCCCTCCTTGAAGTAGTCCCCGAAGGAGAAGTTCCCATTCATCTGGAAGAACGTCCCATGGCGGGTCGTGCGTCCAACATTGTCGATGTCGTTGGTGCGGATGCACTTCTGGACCGAGGCCGCCCGGGGCCACGGTGCCGGCTCAACCCCGGTGATGTACGGAATGAACGGCACCATTCCAGCAATCGTGAAGAGGATCGACGGTTCCGGGGAGATCAATGGAACGGAGGGACGGATCTCGTGGCCGTTCGACTTGAAGTAGTCGAGCCATCGGGAACGGATCTCAGAGGTGCGCATGTGTCCTCATGGTACTGGGGGTTGGAGGGGAAGGCTGTCAGGCCTCGTCGTCGAAGCCCGAGTAAGTGGACGGACCCCGAGAGCAGATGCTCCCGGGGTCCGTCATGACATCGATCAGCGCGAGTAGTACTCGACGACCATCTGGACGTCGCAGGTCACGGGGACCTCAGAGCGCTTCGGGCGGCGCACCAACGTGGCGCGCAGACGCTCGAGATCGACATCGAGATAGTCGGGAAGGTTCGGGAGCACGTCACGATGGATGCCCTGGGCCGCGATCTCGAAGGGAACCGTCGTCTGGGACTTCGGCTTGACCTGGAGGGTCTGGCCCGGGCGCACGCGGAACGACGGGCGGTCGACGATCTTGCCATCAACGAGGATGTGGCGGTGGACGACGAACTGCCTGGCCTGCTGGATCGTGCGGCCAAAACCGGCGCGCAGGACAAGGGCGTCAAGGCGCATCTCGAGCAGCTCAACCAGGTTCTCGCCGGTCATGCCCTCGCCGCGACGGGCCTCCTCGAAAGCACGCTGCATCTGCGCCTCGCGAATACCGTACTGAGCGCGCAGACGCTGCTTCTCCTTCAATCGGACGGCGTAGTCGGAATCCTGGCGACGGCGCGAACGGCCGTGCTCACCAGGTCCGTAGGGGCGCTTCTCGAAGTAGCGGACTGCCTTCGGAGTCAGCGCGATGCCGAGGGCGCGGGACTCGCGCACCTGCTTACGTGAGCGGTTTGCTGCCATGGAAATATGGCCCTTCCTGTTTCTTCTGTCATGCTCGGGGACTGCTCCGCGGGCACGGGGTCCACTCCCGGACAGATGTCCTTCGGCCAAGACCCCAGGTGGGTCGTCGCGGACTCGCGACGGATACCGTCCGTCGAGACGGACAGCCTGTACAGGTTAGCGCATGTCGAGGAGGTCCCTGAGCACGGCCAGGCGCTTCGTGATCATCGCCTCAGTGCCGTTCTCGGTCGGCGCGTAGTAGCGTGTCCCGACGAGATCGTCGGGCAAGTACTGCTGAGCGGCCACGTTGTGCGGCGCATCGTGGGCGTAGATGTAGCCCTCGCCGTGGCCGAGCGTCGTGGCTCCCGCGTAGTGTGCATCGCGCAGGTGGGTGGGAACAGGGCCTCCCTTGCCTGCGCGTAGGTCCGCCAGGGCCGTATCGATCGCCATGTAGGAGGCATTGGACTTTGGTGCCGTGGCCACCGCCACGACGGCTTCCGCCAGGATGATCCGGGCCTCTGGCATCCCGATCATCGCGATGGCTTGAGCTGCCGCAACGGTCGTGGCGAGAACCTCGGGGGCCGCCATCCCGACGTCCTCCGCGGCACAGATCATCACGCGACGAGCGATGAAGCGGGGGTCCTCCCCGGCCTCGATCATCCGCGCCAGGTAATGGATCGCCGCATCGACGTCGGAACCACGCATCGACTTGATGAATGCGGAGGCGACGTCGTAGTGCTGATCTTTGTCCCATCGGACCAGGGCTTGGTTGGCCGCAGCCTCGACCTCGGGGACGTCGATGGTCGTCGCGTTCTTCTCGGCAGTGGCACCGGCAGCGGCTTCGAGCAGTGTCAGCGACTTGCGGGCGTCGGACCCGGCCAGTCGTACGAGGGCATCACGCGCTCCGTCCGTCAACCCGTACTCCCCACCCAGACCCCGTTCATCGGTGAGGGCACGCTCAAGCAACGTCGCGATCTCGTCGGACTCCAGCGGATCCAGTGTCAGCAGCAGCGATCTCGACAGGAGTGGCGAGATCACGGAGAACGACGGGTTCTCCGTCGTCGCGGCGACCAGCGTCACCCACCGGTTCTCGACCGCTGGAAGCAGTGCGTCCTGCTGTGACTTCGAGAACCGATGGACCTCGTCGACGAAGAGGACTGTCTCCTCAGAGGTCGCGCCCATCCGCCGTTTCGCCGCACCGACGACCTCGCGGATATCTTTGACCCCGGCCGAGACCGCGGAGAGTTCGTCGAAATGACGACCCGAGGCACGCGCGACCAGATAGGCCAGCGTCGTTTTCCCTGTTCCTGGAGGCCCCCACAGGATCACCGAGGAGACCGCAGGGCGCCCCACCTGGGCCGGTTCGAGAAGGCGACGCAGCGGCGCGCCCTCGCCCAGCAGGTGGTCCTGGCCGACGACCTCGTCGAGGGAACGGGGTCGCATCCGCACCGCCAGGGGGGCTCGCTCGGAGAAGGCTGGAACGCCGGCGTCGTCGATGCCCTGGGAGTCGAAGAGATCCATGGGGACCAGCCTAGGCGGGCCCATCGGCAGGTGCGTCGCAGGGCGAGTCGCGGTCAGAGTTCGACCGTTTGCGCTGTTCGCAGTCCACTCTTCCGAGTCAACCAAGGCCAAGCAAAGGACGGTTGATCGTGCTCGTTCTCATCGGGGTTTCCGTGATCGTCAGTGGCTTCTCCCCGAAGCACAATCCCATCTTGGTGGTCGTCGTCTCCGGCATCATCACAGGCCTGTTGGGAGGAATGTCGCAATGGGCATGCTCAGACGTTCGGCACTGGACTCGCCGGGCCCCCCGTGACCGTCATCGTCATCGTCTTGCCCGTCATTGGCTTGATCGAACACTTCGGTGTGCAGGAGCAGGCGCGTCGCCTCGTCTCCACGCACTCCGCCCCGACTTCGGGTCGGCTGCACGGCCCGGACATGATCGGTCCTGTTGATCACCGGTTTCGTTGGCTCGACGTACAGTCTCTCCCCCGACGGCTCCCTCGCCTCTCACGACAATCTCGACCCCAGTGAGCACGGACGTGCCCCCGCGATGATCTTCTCCGTGAAGAATCCCCTGGCGCCGGTCCTCGAGGGCAAACGTCTGGCCGTCGCCATCGGGAAGGCGATTGTCCTGCCTCCTCAGATCCTGGCGAGCCTGGGCACGTTCTTCGAGAAGGCTGGGGTCAGCGGTGCACTGGGATTCGGCATTCGGAAGACCGTGCCGTCGAAGTCGCTGGTCGTCGCGGCCATCGTCTCCTGCGTGGAAACGGCTCTCTTCACGATCATCGTGGCCAGCGTCTTCCTCGGCAAGGCAGTGGCTTCACTCGAAGAGCGAGGTGTCCCCTGCTCCCTTGCGCGCGACGACCGGCGTGCCCGAGGTGAAGTCGATGACTGTCGTCGGCTCGGCCTCGCCGACCGGTCCGACGATGACGAGATCGACCTCATTGCCAATCTTCTCGTCGACCTCGTACCCGTCGGTCAGAGGCTCGCTCTCCCCCGGCAGGATCAACGTCGAGCACAGGAGCGGCTCCCCCAACTCAGCGACGATCGCCTGCGTGATGACATGGTCGGGGATCCGCACGCCGACCGTGTGCTTCTTCTTGTTGAGGGTCATCCGCGGGACCTCCTTGGTCCCGACGAGGATGAACGTGTAGGGGCCGGGGGTCACTGCCTTGATCGTGCGGAACTCGGAGTTGTCGACGATGACAAGCTCGCCGAGCTGGGCGAAGGAATGGCACAGGAGGGAAAAATTGTGATGGTCATCGAGTCGACGGATCGATCGGATGACATCCATCCCCTCCTTGTTGCCCAGAGTGCAGGCGATCGCGTAGCCGGAATCGGTCGGCACAGCAATCGTTCCTCCGCGTCTGAGCAGCTCAACCGTCTTGTTGACGAAACGGACCTGAGGATTCACGGGGTGCATCTCGACGTAGGACATGACACCAGTGTGCCCCACGTCACCGGCTCCCGCAGAGAGCGCACGGTTCATGAACATCCGCACCTCAGGCGGACTCCGCTCCGGGATATCCCGCCGTTTCCGAGACGGTGCCGAGCGGACGAAAGTTCGTCACGCGGGTCACGGGCGTCAACCCGAGGCCTTCCATCAGCAGGCGCGCCGGAGCATTGTCACTCCACGTCGTCCATTGCACCCATTCCGTGCGCCGCCATTCCTCGCGGATCAGCTGGTCGAAGAGGGCCGACCCCAGACCCTCGCCACGATAGTCACGATGAACAGCGACCGATCGCACATGCGAGTTCCAGTCGATCGAGCCGTCGCGAGCGTGCCCGCGCCAGGTGTCGACCGCGGCTGCGGCAACGAGGATCCCCTCACGGTGCACTCCCCACCAACGGCTGTTCGCGCTCATCCGCCGGTCGGACAACGGGTACGACGAGAGGAGCAACGTCTGGATCTCGCCCATGTCCTTCACCGGCTCAAGGGCAGAAGCGAACGCTCGTCCGGTCGCGTTCTCTCCGCCGAGGTCACGAGCTCCCGGCTCATCCGCAACCGAATACCAGCTCCAGGACCGACGTTCTTCGAACCCTCGTTCACCGAGCGCCTCGCGCACTGCGGGGGCGACCCCATTCATGACGAGAACCCGGTCGATCCCAACCGCTTCAGGGTCGCCCAGCAGGTCGGCGGCTCGAGCACCGGCGATGAGGACTGATTCAAAGCCATCGGCGGGAATCCGCACTGCGATCCCGTCCTCGGTGGTGGCGATCCGGACGTCGGACCCGCTGAGCCGACGGCGCCGCAGGAGCGGCCAACCGTCGAGAACCGAGGGATCATCCCAGTACGAGCGCCACATGGCTCCCCCGTTTCGTCACGGTAACGTCATTGCGAGTCTAGAGGGCCGGATACCTCTGCGCCGGACAGCATTCAGCCCGGCCACCCCAGGCACGGCGGGCGTGCGAGCGGTGTCCGGGCAGACGTGCCTGCCAGAGGGAGAATCAGGCGGTGGCGTCCGCCTGATTCCCGGCACCCGCTGGAACGGACTCGGCGGAAACCGCCGCCTCACCGCGCCTGCGCGGCTTCGCGTCGACACCCGCCTCCTTGCGCTGTGCGGGCGCAATGGGAGCCGGAGCGTCGGTCAGCGGGTCGTACCCGTTGCCTGACTTCGGGAAGGCGATGACATCGCGGATCGACTCCGACTTCGTCAACAGCGAGACGATCCGGTCCCACCCGAACGCGATCCCTCCGTGCGGCGGAGCGCCGAACTTGAACGCGGTGAGCAAGAAGCCGAATTGCTTCTCGGCCTCCTCCTCATTGATACCCATGACCTTGAAGACACGCTCCTGGATGTCACGGCGGTGGATACGGATCGAGCCACCGCCGATCTCGTTGCCATTGCACACGATGTCGTAGGCATAGGCCAGTGCGTGCCCCGGATCTGTGTCGAAGGAATCGATCCACTCCGGCTTGGGCGAGGTGAACGCATGGTGAACGGCCGTCCATGCACTGTGTCCCAGCGCGACATCGCCCTCGGCCACCGCGGCGCCGGAGGGCTTGAACAGCGGCGCATCGACGACCCAGGTGAAGGCCCAGGCATCGGGGTCGATGAGGTTGCAGCGCTGACCGATCTCCAAACGGGCCGCGCCGAGCAGCTCACGCGTGGGGTCGGGCGCTCCGGCCCCGAAGAAGATGCAGTCTCCGGGCTTCGCACCCGTGGCCTCGGCCAGCCCGTCACGCTCGGCCTCAGTGATGTTCTTCGCGACCGGACCGCCGAGCGTCGCGTCCTCGCCGAGCGTCACGTATGCGAGACCCTTGGCGCCTCGGGCACGCGCCCATTCCTGCCATTTGTCGAAGGTTCGGCGAGGCTGTGATCCGCCTCCGGGCATCACGACCGCACCGACGTAGGGTGCCTTGAAGACGCGGAACGTCGTGTTCGCGAAGTAATCGGTCAGGTCCGTCAGCTCCAGACCGAAACGCAGGTCGGGCTTGTCAGAGCCATAGCGCTCCATCGCGTCCTTGAAGGTCATGCGCGGGATCGGGGTCGCCAGGTCGTAGCCGATCAACGCCCAGACCTTCGTCAGGACGTCCTCGGCCACGGCAATGACGTCGTCCTGGTCGACGAAGCTCATCTCGATGTCAAGCTGGGTGAACTCGGGCTGACGGTCGGCGCGGAAGTCCTCGTCCCGATAGCAGCGCGCAATCTGGAAGTACCGCTCCATTCCCGCCACCATCAGCATCTGCTTGAACAACTGGGGCGACTGGGGCAACGCATACCAGGAACCGGGCGACAGACGGGCCGGGACGATGAAGTCACGGGCACCCTCGGGGGTCGAACGGGTCAGCGTCGGGGTCTCGATCTCGACGAAGTCACGGTCATAGAGGACGTCGCGCGCCGCGCGCGAGACCTTCGAGCGCAATCGGATCGCATGCTGCTCGGGGGCACGCCGCAGATCGAGGTAGCGGTACTTGAGTCGCGTCTCCTCGCCGACGTTTCCGGAGTCCTCCGCGTTGGCCGACACCTGGAAGGGCAACGGCTCAGACGGGTTGAGGATCTCGATGTCATCGCCGAGCACCTCGATGGCACCGGTGGTCAGGTTCGGGTTCTCGTTGCCCTCGGGGCGCGCGGAGATCTCACCGGTGACCTGCAGGACGTATTCGGAGCGGAGCTCGTGGGCCACGGACTCGTCGCGGACAACGACCTGGACGATGCCCGAGGCATCGCGCAGATCCACGAAGACGACACCACCGTGATCACGGCGACGATCGACCCAACCCGCCAAGGTGACGGTCTGGCCGACCATGTCGGCTCCCAGGCTCGCGATGTTGTGGGTTCGCAGCACGAATATTCCTCTCATCAGGGCCAGCCGCGAGACGGGCGGAGGCCCGCACAGTCTACCGCGCGCTCATCGCCCTCCCACTCTCGAGAGCCCACGTGAGCGGCTTGCCCGACGAGGTCGGGGGTGGGACGATTCCGGTCATGTCCTCCCCCTCCGACCCGTCAGCGCGCCCGGGCGGTCTCGACGAGGCACAGACCCCGTGGTCGGGCTCCGAGATCGCCGTCATGATCGGGTCGGTCGTCCTCATCACGCTCAGTGCCTTCGAGTCGTTGGCGACCACGACGATCATGCCGAACGTCGTCGCCGACCTCGGCGCACAGAGCTGGTTCTCTGTGGCCTCGGGGGCAGCCTTGGCCGCGCAACTGCTCTCCACCGTGATGGCCGGGGCGTTGTCCGACTCTCGAGGCCCGAGGCCGGTCCTGCTCAGCGGGATGGCTTTGTTCGTCATCGGGCTTGGGATGTGTGCATCTGCTCCCCACATCGCGATCTTCGTCGCCGGCCGACTGGTTCAGGGGCTCGGCGGGGGCCTCGTCATCGTTACCCTCTACGTCCTCGTCGGTGCGGTCGCGACGGACCGCCACCGTGCAACCTTCTTCGCCGGCTTCTCCCTGGCGTGGGTGCTGCCCTCTCTCGTGGGGCCCGCAATCGCCGGGTTCGTTGCCTCTCACGCCGGGTGGCGCGTCGTCTTCGGAGCGGTGCCGATCATCGCGGTGGTCGCCGTCATTCCACTGCTGCCCCAACTCCGCCGCTTCCACGTCGAAGGGAGCGGACGGGATCCCGGAACCGCTCATCTGGCCGCGCTCGGGCTGACAGCCGGCCTCGGCGTCGTCATCCTCCAGCTTGCCGGAACCTCCACCGGATGGGGACTGGTCGCGATGGCTGTCCTCGGAATCACCCTCACCTCGTGGTCGCTGCCCCGGTTGGTCCCGGCTGGGACCCTGCGGCTGGCGCTCGGCATGCCCTCGGCGATTGCCACGCGTTTTCTGGCGATGGGGGCATTGACCGGGGCGACCGCCTTCATGCCGCTGGTCCTTCAACGCGTTCACGGCTGGAGCATCGACCACGCTGCGATCGCCGTCACGATCGGCTCGGTGTCCTGGGCCGTCGGCGCGACCCTGCAGGCCCGGGTGCGGGATCCTCGACTGCGTATGCGCCTCCCGTTGATCGGCGCTGTTGCATTGACGCTCGGACTCCTCCCGGTGACGCTCCTGGTCTGGGCGTCGGCGCCCGTGTGGCCGGCACTGGTCGGGTGGTTCGTCTCCGGCTTCGGCATCGGATTCCTCCACTCGACGTTGTCGGATCTCGTCCTCGGGATGAGTGATCGTTCCGAGCACGGGAAGGTCTCCTCCTGGCTCCAGGTCGCCGACAATGCCGGTTCCGCCTTGGAACTCGCCCTCGTCTCGATCGCCTTGGCACTGTGGTCTGGGGCCCAGGGAGCCGTCTACCTTCCGGCGTCACTCGTGGCACTCGTTGCCGCCACACTGGCGATCGTGTCCGCCGCGCGCATCATCCCGGGACGGCAAGGAGCCCCGAGCTGATTGCTCAGTCCCGGGGCTCTTCTCATGCCTGCAGTCAGGCACTCACTTCCGTGTGTCGGCGCCGTTCGTCTCGGTCAGGTCCGGCACGGAGACCTCTCCGATCGTCCCGGCACCATCCTCGGTCCCCTCGGATGCCGATTCCTCACCGTCTTCAACGGACTCGTCGAACGCCGTGTTCTCGCTGCCGGCCTCGATCGCCGGCGCCTCCACAGACCCCGCCGCGACGGTGCCCCACGGGTGGGCGAACAACGCGAGCGTCAGGATGATGCCGAGAATCGCGACGGCAATCAGCGCCGATCCCAATGTGATCGACGAACTGCCGGACGTCGCCTTCTGGTAATACTCGGTCGCGTCCGTGATCGTGCCCTCGTTGGCCCAGACCGAGGACGCCACCGTGATCGACTTTCCGTAGAGGAACAGCGCGATCCCCGATCCGAGAGCAGCCAGCGAGACGATCCAGCACAGGATCTGTGAGAGGAGCTGCCATCTTGTACGACGTGCGGCGGTCCGATTCATCGGTGGGCCTTTCATGTGGAAATTGGCTTGATCAAGCGTTGTCACGATACTTTTCAAGTCTGTGACTCCCCTGTGAGCGCCTCTCAAGAAGACTGTGCGGTGAGGGATCTCACCGCGCCCGGGTGTTCATCCTCCGAGCACCTGGCCCTAGGCTGGTTGAGCGATGAGGCGCAGCCCCACAGTGATGGTGACCGGCGAGTTCCGGTGAGTGTTGTTGGTGAGTCGAGGCCGCGCCGAAGGCCGACCAACGGCCCGGCCCGGACAGACATTCGGGCTTCGAGGATTGAGATTTCACAACCTGTGAGGACCACTGTGCCCAGCACCACTGACATTGACACGATCCTGCCCGCGATCGAGCTCCCCTCCGTGGAGGACGAGGCCGTTGCGAGCACCGAGCCACTCGCCCACCCGCTTTCCGTCGAGCTGATCATCGACGATGTGCCGTCCGACGAGGACGAGGCGCCCATCGAGGATTCCGAGGATGACGTCCCCGACGACCTTGATGAGGACAGTGCATCGGATGAGGACGAGTCCGATGACGAGTCCCCGATCTCCCCCACTTTCGCCGACCTCGGGCTGCCTGACGAGCTTCTTCAAGCCGTGACGGCCATGGGATTCGAGACCCCGACCCCGATCCAGGCCGAGGCGATCCCCGCTCTGCTTGCCCACCGCGACGTCGTCGGCATCGCCCAGACCGGCACTGGCAAGACGGCGGCTTTCGGTCTACCGATGCTCGCCGACATCGATTCCTCCGAGCGTGACGTCCAGGCCCTGGTCCTCGCTCCGACCCGCGAACTCGCGATGCAGTCCGCGCAGGCCATGGAGGACTTCGCGGCCCGCTCCCGCAACGTGGAGATCGTGGCTGTCTACGGCGGGTCCGCCTACGGCCCCCAGCTGAAGGCTTTGCGTCAGGGAGCACAGATCGTCGTCGGCACGCCCGGACGCCTCATCGACCTCATCGAACGCGGTGCCTTGGACCTCTCCCATGTTCGGATGCTCGTCCTCGACGAAGCCGACGAGATGCTCCGCATGGGCTTTGCCGAGGACGTCGAGAAGATCGCCTCCTCCGTCCCCGACAAGCGACTGACGGCTCTCTTCTCCGCCACGATGCCCCGCAGCATCGAGCGCGTCGCCGACACCCACTTGCACGATCCGCTGCGCATTGCGGTCTCCGAGGAGTCCTCGACCGTCGACACGATCCACCAGACCTACGCGGTCGTTCCCTTCCGTCACAAGATCGGCGCGCTCGGCCGCGTGTTGTCCACCCGTGAGGGAGACGCCGCTCTCGTCTTCGTGCGCACGCGCGCCGATGTCGAGGACGTCTCACTTCAGCTGTCGGCCAAGGGCTTCAAGGTGGCCGGGATTTCCGGCGACGTCGCCCAGCAGGAGCGCGAGCGTATGGTCGAGCGCCTCCGATCCGGGACACTCGATGTCCTCGTCGCGACCGATGTGGCTGCGCGTGGCCTCGATGTCGAGCGAATCGGTCTGGTCGTCAACTTCGACGTGCCACGCGAACCCGAGTCCTACGTCCACCGCATCGGACGCACCGGTCGCGCCGGACGCGAGGGCCGCTCAATCACCTTCTTCACTCCGCGCGAGCGTGGACGCCTCCGGCGCATCGAGCACCTGACCGGAACCCCGATGGAGGAAGTCTCGATCCCGACGCCTGTCGAGGTCTCCAAGTTCCGTGTCCGCCACCTCCTCGACGCCGTTCCTGCGCGCGTCGAGCGTGGACGCCTGGACCTCTATCACACACTGATCGACGAGTTCCATGAGACCTCAGAACTCGACATTGCCGACCTCGCCGCAGCCTTGTTGGCCCAGGCCGTCGGGGATGCCGGGCCCGAGCCCCGCGCCGACAAGCAGGGTGGCGACGCGCGCGCGCGTCGCGAGGAGAACGTCAACGACCACGGTGAGTTCATCTCTGCCTCCTTCGAACAAGGCCGCGACCGTGACGGCAACGGTCGGTCGGGACGCAGCGATTTCGGCCGTGGCGGCGATTCCCGGCGCAGAAGCGGTTCCCGTCCGGCAGGTTCCGGATTCGGCCATCGCTATCGCGTCGAGGTCGGTAAGAAGGACGGGGTCCGTCCCGGCTCGATCGTCGGAGCGATCACCGGTGAGGCCGGTGTCAACGGCAAGGACCTCGGCCGCATCGACATCTATCCGAGTTTCTCCCTAGTGGAGATCGCCGGAGAACTCGAGCCCTCCGCCATGGAGAAGATCGCGAAGGCCCGCGTCCAGGGTCGCGCGCTCAAGATCCACGAGGACCGTGGGCCGGCGAGCGATCGTGGGGGCTCGCGTGGTGGTCGCGGCAGGTCCGACGACCGTCGCGAGGACGGCTCGGATCGCGGTGGATATCGCCGGTCCTCCGGTGATGAGGGCGGATCCCACGGTGACCGTCGACATTCCGGCGAGCGTCACTTCGGTGGATCGCGCGGCGAGCAACGTCCCCACAAGAAGTACTGAGCCCACCGACTGCTGAGCCCGCCGGGCGGAATCCGCGCCCGGGTTAAGCAAAGTCGGTCAACGCATGCGCTCGCCCAGCGACTTGGGTCGGCTCGGCACGTCCATCCTCATCGCGTGCGCCACCACGCGATGATGGAACCTGATGTCTTCTGGAAGGACACCCCACCACGCGTCCTCGGCGACGGCTGGCACGCTTGACGACGCCGGGACCGCGATGGAGACCCAGCGCGTGGGCGTGGTCGGCTTCCTCGCCCAGATCATCCGCCCCGAGCGAGAATCAGCTAGAAGTCACTGAGGTGCCCCCCCAGCTCCTCATCAACGGGTGGCCCGTCGCAAAACGGAGCGGACGATCTTCTCGAGCAACTTCATCGTCACGTGCGCATTGGGGGGTCTTCAGGCGCAACACCGTTGATTCCGGACGGCTGAAGAACCACTGACGGACGTTCCTATCGGCTCGCTGCCGACGGGTCCCAGCCCGCAGCGACCAGCGACTGAACAACGCCTCGCTGGCGTCCGTCCTCAGCGACCAGAGGTTCGACGAGCCGCTCGTCCAGGACACCCTCGATCGCGACTTCGAGCAACGCGTGGACCTGGGCGCGCCTCCGGGAGGCCGCCACGCGCGCGATCGCCCACGAAAGGACGACCACCACCAGTGTGAGCGCCAACCCGCCCACCACCAAGCATGTCGGGATCGGAAGCGATCGCCATTTCGGAACGTCGACCTCGATCAGGAGGAACTGGTGCGTCACCTGAGCCACCAGCAACCACAGGCCACCGACGCTCACGCCGAGCCACCCGATCCACTGAACGACGTTCGACCAACTCCACCACCGAGGACGGCGATCCATTCTGAGGTCGACACCCGCGACAGCGAGGTCGAGCGCCGTGGGCAAGGCCTCGCTCGCAGCTCGCGTCATGGAACGGATCCGGCGTTGCCACACCGTCGGCCGCCCACTCGCAACCGCATCGTTGACCCGGCGCAGGCCCGTCGCAAGCTGAGCACTCGCCGTCGAGGAGATCTCAGGCAGCGACGGGACGGAGACGATTGCAGCATCGGACGCGTCATCGTCACCCGACTTCCGCGTGCTCCCCGATGTTCCGCCACCCAGATGCAACGTCGTCAAGGGATCGGCCCGGAAGCGCCTCAACCACCGTACCGGCAACCACCCACAGGCCAGCACCGAGCGATGCGCATAGGCCCCACCGACGGCATCGCTGATCCGGTCGACCCCCGCGGCTTGGCCCGCAACCGCCGTCGCGGCACTCGCAAGCCCGTCCGGATCAAAATCCGGAAGCGGGCCCGTCAATTCGAGACCGCTCACCACCACGTCGACCCCGTCGTCAAGGACGCCCTGGACCCGCAACGCCTTCTCCCGCACGGTCTCCGCCGTGGCGACGATCAACCGCCGTACCTCGTCTACTCCCTCACCGGTCACCGACGACACCTCAACGATCCGAGGATCGAGGACCCCGTCCTCCACGAGCAGCCGCCCCAGGTCCGCGATCACTGCGGCACGGGAGTCCCTCTCGAGCAAATCGATCTGGGAGAGCACCGTCACCGTGGCACCGGCGTGGGAGGCCATCGGGGCGATCCACTGTGAGTGAATGATGTCGTCCGCGTACTTCTGTGGATCAAGGACCCACATCAGTAGATCGACGCGGGCCGACAACCGCTCGGCCACCGAACGATTCGACTCGGAAACGGAATCGATGTCGGGAAGATCGACCAACGCGACGCCCTCGGGCAGGCCCGCGCCAGCGGGGACGATCACACGATGACTGACTCCGATCCAGTCCAACAGATGTGCAGTGGCACGACCCGGCAGGATCAGACCCAAAGCCTCGGTCGTCGTCGGACGCACGACCCCGACCTGCGCCAGGTCGGAGCCCACCAGAGCATTGACCAATGATGACTTGCCCGAACCTGTTGCTCCCACCAAAGCGACGACCGTCGTGGCAGGATCCAGGCCGGTGCGCTCGTGAGCGCGAAGCAAACAGTCCACGACACGATCGACGACCTCGCCGTCCACGTCTCCGTCGAGCAGCTCCATGGCGCTGGCCAGCGCATCGACGCGGGTCTCGGGATCGGCCGTGTCCAGCTGCGTGCGTCGGAAGGGAAGTCTCATCAGCTTGTCACCGCCCAATCACTCGCGACGTCGGCTCGTGCGCGTGTGAGCGCTTCGACCTCTGAAAGCTCCGGGAAGGCCGCGCGCAGGGGGGCGACGACCTCGTCGAACAGCGCCCGTATCCGTTCCTCGAGCATCTCTCGGGCCCGCGTCGTCATCGTGCGCACTGCTTGGTCACCGAAGACGACCTCGAGGAGTTTTTGGGCAATCGCTGCGGTCGCCCCCGCGATCCCGACCTCGCCGCCGGTCAGCCCACCGGTCGAGGCGAAGAGAACCACCATCAGGGCGACGCCGATGATATTGACACCGATGGCGAGCACACGAGCTCGTGAACGCCTCGATCCACCCTGCGTCCGCACGAGGTCGAGGAGGTCCCTCTGCCATTGGCGGGTGACTTCGAGGGCGCGGGCATCGAGCATCGCGGGATCAGGATCCGCGGTGCCCATCGCAATCCGTCGTGTCGCCGGCACCGCCATCCACTCGTCGATCGTGCCCTCCCACACGCGACATGCCTCCTCACGCACCAGGGAGCTCAACCCGGCGCCGATGGCATCCTCGACAGGTTCGGCAGGCGCAGGCCGACTTTTCAACGCGGATGTCAAGCGGTCGCGCATCCTCGACACACCGCGGCCCAGCCATCGGGTCAGGTCGGCCGCGCCCACGACTTCCTGCCAGCGGGCAAGCACCTCTCCACGCAACAACGTCCCGTCCTCGGTCGCCACCCTCACGTGGCGCATCCCGAGGTCGATCTCTGCGTCGACCGTCCCCAGGGCCTCGCCAATCGCTTCATCGTGTTCGCGGAGAGCCTCCGCGACGTCTCCGGACCACCCGACGACCTCGGACACCGAGCCCGTCAATGCGCGCCGTGCGATGTCCGCACGCGACCGGGAGTCGAGAGCCAGCCCGAGGAGCCACTCATGCAGTTCACGGACCGCAGAGTCCGGGAAGAGTCCGTCGTCCAGCGGTTGTTCCTCGATCCGGAACAACGAAGCTGCCGCCAACCCCCGGCCGACGAGCATCGACCGAAGATCGTTCGACACCAGCTCCAGCGCGCCAGAAGGCACCCGGTTGAGGACGACGGCGACCTCGATTCCTCGCGTCCCGGCTTGCTCGAGCACCTCCCAGGGAACCGCGTCGGCATAGCGCGCCGCCGTCGTCACGAACACCCACAGGTCTGCCGCGTCCAACAGCTGACGGGCCAACGCCCGATTGTCGGCCACCACGGAGTCCAAGTCCGGCGCGTCCAGCAACGCAAGGCCCGCCGGCAGGGTATCGGACTCTCTCAGTTCCAATTCTCGATCGCCACCGAACTGCGCCGGGGAGGGCTCCGCGTCGGCCTCGACCCGGACGCGCGCAAGACTCGGAAGCACTCGCGTTGCGTCGAACCATGCGCCATCGTCCGCGGCATGGACAAGGACGGGGCGCCGCGTCGTTGGCCGGATTGCGGAAGAGACAGACACCTTCCGTCCGAGCAACGAATTGAGGACCGTGGACTTTCCTGCCCCCGTCGGCCCTCCGATCACGGCTAGCAACGGAGCGTCAAGAGAATCCAGGCGGGGAAGCACATGATCGCTGAGTACGCGTAGGGCCCGCGATCGAGAGTCCATCCCCGAATCCGCATGGAGCGTCGCAAGGTCCAGCGCCACGCCTTCGAGCGCACCGCGCAGCACCTGCAGATGCTCCAGACGATCCATGGCTCAACCGACCGCCTCGACCCGGGGTACCAGGTCATCGACCGGCGGTATCCATGTGTCCGCGTCGGCCTCGACCTGACCACCGGAACGAATGTCCTTGACAGTGTCGGGAGTGGACGCCGCCCCGCCCTCGGCCGCCTGCCCCGGGAACCAGACGAAGGGGATGCCCCGTTTGTCGGCGTATCGGATCTGCTTGCCGAACTTCGCGGCGCTCGGTGCGACATCGGTGGCGAGGCCACGCGCCCGCAGCCGAGCCGCGATCTCGTCGGAACGCACGCGCCCGGCCTCGTCGATGACCGCGACGACGACGACCGCCGGGACCTTGCGGGATACGCGGACCAGTGGAATGGAGATCATTCGAGAGACCAACCGCGAGACTCCGATCGACAGGCCGACGCCCGGATACGTTCGCTTGCCATCCGTCGCCAGAGAGTCGTAGCGCCCGCCAGAGCAGATCGACCCGAGGTCCTCGTGTCCGTCGATCTCCGTCTCGTAGACGGAACCCGTGTAGTAATCGAGGCCGCGCGCGATCTTGAGATCAGCGATCACGGTGCCGGGGAGCCGCCGATCGGCCGCCTCCAACAGTGCACACAGCTCGTCGAGGCCTTCCTCCAGCAGCTCTCCGGAGACACCGAGCGCTGCGACCCCGGAGCGGACCTCCTCGGGAGAGGACGTCCGAATCTGTGCCATCGCCACCAACGTGGCGGCCTGACCGGCTTCGATGCCGGCCTCGGCCAGTTCTGCGGTGACGCCCTCCGGGCCGATCTTGTCGAACTTGTCGAGTCCACGCAATGCCGCCTCGACGTCGTCGACTCCGATCGACTCACACACACCTTGGACGACCTTGCGGTTGTTGACCAGGACGTGGACCGGCGGAAGCGGCAGGCCAGACAGTGCCTCGGCCATCACCAGGGGAAGGTCGACCTCGAAGTGGAAGGGCAACTCCCCCGACCCGACGACGTCGATGTCAGCCTGCGTGAACTCGCGGAATCGACCCTCCTGCGGGCGCTCGCCACGCCAGACCTTCTGGATCTGGTAGCGCTTGAAGGGGAAGTCCAGCTCGTTGGCGTTCTCGACGACGTAGCGTGCGAAGGGAACGGTCAGATCGAAGTGCAGACCCATGCGGCGCTCCTTGGAGTGCCCCCGTCCTGCCTCCGCATCCTTGACGGCCTGCAGGCGGTCGAGGACGTAGACCTCCTTCGAGGTCTCACCCTTCTTCTCCAGCTCATCGAGAGTCTCGACGGCACGGGTCTCGATCCCCACGAATCCGTGGAGCTCGAAGGTGTGGCGCAGATGGTCGAGGACGAACTGCTCGACGATGCGCCCATCGGGCAGCCATTCAGGAAATCCGGAGAGAGACTTTCGTGCCATGGGCTCCATCTTTCCACGTCGGGAGGCAGTCGTGGGACTGCGACCGGACGGACCGCGTCACCCGATCTGGAGAGCCCGCATGAGATACGGATTCGAGGACAGCTCCCGCGCCATCGACGTCAGAGGACCATGACCCGGCAGAAGCACTGTCGCCGGATCCACGGCATTGGCCAGAGTCCGCAGCGTGTGCCGCATTTGGATCTCGTCCCCACCGGGCAGATCCGTGCGTCCCACGGAGCCCGCGAAGATCACGTCGCCGGACAACGCCCAGCCCACCGGCTGATCCTCCTCGACGAGCACGCGCCGCTCGGAAACGATCTGTAGATCGCACTGTCCGAGGAAGAGAGCCGAGCCCTCCGAGTGACCCGGCGCAGGGATCATCTGCAACCAGACGCCCGGCACCACCTCGATCGCGTCGATCGGCATCTCTCGCAGGTCCGTGGGTTTCTCCCAGACGAGGTCCATGCCCTCGGGACGCATCGGCACCCAGGCAAGCGGCTCGTCCATCCGATACAGATCCGGCCCGGGCATCCATACCGGCACCTGGCCCGAGGGCATGCCCGTCCCGCCCCATCCAGCCACGAGGGCGGCGTCCCACACGTGATCGGGATGACCGTGAGTGCACAGGACCGCCCCGACGCGGGCGCCCGCGGCCTCGAGTGTTGCACGGATCTCGTCGGCAACCCCATGGGAGGGATCGACGACCAGCGCAGTCTCTGCGCCCTCGGGCGCGATGACGACGCAGTTCGCGCCGAAGAACGGCGTGGGAATGATGTTCACCAGCATCGAATCACTCCATCGACGAAAGGATCTGGTCGAGCCAAGCCTTCTTCGTCGTCAAGGCATCCCGCAGATCGATAGTGCGTCCGGCGTCACCCGACGCTTCCGCCTGAGAGAGCTGCTCCTCCAGCGACGCGACCTGGTCCTCCAGCTGTCCGACCATTCCCGCTGCGCGGGCACGAGTCTCCGGATTTGAACGCTTCCATTCCTGCTCCTCGGCACCGCGCACCGCGTCCTCGACGGCTCGCATCCGCCGCTCGACCTTCGACAGGTCCGAGGAAGGCACCCGTCCGATCTCGTCCCAGCGGTCCTCGATCGAGCGGAGTTTCGCCTTCGTGGCGGCCAGGTCCGTGACCGGAAGCAACGCCTCGGCCTCCGTCAACAGCTCTTCCTTGGCAACCAGGTTCTCCTCGTACTCGGAGTCCGTTGCCTCATCCTTGGCGCGACGAGCATCGAAGAACACCTGCTGAGCGGCGCGGAAACGTGCCCATAGGGCGTCGTCCTCCTTGCGAGACGCGCGCGGGGCGGACTTCCACCGATCCATCAGATCGCGATAGGCCCCTGAGGTCGGGCCCCACTCCGTGGAATTCTGGAGTGACTCCGCCTCTTGGATCAGCTCTTCCTTGATGGAGTGAGCCTCCGCCTGACGCTGGTCGAGAGCCGAGAAGAACTGCCGGCGATGTCGGTCGAAGACGGTGCGCGCACTCGAGAACCGCTTCCACAACTCATCCTCGGCCGCCTTGTCCAAGCGAGGGCCCCGGCGCTGCTGAGCCTTCCACTCCTCGAGGAGGTCCCTCAAGGCCTGTCCCGACTGCTTCCAGTGCGTGCGTTCCGGGTCCTGCGCGACGAGTTCTTCGACCCGCTCGATCAGCGCAGTGCGTTCCTCCAGTGCTCGAGACTTGGCGGCCTGGCGTTCGGCGCGCGCCTGTTCCTTGCGCTGCTCGGCGCTCACCGCCAACGCGTCAACACGCGTGCGCAGCGCGGGAAGGTCGCCGATCGCCGCCGGTTCCGCAACAGCGGTGCGCAGCGTCGCGAGCGTCGAATCGATGTCCTTGGGCGACAACTGCGGCAGCCTGTCCTCGAAGAGCTTGATCGTTGCCTCAAGATCGGCGTACCGGCGGGTGTAAAGGGCGAACGGATCCTCCGGAGCTCCATCCGGAAAACCACCGATCAGTCGCTCGGTCCCATTGTCGATGACGAAGACGTTTCCCTGCTCGTCCAGGCGCCCGAACTCGATCGTCGCCACGCTGGCACTCGCCGTCGGCGCCGATGCAACTCCATCGGTCGACGCCGACGAGCTGTCCTCGGGGGCCGACGCCTCCACAGGAACCTCGGTCACTGCCTCGGGAACCTCGGTCACTGCCTGGGGAGCCTGGGTCACTATTTCTGAAGACCGGAGCTCAGTCGCGGAAAGATCAGCCTCAGGAACCGTTCCGGCCGAGTGAGCAGGCTGGTCGGATGAGGACTGCGGGAAAGGCGTCGTGGTCACGGTGATCCTTATGGGACGAGGACGGGACGGGCCGTCCGTGCGCGTCGCCGCCCACCATGGCGGACGGACCTTAGTGTGCCGACATGTGGCACAGGTCCTATCCTACGTGTCCACACACGTGCTCTGCGCATCCGTCCGATTCGCATCCTCCGTGAGCACCCACACGGACTCACTGCGAATGTGCCGGACGTTTCTCAGAACCGGTCAGCCGCACCGCTTCGAAGACACCATCGACCCGCCTCAGTGCGGCGAGCACCGCTGTCAGATGGCTCATGTCGGCCAACTCGAAGGAGAAACGGGCCGAGGCGATCTGATCCGCCGACGTCGACATCGACCCCGTGATGATATTGACCCGATAATCGGAGAGAACTTTCGTCAGATCCGACAGCAATCCCGCTCGATCCAATGCCCGCGTCTCGATCTGGACGAGGTATTGCGCTCCATGGTGGTCAGACCCCCACGCGACATCCACGAAACGCTCCGGATGGAGCTCCTGGAGACGCACCGCATTCTGACAGTCGGAACGGTGAATCGAGACGCCCTGGCCGCGAGTGATGAATCCGACGATCTCGTCGCCCGGCACCGGGGTGCAGCACCGGGCGAGCTTGACCCAGACGTCGTTCGAGTTCAACCCCGAGACGACTACTCCTGCATCGGAGGTGCCCGGGTTCGTGGACTTCACGCGCGTGGACCCCGGCAGCACCGCTTCGGACAGTGTCTCCTCCGTGCCGTCTCCTCCGCCGAGGTTGTCGACGAGCTTCTGGACGACGTTGGCGGCGGAGATGTGGTTCTCCCCCACTGCGGCGTACAGCGCCGACACGTCCTGGTAGCCCAAACCGGTTGCGACCGAGAGGATGGACTCGTGGCTCATCAGGCGCTGCAGGGGAAGGTTCTGCTTGCGCATTGCCCGGGCGATGTGTTCCTTGCCCTCCTCCACAGCCTCCTCGCGACGCTCCTTGGAGAACCATGACTTGATCTTCGAACGCGCCCGTGGAGAGGCGACGAATCCCAGCCAGTCACGTGAGGGTCCGGCCTTCGACGACCTCGAGGTGACGACCTCGACCGTCTCGCCCGATTCGAGGACCGTGTCCAGGGGGACCAGACGGCCGTTGACCTTGGCGCCTACCGTGTGGTGGCCGACCTCGGTGTGGACCGAGTAGGCGAAATCGATGGGGGTGGAGTGCGGTGGGAGGACGACGACCTCGCCGCGCGGGGTGAAGACGTAGACCTCATCGCCCGCGATCTCGTACCGCAGCGAGTCGAGGAATTCCTCCGGATCGCCGGTCTCCCGCTCCATCTCGATGAGTGCGCGGAGCCAGTTCATCTGCTCGTCGCCCGTCATCTTGTCGCCGTCGGTCGCCGTCGCGTTCGGATTCTGCTTGTACTTCCAGTGCGCCGCCACCCCGTACT
Organism: Actinomycetales bacterium; assembly: GCA_015655375.1. Classification (GTDB taxonomy): domain Bacteria; phylum Actinomycetota; class Actinomycetes; order Actinomycetales; family Actinomycetaceae; genus Pauljensenia. The sequence goes on from JAATFD010000036.1 coordinate 193,361, forward strand.
CGGCACGCTCATGCATCTCGTAGGTGCGGATCTGGATCTCCACCGGTTTGCCACCCGGACCGATCACGGTCGTGTGCAGCGACTGGTAGAGGTTGAATTTCGGCATCGCGATGTAGTCCTTGAAGCGCCCCGGAATGGGGTTCCACCGGGCATGCATCGCGCCGAGGACCGCGTAACAGTCCTTGACAGACTCAACGAGGACGCGCACAGCGACGAGGTCGAAAATCTCGTCGAAAGCTTTCCCTCGCACGATCATCTTCTGATAGATCGAGTAGTGGTTCTTTGGTCGCCCGCCGACCGTTCCCTTGATCCGTGACCGGCGCAGATCCTCCTCGATCTGCGCGATGACGTCGCGCAGATAGCTCTCGCGCTCGGGAGCCCGCTCCGTCACCAAGTGATCGATCTCGTCGTAGATCTCCGGAAGCAGAGTCTTGAAGGACAGCTCCTCCAACTCCCACTTGACGGTGTTCATCCCCAGGCGGTGTGCCAGGGGCGCATAGATCTCGAGCGTCTCCTGCGCCTTGCGCTGGGCCGTTTCACGCGGGACGAAGCGGAAGGTACGCGCATTGTGGAGACGGTCGGCGAGTTTGATCAACAGGACTCGGATGTCGCGGCTCATCGCCACGATCATCTTGCGCAGGGTCTCGGACTGAGCGGCCGATCCATAGTGGATCTTGTCGAGCTTCGTCACTCCATCGACGAGCAGCGCGCTCTGTTCGCCGAAATCGCGTGTCAGTTCCTCGACCGTGTAGTCCGTGTCCTCGACGGTGTCGTGGAGCAGGGCGGCAACCAGGGTTGGCGTCGTCATGCCCATCTCGGCGAGGATGGTCGCGACCGCGACCGGATGCGTGATGTAGGGCTCGCCCGATTTGCGCATCTGACCGCGGTGATGGAGCTCAGCGGTCTCGTAGGCCCGCTCGATCAACGCAACGTCGGCCTTCGGGTGGTTCGCTCGCAGCGCCCGCACCAATGGTTCGATCTCCGGTGCGGTGGAGTGACCACGGCCACCGAACCAGACCAGCCCAGACCTCACCAGGGATCCCGCTGCGGGAGTCCGATGCGTCGCAGTGTCGGTCTGAGGGTCGCTCATTGGGCCATGATAGGCATGAAGACGGCCTCGCGCCGGACCTCCCGCATTCCCGTCGTCGGTCATCTCTCAGAAGCAGACCGCGGACTCCACCGGAAGGCCCTCCAGCTTCGCGCGTCCCCCGAGTTTCTCCAGCTCGAGGAGGACGGTGACCCCCACGACCTCCGCGCCGCACTCGCGCAGCAACTGCACCGAGGCAGAAGCCGTTCCACCCGTCGCGAGCACGTCGTCGACGATCAACACGCGATCTCCGTCGCGGACCGAATCGGGACGCGCCTCCATACGGGCCGTCCCATACTCCAGCGAGTAGTCGACTCCGATCACCGGGCCCGGAAGCTTGCCCGCCTTGCGCACGGTCAGCATGCCGATGCCGAGCGTCGTCGCCAGGGGCGCCGCGAGGATGAACCCGCGTGACTCCAGGCCCGCAACCGCGTCGATGCGACCGCGGTAGCGATCGGCCAGGATCCCGATCAATTCGTGGAAGGCCGGACCGTTGGCGAGCAGCGGAGTGATGTCACGGAAGAGGACACCGGGCTCGGGGAAATCCGGGATCTCTCGCAGGTTCGAGGTGACTATCTTTGCGATCCGTCCACCCAATTCGTTGCTCATCAATTCCTCCGGTTCTTGCGGCGCGGCTGCGCGGCCTGTCCCAGGTGGTGACCCGCGATGACGGGCGCAATTCGGACTGACGAAGCCCCGCTGGCCGGCCCGTCGGTCGTCCCGCTTCCTGCCACACGGGCCTCGAGCACCGCCATGTCATGTGCACGGCTGCGGGCCCTGCGGCCCTCGAGCATCACCAACAATGGCGAAGCGATGAAGATCGAGGAGTACGTGCCGATGATCATGCCGACGAACAAGGCCAGTGAGATGTCGGTCAGCGTTCCGGCGCCCAGCATCACCGAAGCGATGAAAAGGATCGATCCGACCGGAAGCAACGCCACGACCGACGTGTTGATCGAGCGGACCATCGTCTGGTTGACAGCCAGATTGACGAGTTCCCCGTAGGTGAATCGTTTCTGGTCCCACACGCCCTTGGTCAATTCCCGGACCTTGTCGAAGACGACGACCGTGTCGTAGAGCGAGTATCCGAGAATCGTCAGGAATCCGATGATGGTGGCCGGAGAGATCTCCACCCGGGTGATCGCGAAGAATCCGACCGTCACGGCGATGTCGTGGAAGAGCGCGAGCAGAGCCGCCGTCGACATCGTCCATGAGCGGAAGTAGACGGTCATCAACGCGGTCACGATGACCAGGAAGATCACCAGCGACTGCGCAGCCTTTTGCGTGACATCCTGGCCCCAGGTCGGACCGATCGAGGAGGACTGTACCTCGCCCTCGTCCACGCCGTAGGCCTCGGCCAGTGCGGATCGCACCTCGGCAGTCTGGCCCGTGTCGAGCGACTCGGTCTGGACCCGCAGAGAGTCACTGCCCAGCTTGGACACATGAGCCGTGGAGGAATCCGTCACGGTGCCGACCGCGTCGTAGGCCTTCTGCTGGTCGGCGTCAGCGACCCCTACGACCGTGAACTGCGAGCCACCGGTGAACTCGATCGAGCGTTGGAGTCCGAGCAGCGAGACCAAGATGATGACGACGACGACGGTCGCCGCGGCGATTCTGACGAATACCTTGCGGTGCCCGATGACGTCGTAGGACTTCTCGCCCCGATAGAGGGCATTGCCCCACTGCGCGTAATTCATCATCGCGCATCCCCCTTCGGTTCATCTGTGGCCCTGTCGACGGCATCGCCGCCCTGATCCGTGTCGGGTTTCTCCGCGGAGACGGCCCCGGGGCCATGGTCTATGGATTCCCCGGCATGGGCGGCCTCGAAGCGACGCTCCGCCAGCGACTTCGGAACCTCACCCGCGCCTTGGACTGACGAGACGACAGCATGCGCCGAGCTGGCCGACGCCCCCTTCGGCTCGCGGTGCGCGACGCGTCCGCGCCCGGCATAAACGGCCCCCGACTTCGCCCCGAGGTGCTCCGGATCGAAGCCGGAGAAGCGATGGCCCTCGCCGAAGAAGGGCACGCGCACGAGCAACTCCATGATCGGGTGCGTGAAGAAGAAGATGACGACGAGGTCGACGACCGTTGTCACACCGAGTGTGAACGCGAAACCCTGCACACCGCCGACTGCCAGCATGTAGAGAATGACCGCGGCGACCAGGTTGACGCCGTCGGAGACCATGATCGTCCGTTTGGCCCGATCCCAGCCCTCGTCGACAGCCACGGCCAACGGTCTCCCGTCGCGCACTTCGTCGCGAATGCGCTCGAAGTAGACGATAAAGGAGTCGGCAGTGACGCCGACAGCCATGATCAGACCCGCGACGCCGGGCAAGGACAATCGATAGCCCATGACCCACGACAGGATCGCGATCGTCAGATAGGTGATCCCACCGGCCAGGATCATCGATCCGGCGGACAGGACCGACAGAGCGTGATACTGCCAGATCATGTAGATGAAGACGAGGACCATGCCGATGACGCCGGCCCAGATGCCCTTCTCCAGATGATCGGTGCCCAGCGTCGCTGAGATCTGCTGCTCGGACTGGACCTGGAAGTCCAACGGGAGGGACCCGAAGTTCAGCTGGTTGGCCAGCGCCTTGGCCGTCGAGGCCGTGAAGCTGCCGGAAATCTGTGCCTTGCCGTCGGTGATCGCACCGTTCATCGTCGGGTAGGAAATGACAGATCCATCCAGGACGATCGCGAACGCGTTGCGGGTGCTGTCGGTGTCCTTGAAGGCATAGAGTCGCTGCGACGAATCCGCGAACGCCTGTGTTCCTTCATCGTTGAATTCAAGATTAACGACCCACTGGCCGGTCGACTGGCCCGTGCTGTTCGCTCCCATGCCCGCGGTGGCGGACGTGACGTCGGAGCCCTTGACATCGACGGGTCCGAGAATGAACTTGACAGTCCCGTCTGTGTTGCACGTGACATAGGCCTTCGAGGAATCGGAGCCCGATCCCTTCGCCCGGGACGACGGATCCGTGCAATCCAGGGTGTAGAAGTCGTAGAGCGTCTGCTCGGTGATCCAAGCCGTGTCCGAATTGTCCGTCGGCGTCGTCGTCGGCGTGTCGGACAGCTGCCCATCCCCGTCCGTGTCCGCGTAGGTCTGGGCCTCTTCGGCCGGGATCGCCGTCGTCACCGTTCCGGACTGTGCAGTGTCCCCGGATTGTGTGGACGTCCCGCTCTGCGAGTCGCCAGACTCGGAGGTGCCCGACTGGGAACTTCCCGACTGCGAGGAATCGGTACTGCTCGTCGTCGTCGCCGCGCCCATCTCAAGAACTGGCCGGAAGTCCATCTGGGAGGAGGACCGGATCAGATCCAGGGTCTCCTCGCTGGGATGGCCCGGAAGGGACACGGAGATATTGTTCGACCCCATGGACGTGATCTCCGCCTCCGCGACGCCAGAGGCGTCGACGCGGTCACGGATGATGCCGATCGCTTCCTGGATGTCAGTGTCTGTGATCTCCCGGTTGCTGTCGTCCGTGGCGATCGGCGTGAGGATCAGCTGGGTCCCGCCCTCGAGGTCGAGAGCGAGCTTCGGGGTGAAGGACGCGCCCTTGTTCGTCACCGTGCCGACAACCAGGGAGGCGATCCCCACGAGGATGACAATCAGCAGAATGACAAGGGTACGCACCGGATGGCGCTTAGAGGTGGGCACGGTGTGAGTCTTTCAGAAGGTGGAAGCCGGAATCGAGTCAGTTCTTCCGGTCGTCACCGTCGGAGTCGATGGGCGAGGACGGGGTGTCGGGAGCCGAGGAATCGAGTCCGAGGACCGTCTCGGACGAATCATCGTCCGCGTCGGCAACGATCTCGGCAGTCTCATCGGTCGCGAATGGCGGTTCACCGACCCCGCGGATCGCCTGACGCTCCCAGTAGGTCTCGGTTCCATCCGGCGTCTCCAGGATGACGATGTCTCCGTCCTGGTCAACGAAGCGACCCCAAAACCCTAGTGCCGTCTTCACCCAGACACCCGGGACGAGCGACTCGGCAATCTCACGCTTCTGTCGTTCCTGCTGTTCCTGCATCTTCTTGCGGGAGCGCGAACTGAACATCATCATGGCGACCAGGACGACCGCCATGATGATCAGGAGGCCGTACTGCTGGAAGATCTGCCCCACGGAGAACCTCTTTCTGTCGTCGTTCATGGAGACGCGCACCACGCACGCCCATCGCAGTGTAATGCCCTCGGCGTATCGAGGGGAACGACGACCGCGCCAACGGTCGAACCGCGCATCCGGTCCCGTCAGCCAAACAACGTCGAATCCTGGGGTGGATTGAGGCCCAAATGCTGCCATGCCAAGGAGGTCGCCGCGCGCCCGCGCGGGGTCCTGATCATGAATCCCTCCCGGACCAGATAGGGCTCGACCACCGTCTCAACGGTTTCGGCCTCTTCCCCCACCGTCACGGCGAGGGTCGTCAGCCCGACGGGACCTCCCCTGAAACGCCGACACAGTGCCTCCAACACCGCGCGGTCAAGCCGGTCGAGCCCAGATTCGTCGACCTCGAACAGGGTGAGGGCACCACGCGCAGCCTCCAGCGACAAAGTGCCGTCGCCGTTGACCTGCGCAAAGTCCACGACGCGGCGCAACAGCCGGTTGGCAATGCGGGGCGTTCCACGTGATCGCGAAGCGATCTCATGGGCCGCATCCTCCTCGATCGAGGCACCCAGCAGACCCGCCGATCGAATGACGACCGACTCGAGGTCTGAGATCTCGTAGAACTCCAAGTGCGCGGTGAAGCCGAACCGGTCGCGCAAGGGAGCGGGCAGCAGACCCGACCTCGTCGTGGCACCGACGACCGTGAAGGGTGGCAGCGTCAGCGGAATCGATGTCGCGCCGGGCCCCTTGCCGACGACGACGTCGACCCGGAAGTCCTCCATTGCCAGGTAGAGCATCTCCTCGGCGGTGCGGGCGAGGCGGTGGATCTCATCGATAAAGAGGATGTCTCCCTCCTGGAGCCCCGACAAAATTGCTGCCAAGTCCCCTGCGTGTTGGATCGCTGGTCCCGACGTCAGCCGCAACGATGCACTCATTTCCGCCGCGATGATCATCGCGAGCGTCGTCTTGCCCAGCCCCGGAGGTCCCGCCAACAGGACGTGATCAGGGGTCACTCCCCTCCCGCGCGACGCATCGAGGAGCAATTGCAGCTGGGAGCGCACTGTGTTCTGACCGACGAAGTCTGCCAGTCGTTTCGGACGCAGTGCGGCCTCGGCGGCCCGCTCGATCTCAGAGGCATCCGGCGCGATGATCCTCAGGGAGTCCTCGTCCGGCAGCGAATCATCCACGTGACCCACCCAGCTTCACCAGAGCGGCACGCAGCAGGTCCGAGGCGCCCAATCGATTGCCGGACAGTGATTCGACCGTCTTAGCGGCGACCGGTTCGGTCCATCCGAGTTGGACGAGGGCGGCCCGGACCTCGGTCTCGGTTTCTCCCTCCGCCGGTGCCGGAGTCTCACCCGCGCCGGGAAGGACAGCTGCCGACCCGAGTTTGTCGCCGATCTCCAGGACCAGGCGCTGAGCCGACTTCTTGCCGACGCCGGGGATGCGTTGGAGCACAGTGAGATCGGACCGCGAGACCGCCGAACGCAGGTCGTCGGGCGTCAGAACGGAGAGTGCCGCCAATGCGATGCGCGGCCCCACACCCGAGACGGTCTGCAGCCGTTCGAACACATCGCGCTCGTCGCCGGAACGGAAACCGAAGAGCGTCAACGAGTCCTCGCGCACGACCATCGAAGTGGACAGCGTCGCCTCAGCACCCCGCTCGAGGCCCTGAGCGGTCTGGGGTGTCACGAGAACGCGGAAGCCGATCCCCTGGACGAGGACGGTCACGGCATCGAGCCCGATCTCCTCGATCGTGCCCCTGAGCTGAGCGATCACAAATCCCTCCTCCGTGTCGCCGACTCTCGGGCGAACACCTGTACGATCCTACCGTTTCCCCTTGCGCAGCCGAGGATCCACCGCGCCGGTGCGTCGCTGAGCGGCCTGGGCTTGTGCCCACGCCTGCTGCGCCGGAGTCATCGTTCCCTTGGAGGAGACTTTGCCCGATAGAGACACGGACACCCGCGAGTCCTCCCCCGCCCCGAGCAATCCGGTCCCCCGCCACGCATGACAGATCGCAATGGCCAAGGCATCGGCGGCATCGGCGGGATGGGGTGGAGCGTCCAGCCGCAGGACTCGGGCGACCATGTGTTCGACCTGCGCCTTGTTCGCATTTCCATTCCCGGAGATCGCGGCCTTGACCTCGGAGGGCGTGTGGACGGCCATCGGCAGACCGGCCCGCCCGACGCACACCATCGCGGCCCCCATGACCTGGATCGTCGTCGTGACCGACTGAAGGTTGTTCTGGGCGAAGGCTCGCTCGATCGCGACGACCTCCGGGTGGAATCGCACGATCGCGTCATCGATCGCGTCGGCGATCGAGCGCAGACGGAAGTGTGTGGCGATATGCGTGCTCGAGCGGGCGACGTCGACGAACACCAGGCTCGCCCGTCGTGAGGCATCGACGTCAACGACGCCGATCCCGCATCGAGTGATCCCCGGGTCGATTCCCATCACTCGCATCCGAATGCTCCTCCCTGCGATCCGCGACCTGGTTCAGGCCGCACCGACGATGCCGACGAAGCACGCATGCAGCCGGGCGTCGCCACCGACCTCGGGGTGGAACGAGGTCGCCAGCACGTTGCCCTGCCTCACGGCAACGATTGGACCGTCCGTGGTGTTCCCCGCCCGGGCGAGGACCTCGACCCGTGGTCCGACGGATTCGACCCAGGGAGCTCGAATGAAAACGGCATGGAAGACGCCACCCTCCAGGCCCGTGACGTCGAGGTCTTCCTCGTAGGAGTCGACCTGGCGGCCGAAGGCGTTGCGTCGCACGACCATGTCGAGTGCATCGAGGTGATGTTGGTCAGAGCGGCCATCGAGAATGCGAGAGGCCAACAGAATCATTCCCGCGCATGTACCCCACGTCGGCATCCCGTCGCGCAGCCGGGTGGTCAGCGGATCGAGCAAGTCGAAAGCATCGAGAAGTTTCGACATGGTCGTGGACTCCCCACCGGGGATGATCAGTCCGTCGACCTCGTCCAGCTCACGGCACCGCCGTACAACGGAGGCGCGGGCGCCGGATTTCTCCAACGCCCGCACGTGCTCCGCGACGTCGCCCTGCAGGGCGAGCACGCCGATCGTCACCATCCGCGGTCCGCGAGGTGATGGTCGACCGGAAGATCGTCGACGTTGATGCCGACCATGGCTTCGCCAAGGCCCCGAGAGACCTCAGCAATCACCGAGGGATCGTCGAAGAAAGTGGTTGCCTTGACAATCGCCGCAGCGCGCTTGGCGGGGTTGCCGGACTTGAAGATACCAGAGCCGACAAAGATGCCTTCGGCCCCCAGCTGCATCATCATCGATGCATCGGCGGGCGTCGCGATGCCTCCGGCGGTGAACAGGACGACGGGCAGGTGACCCTCACGGGCCACCTCGGCGACCAGGTCGTAGGGGGCCTGCAGTTCCTTTGCTGCGACGTAGAGCTCTTCCTCCGGAAGGGAGGTGAGGTGGCGGATCTGGTCGCGGATCTTGCGCATGTGCGTCGTCGCGTTCGAGACGTCACCAGTACCGGCCTCGCCCTTGGAGCGGATCATCGCCGCGCCCTCATTAATGCGTCGCAATGCCTCACCAAGGTTGGTCGCACCGCAGACGAAGGGCACCGTGAAGCCCCACTTGTCAATGTGGTGCTCATAATCCGCGGGAGTGAGCACCTCTGACTCGTCGATGTAGTCGACACCGAGGGACTGGAGAACCTGGGCCTCCGCGAAATGGCCGATGCGGGCCTTCGCCATGACCGGGATCGATACAGCGCCGATGATCCCGTCGATCAGATCGGGGTCCGACATCCGCGCGACACCGCCCTGGGCGCGAATGTCGGCGGGAACACGCTCGAGCGCCATGACCGCGACTGCTCCTGCGTCCTCGGCGATCTTCGCCTGCTCGGCGGTGACGACATCCATGATGACGCCGCCCTTGAGCATCTGGGCCATGCCGCGCTTCACCCGAGCGGTGCCCACCTCGCGCGTGGTCTCGGCCTGATCGATCGCCCCGGCCATCGTCACTCCTCCTCTTCGAACTGAGCGCGAACCTCGTCCGACATCGTCATGTTCTGATAGACGTTCTGGACGTCGTCGGAATCCTCAAGTACATCAATGAGCCGGGACACCTTGGTCACGCCCTCCAGATCGAGCTCGACCTCGGTGGAGGGAACGAACTGGATCTCAGCCGAGTCGTAGTCGATCCCAGCCCCCTGGAGAGCCGTACGGACCTGGACCAGGTCTGCGGGGTCACTCGAGACGACAAAGCCGTCGCCCGTGTCCTCCACGTCCTCGGCACCGGCGTCCAGGACCGCCTCCATGATCGCGTCCTCGTTCACACCGTCGGCCGTGGGGACCTCGACGATCCCTCGACGAGCGAACAGATAGGCGACCGATCCGGGATCGGCCAATGAGCCACCGGAGCGGGTGAACGCCAGACGCACATCGGAGGCAGCGCGATTGCGGTTGTCGGTCAGGCACTCGACGAGGAAGGCCACGCCCTGGGGGCCATAGCCCTCATAGAGGATCGTCTCGTAATTCGCGGCGCCGCCCTCGGCTCCGGATCCACGCTTGACGGCCCGGTCGATGTTGTCAGCGGGAAGCGAGTTCTTCTTGGCCTTCTGGATCGCGTCGTACAGCGTCGGGTTTCCGGCGGGGTCTCCTCCACCGGTGCGGGCTGCCACCTCGATGTTCTTGGTGAGGCGAGCGAAGAGCTTGCCACGCTTGGCGTCGATCGCCGCCTTCTTGTGCTTCGTGGTGGCCCACTTGGAGTGTCCCGACATCAGTGCTCCCTTGGGGGGTGGATTGGTACGACGACATTCTACCGTCCACCCGTACGTGCGGAGGAATGCGACAACGACAGATGGGATCGAGTACCCGCTGCGACTTGTCTCGGGTCAGGGTTGACGAGTCGGTTCGCGGATCAGGTCGAGGGAACAGGAACCCTCATCGAGGTCGGCCCACTCTCCCTCAAAGCGCAGGATCACCGCGGTCGCCGTCGGGATTCCCAATGCGACTCGGTCCCGTTCCTGGACAGTGGCAGCCAGTGCGGCGCCAGCGGCCGAGATCGAGGGCTCGTGCCCGACGATCATGACCGAAGGCGTGGTCATCGTGCGCGCCAGATCGACGAGGTCACCCGCGCCGCACAGGTAGAGGCCGTCGTCCTCCACCTGTGAGCCGATCTGGATGGCCTCGCCGAGGGCGTCGAGCGTCTGGTGAGCGCGCACGGCCGGAGATGTCACTGCCACCGAGATCTTCGGGACGAGCGCGGCCAGAGCACGACCCAACCGGCGCGCCTGATCGAGACCGGCACCCGTGAGGCGTCGGCCCCGGTCGCCCGATAAAGACACACTCTCGGCCTTGGCATGCCGGACGAGGACGAGCGTTCGCGCTGTCATGTCGCCTAGAGTAATGCCCTCACGTGAGGAGGACGCCTTGTCATTGGCCAGAGGACCCCGAGACTTCGTCTGTTCCGCCCGAGAATGCGAGAAACCGGCTGTCGTTGGCATCGCCTGGCAGAACCCGAGGATCCACAGCGGTCGCCACAAGACGTGGTTGGCCTGTGAGGAACATCGCGAATTCCTCCACGATTATCTCAAACTGCGCAGTTTCCCCGTGGCCGAGGTGGCGCTGAGCGATCTCGACACGGCACATCCGTTCCCCGCGGAAGCCGATCCCATCTGACCGCGAAGCACGCCGCCGCCCTTGCGGGTCGAGACGCGTGCGCCGACGAGACCGGCCACCATCCGGGAGCAGCGCGAGCAGCGATGATGACCCGTGTTGCACCGAGAATCGACACTCAGACTCCGATGGGGAATCGTTTCGAAGCAGCCGGGCTCTCTCGCAGTTCGAGGTCACGCAGTGGCCCTTGACCGCGATGCCGACCGCCACGAGGCTCGGTTGACCGCCGAGGATGCGGGTCATGATGGCCAGCCGTTCGAGCACGAGAGGGACGACGCCCCCCGACACCGCAGACGATCAGTGCACGAGGCCGGATCGCGGCCGTCACCGCCGCCTCGATCATGTTCATGATCTGTTCGCGATCCGCCGCTCGATACATCGGGGTGGGCGACCAGTCGGGTCACCAACGGATAGGTGTCCGCCCCCTCCCGAGCCGAGGCCATGTCTTCTGTCGACGGACGGGGGCGGGCCTCCGTCCGTCGACCCCGGCCCCGCACTGCCACGGTCCGACGAAGGGGTGCCGCTGAAGGGACCGATGCGAACGCCGACAACACGACCAGCACCCGGTCCTCACCCCAGGGGTTGATTCAGCCGTCAGCGGTCGTCGACCTCACCGATCCTCCCGCCGTGCCGGCTCGGCCACCGCAGGGTCGGCAAGTTCGACGTGGTCGGGAATCTCCCACTCCTGCGGAGCCCGCTCGTTCCAACTCACCGCGTGGAAGGATCCGAGCCACTGTCCCACTTCCGCGCCCTGCCACTCGAGGACGGTCGCGTGGGCATTACCCATCGCATGAGCCATGACCAGGGCAGCAGGAAGATTGTCGGCCAGACTCGCGCTCAAGGCCCGGATGATCGCCCCATGCGCGACGATGACACCGACGCCATCCTGACCGCCCAGTGCCTGTGTCCGTTCCCCGACCTCGGCAATGACCGGCAGTGCTCGAGCAAACAGAGCCCGGCCAGTCTCGCCTCCTGGCATGTGAGCATCGAGGCGTCCGTCCGCCCATGCCTCGACGATGGCAAGATAACTCGTGATCGATGTCATGTCTGTGTTCATCTCGAGGTCGCCCGCCCGGACCTCTCGGATGCCCGAACGCACCAACGGGGTCAGCCCGAAGTGATCGAGCAGCGGCCTCGCGGTCTGACGGGTCCGGCGCAAGGGAGAGACAGCGAGCACAACCGGAGTCGCACCGACCACTTCGCCCCATCGTCCGACTAGGTCCTCAGCCTGACGAAGGCCCGCCTCATCCAAGGGCGCACCCGGACGTGACGTGTCAAGGGCCCCCGATCGGTTCGAGGACGTCTGTCCGTGGCGCACCAGTACCAATCTCATGGCCTGTCCCGTTCTCCCATTTCCACGTCCACTCACATGTCGCTGCTCAGCCGAAGAACAAACGATCCATCACCCGACGCGAGCGCCGCGCCGCACGCAGCCAGTCCTCGTCCAGAGCGTCCTCGGACCCCGACGGGTAGCCCAGCAGGCGGGCGAGCGCGACGACCTCGCGGGTGTCCCGCGGCAAGACATCGAGCTTGACCCCCGAAGTCCGCCCCGTTGCCAAGACATTGCCCGCGCGGATCCTCGATCCGAGCTCCCAGGCTGCCCGCAGGACCGTCGCGTCGTCCCCCTCGACGAGGCCGGCCCCCACGGCGGCATCCAAGGCACCCAGCGTCGATGTCGTCCGCAGAGCAGGAATCGCATCCGCGTGTTCCAACTGGAGCAGCTGGATGACCCACTCGACATCGCTGAGCCCACCGGGACCGAGCTTGACGTGTCGGGGAGGCTCAATGCCTCGAGGCAACCGTTCTTCCTCCATGCGGACCTTGAGCAGTCGGATCTCCCGCAGTTGCGACTCTGACGGAGCCGGTCCGTACCGGATCGGATCGATGACGCCCATAAAGGTCGCCAGCAGGTCCTCCGGTCCCGCAGCCGGACGCGCACGAAGCAGGGCCTGACGCTCCCACACCGAGGCCCATCGCGCGTAATACTCGCGATAGGACTCGACCGTGCGCGTCGTCGGCCCGGATCGCCCCTCCGGTCGCAGATCCATGTCCACGCCGAGGCTCATCTGCGACGTCCGCGTCCCGAGCAACGTACGCACGCGCGCAGCGATCCGGGCCGCGGCCTCGCTTGCACGCCCCTCGTCCACCCCCGGACAGGCACGATGCACGACGAGCACATCCGCGTCGGACGCATAGGAGGACTCGAATCCTCCATAGCGGCCCATCGCGACTAGGGCAACATCGACGAGGTGGACGCGTTCCTGTAAATCGATTTCACGGCCAGCGATCGCCAATGCACCCGCCAACGCCGCATCCGAGGAACGAGCGATCGACGGCCTCGTCGGAGCGACCGCGCTCAGGATGTCGGCCATCCCCGCCCTCGTCACCTCGCGCGAACGGACGGCGCGCACCCGTTGGGCGGCCGAATCGGCATCCGGATGCCGTCCGACCAAGGCCGTGATTTCGCGCTCCAGCCGATCCGGCGAGGTCTCCGTCAACAGGGCATCGTCATCAAGCCACGCGATCGCCTCTGGACGATTCGACAGCGCGTCAGCGATCCACCTCGAGGTCGGGAGCATCCGGCACAGGCGCGCTGCGGCGACCCCCGAATCGCGCAGCAGGGACAGATACCAATGCGAGTCACCGATTTGCTCGGACAACGTCCGAAAACTCGCCAACCCGAGGTCGGGGTCCGCTCCATCGGCGAGCCACGCGATGAACACCGGCAGCAAGTGCCGCTGGATCGCTGCGCGCCGGGACGTCCCCACCGTCAGGGCCGTGATGTGGGCGAAAGCGCCCGCCGGATCGATATAGCCGATCGCCGCCAACCGAGCCATCGCCCCCGCACGGTCCAGCTCCGCCTCGCCGGGGCTCAGCTGGGCCGTCGCCGCGACGATCGGCCGATAGAACACGTCCTCGTGGAGTGCCCGCACCCGGGCCCGCACCCGGGAGATCTCTGCAGAGAGCGCTTCTGCCGATGGGAACGCGACCGGGTCAAGAGAACGTCCCATCACGCGCAGCTCGCGGACGTCCGTCGGAATCAGATGGGTGCGCCGCATTCGCGGCAACTGGGCCCGGTGCTCAACGGCGCGCAGGAAGCAGTAGCAGCGGGTCAATTCGGCGGCGTGTCCACGGGCAACGTAACCACCAGCGCTCAGTGCCTCCAGCGCGGAGACCGTGTCGCGCACTCGTAGGGACTCGTCGGTGCGGCCATGGACGAGCTGAAGCAGCTGGACCGTGAACTCGACATCGCGCAGGCCACCCCGGCCGAGTTTGAGCTCCCGATCGACCTGGTCGCGTGGGATATTGGCCTCGACCCTGGCCCGCATCGCGCGGGCGTTCTCCACGAATCCCGGTCGTCCCGCCGCATTCCAGACGAAGGGTGCCGCCGTCTGCTCGAAGGCTTCCCCGAGCTGCCGGTCCCCCGCACTCGCCCTGGCCTTGAGTAGAGCCTGGTATTCCCAGGTCTGCGCCCATTTCGTGTAGTAGACGGCGTAGGAGTCGAGCGTCCGGACCAGTGCCCCATCGCGTCCTTCTGGGCGCAGGCTCGCGTCGACCGCCCACAGCGGCTGCTCCGATCCCGCGCCCGAACAGATCTGCGCGGTCAGTGCCGCCAGCCGCGTCCCGATCTCAACGACCTCGCGTTCCTCGGTGGCACTGTCGGCGGGCTCCGCAATGTGAACGACGTCGACATCGGAGATGTAGTTGAGCTCGCGCGCACCCGTCTTTCCCATGGAGATGATCGCAAGACGCACCCGTCCCTCGGGATCGATGTCACGCCGGGCCAGTGCCAGCGCCGCGTCCAACGCAGCGTCGGCGAGATCCGCCAGGGCGCGGCCAACCATTGGCATGTGGGAAATGGGATCCTCGCAGGTCAGGTCCTCGGCCACGATCGACAACAGGAGCTGCCGGTAGGTCCGACGCACATTGTCGGCGTCCGCGCCTTCGGCCGCCACCGGCACCGCTGAACCAGGATCGGCACCGACCGCCCGCATCAGCGCCTCGCGCGGATCCGGCTCGTCCTGCCACACCGCGTGCACCCGGTCGGGATGGGAGATCACGTGGTCGCCGAGCGCCCGAGATCCACCGAGCACGGCGACGAGGCGGGTCAGTCTGTGCTCGTGCTCCCCGATCAGCTCCTCAACGAGCGCGGGGTCTGCCTCGGCGAGCCTGACCATCTGCAGGGTAGCCAGATCCGGGTCGGCGGCCTTCGAGAGCACACTCACCCAGCCGGCGGCCCCACCAGGCAAGGTGTCGAGAAGACAGGCGGAGGACCCGACCTCGGTGAACCCCCGGGCGCGCAAATCCGCGCCGTCCAGAGGCATCCCTCCCGGCCCGAGATCTCCCATCGTTGCACGCGGCGCCATCAATTGACCTTGAGGAACTGACGGATCTCCTGGGGCGTGATCTGGTCGCGGTATTCCCGCCATTCCTCGTCCTTGTTGCGCAGAACGTACTCGAAGACGTCCTCGCCAAGCGTCTGCGCGACGAGATCGGATTCGCGCATCAGTGTCAACGCGGACTTCAGCGAGGTCGGCAACGACTCGATGCCGAGCACCCTGCGCTCGCGTTCGGAGAGGTCCCACACGTTGTCCTCGGCCTCCGGGACAAGTTCCAGCCGATTCTCGATGCCGTCCAAGCCCGCTGCAATCAGCACGGCGATCCCCAGATAGGGATTGACCGAGGGATCCATCGCCCGATACTCGATGCGCGCCGAGTGCTTCTTGGCAGGTTTGTAGAGCGGCACGCGCACCAGCGCGGACCGGTTGTTGTGTCCCCACGCGACGAACGAGGGCGCCTCACCTCCACCCCACAGGCGCTTGTAGGAGTTGACGTATTGGTTCGTGATTGCGCAGGTCTCGCGGGCATGCGCCAAGAGGCCCGCGATGAAATGGCGCCCCGTGTCGGAGAGCTGGTACTCCCCCGAGGCGTCGTAGAACGCGTTCTGCTCGCCTTCGAACAGGGACAGATGGGTGTGCATCCCGGAGCCCGGTCGGTCGATGAAGGGCTTGGGCATGAAGGACGCGACGATCTCCTCGCGCAGCGCGACCTCCTCGATGACCGTGCGCGCCGTCATGATGTTGTCGGCCGCCGTCACCGCGTCCACGGCCCGCAGATCGATTTCGTTCTGCCCCGGGCCGCCCTCGTGATGGGAGAACTCGACCGAAATGTCCATGTCTTCGAGCATTCGAACCGCCCGACGCCGGAAATCGTTCGAGTCTCCCCGAGCGACGTGGTCGAAGTAGCCAGCGTTGTCGATCGGCACGATGTGATCCACCGACACCGGTTTGCGCAGCAGGTAGAACTCGATCTCCGGATGGACCATGACGGAAAAGCCCATATCCCGGGCCCGCTCGACCGTCCGCTCCAGCGCGCCACGCGGATCGGAGTGTGCCTGCTGGCCCGAGGGAGTCAGGACGTCGCAGAACATCCGGGCCACCGGATCGTCCGAGCCCCGCCAGGGCAGTTCCTGGAAGGTCGAGGCATCGGGGCGAAGGAGCATGTCGGACTCCTGGACTCGGGTCAGACCCTCGATCGATGAGCCGTCGAAGCCGATGCCCTCCGAGAACGCGTCCTCGAGCTCACCCGGATCGACGGCCACAGACTTGAGCACACCCGCGACATCGGTGAACCACAACCGGACGAAGCGAATGTTGCGTTCCGCGATCTCCTGGAGCACGCGCTCCTGCTGGACGTCCATGGACGCTCCTCCTTCTCGTTCGACGGGGGGTCGACGCGCGAATGCTCTCCGCGCGTCGGCCCCGCTGTCCATCCAGGGCGACCCTGTGTCGCTCAGACCTCTGCCGGCGGAGCAGATGCAGGCGCTGTCGCGCTTGGCAGCCTCGAGGGTGTCGGAACAGACGCTGCGCCCGAGCCGTCTGACCCGAAGCCCTTCGAGATCGCGTTGAGTGCCGCCGTCAGCTCCGTGGGAACGACCCATATCTTCGACGCGTTGCCCTGAGCGATCTGGGGGAGCGTCTGCAGGTACTGGTAACTGAGCAGATCCGGCGTCGGATTGCCATCGTGAATCGCGGAGAACACGGTCTCGATCGCCTCGGCGTCGCCCTTGGCACGGGTGACGGCAGCCTGGGCCGCACCCTCAGCCTTGAGAATCGCCGATTGTTTTTCACCCTCGGCCTGGAGGATCTGCGACTGACGAACGCCCTCCGCCGTGAGGATCGTGGCGCGCTTGTCACGCTCAGCACGCAGCTGCTGTTCCATCGCTTGCTGGATCGAGGGTGGCGGATCGATCGCCTTGAGCTCGACCCGATTGACGCGAATGCCCCAACGTCCAGTCGCCTCATCGAGCACGCCACGCAACTGTTGGTTGATCTGGTCACGGCTGGTCAGGGTTTGCTCGAGGTCGAGGGAACCGATGACATTTCGCAGCGTCGTCACGGTCAGCTGCTCGATCGCCTGGATGAAATTGGCGATCTCATAGGTGGCATGCATCGGATCATTGACCTGGTAGTAGATCACCGAGTCGATGGAGACCACGACGTTGTCGGCCGTGATGACCGGCTGGGGCGGGAAACTCGTCACCTGCTCACGCAAGTCAACGCGGCTCGCGATCCGGTCGACGAAGGGAACGACCAGATGCAGACCGGCGAACATGACGGAATGGAACTTGCCCAGGCGCTCAACGACCAGGGCGCGCGACTGCGGCACGACCTGGACAGCCCGAGCGATGATGACAACGACGAAGATGACGATGAGGGCCAGGATGATCAGCCCGATGAGGTTGTCCGGCACTTCGGTTCTCCTTCCGGAGGGATTGGATGGGGTCAGGCCACTTGGTCGGATGGCGTGGCAACGGTCATGTCGACCGGGCCGACCACTGCGGTCGCCCCGTCAATGGAGATCACTTTCACGGGAGTGCCTGCGGGGAGCTCCGTCGAGTCAAAAGTACGGGCGCTCCATGCGTCACCGGCCAGACGGACCCGGCCGTCCGCCCCGCTCAGCCTCGTCAGGGCAACGGCCTCGAGGCCGATGAGGCTCTGGGCATTGGTGCGCACGTCCGGCGTGGATCGTAAGAGGTGGGACTTCGCCCATGGCCGCACGAGCACCAGCAGTACCAGGGCCGCCACGGCGAACAGAATGACCTGACCGACCACAGGCAGGCCGAGGAGGGAGCCAAGCCCCGCAACGATCGCAGCGATCGCGAGCATGAGGAAGATCAGGTCCACCGTCAGCACTTCGATGATCCCGAGGCCGAGCCCCGCAACCACCCACCACCACCATTCGACGTGCATCTCGATCGTTCTCCTCCCCCGCGGCCGGACCGCGGACTGCGTAGCTCCGTCAGGGAGCCCGTGTCAGGACACCGTGCGGGATCCCGTTCCCTGATGGGGCGCGTCAATGCCATGGGCCCACCAGCGCCCGTCGGTGCGCCCTGCGGTCAGCGGCAGACCAAAAGCCCGGGACAACGTGACACCGGTCAGGATCTCCTCGATCGGCCCGGCCGCCACGATGCGCCCGTCCGACATGACGGCCGCGTGAGTGAATCCGGGAGCGATCTCCTCGATCTGGTGGGTGACGAGGACCAGTTGCGGGGATCCTTCATGCCCGGCGATCTCATTGAGAGCGCCAACCAGGAGCTCACGCGCCCCGAGGTCGAGCCCGGCCGTCGGTTCATCGAGGATGAGGATCTCTGGATCAGTCATGAGGGCACGAGCCAACAACACCCGTTGCCGTTCGCCCTCCGAGAGAGTCCCGAAACGCCTGTCGGTCAGCCCGGACACGCCGAAAACCGCCATGAGGTCGTCGGCCCGACCGGTGTCGGCATCCTCGTAATCCTCGTGGTAGCTCACCGATTGCCCCCACGCGGCCGTGAGGATGACGGACCGGACCTTTTCCGACCCGGGAATGCGCTGGGCCAGACTCTGGGAGGCGAAGCCCACCCGGGTCGACAGTTCCGCGGGGTCGTGAGAGCCGATCCGGGCGCCGAGCACGCTCGCGGTCCCGGACACCGGCGCCTCCCGACCCGAGATGACCCGGACGAGGGTCGTCTTCCCCGCACCGTTGGGGCCGACGATCACCCAGTGCTCCCCCACGTGGGTGGTCCACGAAACGGACTTGAGAATCCGGGTGTTCCCGCGTGCCACCGTGACGTCCGCGAGATCGACGACTGTCTCCATGGCTGCAGCCTATCGGTCCGGCACCTGCTCCATCGACCCCACGACCCGGCGGGGCGCTCCGGGTGACCTAATTCCTGAGAAGCGATCGATACAGGTCGACCGTCGCGCGTCCCACCGAGTCCCAGGAGAACTCGGCGCGGGCGCGCGCCAGCCCCGCCTGGCCCATGGTGTGGGCGAGGGCAGGATCCTCCAACAACCGTGTCACCCGCTCAGCGATGTCGGCTTGGAAGCGTTCGGCACTGATCGGGGTGCCCGTCCCGTCGTGTTTCTGCACGATCGGAATCAAGTATCCGGTCTCCCCGTCGACAATGACATCGGGAATGCCGCCGGTATCGGTGCCGACCACCGGCAGGCCCATCGCCATCGCCTCCAGATTGACGATCCCGAGAGGTTCATAGACCGAGGGCGTGATGAAGACGTCGGCCGCGTCGAGAATCGCCCTCAGCTCCTCGTGAGGCAGCATCCGCTCGATGAAGACGATCCCACTGCGCTCCTGCTGGAGGGAACGCACGAGGCCATCGACCTCGATCGAGATCTCCTTCGTGTCGGGGGCGCCGGCACACAGGACGATCTGGGCGTCGGCCGGAAGATGCCTGGCGGCGCGCAAGAAGTACGGCAGTCCCTTCTGGCGCGTGATCCGACCGACGAAGACAACGGTGGGGCGCGTGGGATCGATGCCGTTGTCGGCGAGGACAAGGCGCTGGAGCTCGCGCTCCTCCTCGGTTTGCAGAGCGTGCCATTTCTCGAGGTCGATCCCGTTGTGAATGACGTGGACGCGATCGGAGTCGATCGTCGGGTAACACCGCAAGATGTCCTCGCGCATGCCCCGGGACACCGCCACGACCGCCGCTGCGGCCTCGAAGGCCGTGCGTTCGATGAAGGAGGACAGCCGATACCCACCGCCGAGTTGCTCGGCTTTCCACGGCCGCAACGGCTCCAGGGAATGAGCAGTGACGACATGGGGAACATCCTGGATCAACGACGAGACATGTCCGGCGAAGTTCGCGTACCACGTGTGGGAGTGGACGAGGTCAGTGCCCTCCGTGGAGGCAACCATCGACAGATCGACGCCCATCGTGCGCAGCGCAACGTTGGAGCCGGCCAATTCGGGAAGTTCCAGATGACCGACGACGCCAGGATCGGCTCCGGTCTCTCCCGGGACGCGAGGCCCATCAAAGGCCTGCACCCTCAGGTCATCGACGAGTCTGCGCAGAACCCGGGCCAGCTCGGTAACGTGAACGCCCGCACCCCCGTACACATGGGGCGGGAACTCACGGGTGAGCAGATCGACGCGCATGCGAACCTCCTGTGTCCGAGATGAGCCTAGCCGGTGACGCCGCGCGCGGAGCGGGGCTTCCGGTTGGTTCACCGCCCAGCGTGCCCGACGTCGCCTCGCATCCCCATGTCCGGGCCCCGATCGTCGTGCACGAACGCACCTAACACGGGGTGGCCCGACGGAAACACGCCCTCCTCACCTGCTCTGTCGCATAGTCTTGGGGCCATGGCAGTGAATCACATCCTGGCGATCGTCCTGGCGGGTGGCGAGGGAAAGCGACTCATGCCCTTGACCAAGGACCGGGCAAAACCAGCAGTGCCCTTCGGTGGGCATTACCGCATCATCGACTTCGCGTTGTCGAACATGGTGAACTCCGGATACATGAAGGTCGTCGTGCTGACCCAGTACAAGTCGCACTCCCTCGACCGCCATGTCACACGAACCTGGTACATGTCGCCCTTGCTCGGCAACTTCGTCGCGCCCGTTCCGGCCCAACAGCGCCGAGGCCCCCACTGGTACCTCGGCAGTGCTGACGCGATCTACCAGTCGCTCAACATCGTTGATGATGAGAAGCCCGATTACATCGTCATCATCGGGGCCGACAACATCTACCGCATGGACTTCTCCCAAATGGTGAGGTCCCACATCGAGTCGGGTTTGCCGGCCACGGTCGCCGGGATCCGGCAGCCCGTCGAACTGGCCCCTGCACTCGGTGTCATTGAGGCCCGCAACGGAGTCGTCTCCGAATTCCTCGAGAAGCCGAAGACCGCGGAGGGTCTGCCGGACGACCCCATGAAGGTCCTTGCTTCGATGGGCAACTACGTCTTCACGACGAAAGACCTGGTGGCAGCCCTGCGCGCCGACGCCGTCGATGAGTCTTCCAAGCACGATATGGGCGGGAACATCATCCCGTGGTTCGTCGAGCGCGGACAGTGCGGGATCTATGACTTCAAGGACAACGACGTCCCCGGGTCGACCGAGCGCGACCGCAACTACTGGCGCGATGTCGGGACGCTGGACGCCTACTACGAGGCCAACATGGACCTCATCAGCGTCCATCCGATCTTCAACCTCTACAACCACGACTGGCCGACGATGACACTCCTGGACGGGTCCCTTCCCCCGGCCAAATTCGTCTATGGCGACGAGCATTCCCGCATGGGTCACGCGGTGGATTCGTTCGTCTCCCTCGGCACGATCATCTCCGGCGGCGAGGTCTATCACTCGATCGTGTCTCCGGGCGTCTACGTCCACTCGTGGGCCCAGGTCACCGACTCCGTCGTCATGAACGACTCCCGCATCGGCCGCCACGCGATCGTCTCCAAGGCGATCCTCGACAAGGGCGTTGTCGTCGAGGAAGGTGCCGTCGTCGGTGTCGATCTCGATCACGATCTGGAGCGTGGGTTCACGGTCACAGAGTCGGGGATCACCGTGGTTCCCAAGGGAATGGTGGTCTCGAAGTGAATCGATGGTGAGCGCAGACAGCCCGGTGATGTGTGCATGCTTGGTCTCCGAACAACCGATCGTCGTGCCGCCGGATCTGCCGGAAACAGCGGGGTTCCTTCACGGAACTGTTTCCCTGCATCGTGGACCCGAGGACGGTGCTGCGCCCGCTTGGCGTCTCGTCCGTCTCGTGGGAACGCCGCAACCGGGCCTCTCTCTGTCCCAGGTCCGCCAACGCCTGGAGTCCACCCGCCTTGCTCCCGATGTGATCGTCCTTCCCACCGAACTCACGGGTTCCGTTCCCGGCCTCGTCGTCACCGACGTCGATTCGACGCTCATCGCCCAGGAAGTCATCGAGGAATTGGCGGCCCGCGCAGATGCCCGTGAGCAGGTCGCAGCGATCACCACTCGAGCAATGAACGGCGAGATCGATTTCGCCGAATCCCTGCGCGAGCGCGTCGCGACCCTGAAAGGCATTCCGCAGTCGATGTTCGCCGATGTCCTCGAGTCGTTGACGCTGACCCCCGGCGCGGCCTCGCTGGTCGACGCGGTTCACCGAGCCGGGGGGACCTTTGCCGTGGTCTCAGGTGGATTCGAGGAAGTCGTCGCACCCCTGTGCCGATCCCTGGGAATCGACCACTGGGTGGCCAACCACCTCGAGTCCGAAGATGGCCTGTTGACCGGACGGGTCCTCGGAGAGATCGTCACCTCCGCCACGAAGGTTTGGAAACTCCGCGAATGGGCCGCTCAGCACGACGTGCCACTGGCGCGCACCCTCGCAGTGGGCGATGGGGCGAACGATGTGCCGATGATGCAGACCGCTGGGCTAGGCATTGCCTTCTGCGCGAAGCCCGCCGTGCGTGCCGAGGTCTTCGACACTCTGACCCTTCGCCGCCTCGACGTGCTCGTGGCCGTTCTGGGGTTGCACTGAGCGACCTGATCGGCTCAGTCGCGCCAGTCGACACCCGGCGAACGGTGAAAGGCCAGGCCCTCGGCCGACCACTGCTCACCGAGATCCGCCACGTCCTCGCGGAACGACTCCCATCGCCCGACGCCCGAGCCATTCCACGCAACGTCCGCGGCCGCGGCCAATCGCGGAAGGAGCATCGAGATCATCTCATCGAAGGTCCGGATCGTCTCGGTCCACACAGCGGCCTCGACGCCGACAATGGAAGCCGGATCGACTCCCCTCACGATGTCGGCCGGGTCCCATTCGAGGGCTCGCTGGAGTTCGACCGTCCCGGCCCACGTCAGCCCAAGCCGGTCGCCCTCCGCGTACTTCATGTCGAGATAGATGTGCGAAGCCGGCGACATCAGAACACCAACCCCACGGTGCGAAGCCGCAGTGACCCCCTCGATTGACAGGTCGTCGGCCCACACCTGCTCGTCGCCCTGAGCCAACGAAAGCGGGTCAGCCCAGACCTGGACGATGTCGCCCGACTCCAGCAGGCCGGCGGCCTCCTGCCAGGCGATGACGCGCGCACCGGCATCGTGGACAACTCGGACCGCCATCCTGACGAGTTCCTCATATTCATCGCGAGGAGTCGCATGGGATTCATCCCCACCGATGTGGACCCAGCCCTCACCCATCTCGGCTGCCTGACCGAGGACGTCACGCAGGAAGGCTTCGGTCTCGGGAGCATCCACGTGCAAGGTGGAGAACCCCACGTCGATACCCGTATAGGCCTTGGGAGTCTCTCCGATGTTGAGGCCCGGAACCGCGTGCAGGGCGGCATTCGTGTGTCCGGGAACGTCGATCTCGGGAATCAAGACGATTCCGCGATGGCGGGCGTGGTCCTGCAGGTGGCGCCAGTCCCGGAGCGTGTAGAACCCACCGGGGTCTCCGTCCACTGCGCCTGAGGACGATCTCCGGACGAGCTGCGGTCGCGCCGGGACTTCGATGCGCCATCCCTGGTCGTCGCTCAGGTGCAGATGGAAGCGGTTGAGTTCCAGGTCGGCCGCCAGGTCAATGAGCGTGTCAATGTCGTCGACAGCAAAAAAATGGCGAGCGACATCCAGACTGAGGCCCCGCCATTCATAGGCGGGGCGGCCGTCCGACTCTCGCGTGGATCCAGATGTGACCGCCGGCATCGTGATCTCCTGATGGTGAATCCGGTAGGTTGAAAGACGAAAGTGTTGAAGTCCTTTTGTAAATGTACTTTACTTGTCTCGTGTCGACAAAGGTTTTGCGAGCATCCGGGGCGGCCCAGCCTAAAGGGGCCCGCACGCACAACCGAGCGGCCGTTCTTCAGCAGCTCTTCCATTCCGGCCCCACCTCGCGAGCGCGTCTTGCCCGAGCGACTGGTCTGACTCGTGTCACTATCTCGACGCTCGTTGACTCCCTCTTGGAAGAGCGCGTCGTCACCGAACTCGGTCCCGAGGACCGCGGCGGCAAAGTCGGCAAAAGAGGAACAGTCGTCGGCCTGTCGACGCAAGATTGGTGCATCGCCGCCATTGATCTGACTCGAGACGGCGACTTGTCGGGCGCGGTCTTCGACCTCACAGGAGGCGTCCTCGCTCGCGAGTCCTTGGACCTGCCACTCAAGCCTGGAGAGGAAGGCGTCACCACTCTCATCGAATTCGCGAGGACGTTGCTGGACAGCGCGGACCGCCCGCTCCTGGGGCTCGGGGTCTCCTCCCCCGGCATCATCGCTGCCGAGGGCCGAATCATCCAGGCTCCGAACCGCGGATGGTACGACCTTCCACTCGCCGATCGTCTCCACGAGGCTCTCGCAGTCGACGTCCACGTCGCCAACGACGCGAACACCTCAGCCCTCGCTGAATACACATTCGGAGGTGCCAGCGGCGACGGACTGCTGTCACTCGTTTTCGGGTCCGGCCTCGGTGCCGGACTCGTCGTCTCCGGAATCCTTCTGATCGGCGCACACGATGCCGTCGGGGAGATCGGACACGTCGTCGCCGTTGACGACCGCGACGCCGGCACTCAGCTTGGTGCCCCGCGTGCCTGCGCCTGCGGTCGCTTTGGCTGCCTCGAGACGATTGCTTCCATCCCCGCGCTGCGTTCGGCAGTCTCCGGATTGTCCGAGGAAGAGACCGAGCATCACCTCGCGGCCGTTGGGCTTCGACTTGGTGAAATCCTTGCACCCGTCGTTGCCGCCCTCGATCTCACAGAGGTTGTCCTAGGTGGTCCCCGAGACCTGCTCGATGGATCGTTGCGGACCTCACTGGCTGAGGCCGTGCGCGACCGCACGTTGCCCTCCGTCGGGGATGCCCTGGCGGTTCGCATGTCGCCACTCAGCCACGATCGGGCTCTGTTCGGTGCGGCCGTCCTCGTCCTTCTGGGCGAGCTCGGAATCGCCTGAGAAAACGTGATCCGATCACACCAGGAACAGGACCACCGATGAGACCTGCCGCTTCTGTCCCGACCGACGACGAGACGGCCGATACGCGATCACCCGGCGGACAGCCGGATCCGACGACGGACGGCGTCCGCCCGTTCAGGCCCGACCGTCTCGTCATCGGGGTTGACGTCGGCGGCACCAAGACCTTCGCAGTGCTCTACGGTCCAGACGGGGTCCTCGCCACGCATCGGACTCCTTCTGTGCCTGGCGGTGAGGGCGTCGTACACGCAGTCGCCCATGTCGTCGAGGCTCTCTCGGCGCAGTCGGGAACTCCACTTGAGAACGTCGATCGAATCGGCATCGGAATCCCCGGTGTCGTCGACCCGATCCGCGGCTGCGTCGCGTCAGCCGTCAATCTGGAGATCGGCGAGGATCCCCTGCCCCTCGCCAGGCTGGTCAGCGCTTCCGTCGGAGTGGATGTCCACCTCGAGAACGACGTCAACGCCGCCGCCATCGGGTCCGCCCATGCGACGCATACCGAGGGAGACGACACCGCGCTGATCGCCATCGGGACGGGGCTCGCTGCCGGATTCGTTCTCTCTGGCCGAGCGCGCGCAGGATTCTCCGGAGCCTCCGGCGAGATCGGACACGTCCCCTACGTCGCCGACGGACCCCTGTGTCGGTGTGGTCAACGCGGATGCCTCGAGCTCTATGCCTCCGGCTCCGCGATCGACCGCCTCTGGCCGACACCACCCGGAATCCACAGCGCCGTCGCGTTGTTCGCCGCCGCAAGCAGTGATTCCCGGGCCCGCGAAGTCCGCGACACTTGGCTGACGGCGCTGGCTCACTGCGTCCAGATCGTGGCGCAGACCGTCGACCCGCGATGGATCCTCATCGGGGGTGGAATTGCCGACGTTGGCGATCCGTTGATCGACGGGTTGCGCCGGACGCTGCTGCTGCGCGGAGCAGCTTCACCGTTCCTCCAGCATCAACACCTTGAGGAAAGATGTCTGTTGGTCCCCGACTCCGCGGATCTCACGCCACGCGGAGCGTGCCTGGCGGCACTTGGCACACCTGCCTGAAGGACCACACGCCAAGGCAACCACCCCTTCGACGCAGCTCGCTCCACGAAGCCGCGAGACGACTTCATTCGAGGCACCCCGTGGCCTCCGTGTGCTCTTCTTCGCCTGTTCAGCCCTTGACGGCGCCCGCGGACATACCGGTGACAAGATTGCGCTGAATGATGAGGAAGAAGACCACCACGGGCAATGCGAAGAGCACCGACGCCGCCATTTGACCCCCATAATCCGTTCCGGACGTCGGAGTGTTGAATGACACCAGCCAGACCGGCAGTGTGTAATGCGATGACTGCTTCATGAAGGTATAGGCGGTCACGTAGTCATTCCACGCGGAGATGAATCCGAAAATGCTTGTCGAGATCACGCCCGGAAGGACCATCGGGAAGAGCACTGACCGCAAGGTCCGCCAAGTCCCAGCACCATCGACCCACGCCGCTTCCTCGATCTCTTTGGGAATGGCGAGAAAAAAGCCCCGCATCACCCAGATCGAGAACGGAAGAACGGCTGCCACGTACGCAAGGATCAGCCCCGAATATGTGTCCAGCATTCCGAGCCGGTTGAAAATCAAGAACTGTGGAATCAGCAGTGCGGTCCCGGGAAGCATTTGAACAATCAGGATCAGCACGAGGATCGTCCGACGGCCACGAAACCGGAACCGGCTGAGCGCCGCTGAGGCGAAAAACGCCAGGACGATGGCGAAGACCACGGCCACCGACACGATGATCACAGAGTTCTTGAGGTTCGTGAGGAACGTCGTCTCCGTGATCGCCACGACGAAGTTATGAATTGTCGGATGACGGGGCCAGAACTCAGGAGTCGCCGACAGAATCTCGGAACGGGGCTTGAACGAGGTATTGATCATCCAGTAGACGGGGAAGAACCACACGACACAGAAAATCACCGCGATCGCATTCGCACCGACATGCTTCCAGACACGGCGACGACGCCGCCCGCCCGCTCGGACAGACGCAGCGCTCATAGGTCCTCACCAGATCTCAACAGATGACGCACATAGGCACCGGACAACGCAATGAGCAGGAGAGTCGTCACCACGGAGATCGCAGCACCCGTACCGATCTTGAAGTTCGTGAAGGCCGTCATGTACGTCCATACGCCCAACGTCGCCGTGGACGAGCCTGGACCGCCCTGAGTGACCAGCCAGATCTGATTGAAGACGTTGAAGTCCCAGATCACCGAAAGAATCGTGATCAGCAGCAACGTCGGGCGCAAGAAGCTCAAAGTGATCGAGAAATAGATCCGCCACTCTCCTGCGCCGTCAATCCGGGCAGCTTCTGCGTAAGCCGGATCAATCTGACTCTGAGCAGCGTAGGCCGTGAGTGCGATGAAGGGCACTGCTTGCCAGACGACCAGCAGCCAAATGCACGCCAAGCCGAGCAGCATGTTGTTCGACCATGACAGGTTCGTTGTGTCCCCGAAGATTCTCAGACGTGCCAGCAGCCAATTTACAACGCCGTAGCCAGGCTGGAAGAGCCAGTTCCAGACCTGCGAGGACGCGACGTTGGGCATACCCCACGCGAAGATCAGGACGATTGTGACCACATAGCGCATGATCGTCGACAGCCTCATCATCAGCTCCGAGATCAACACACCGATGACGACCGATCCTGCCACGAGCGCAACGGTGAACCACAGAGTCAGTCCCAGGGCACGATAGAAGTCCATGTCGGAGAAGATCCGCGTGTACTGATCGAACCCAACCATGGAATACCGGCCGGTGAACAGCGTCTTCTGGCTGTAATTCGTGAACGAGGTGTAGATCAGGAAGACGATCGGAGCCCCGACGACGACCAAGATGACGATCCCGGCCGGTGAAACCATCCACAGTGGCGTCCACCGGGAACCCGACCGCAATGGCTTGCGTCCTGCGTCTCGCGTCGGAGCGGGCGCCGCAGACCCCTGGCGCGTCGACTGTTGGGTCGGCGCGCCAGGAACCGTAGGAGATGAAGTCATCGTCAGATCAACCGTTGTTGAGAGCCTCGTTGACCGTCGAATCCCACTGCGAGGTGGCGTCCGCGACCGACTTCGATCCGGAAGCAATCGACTGGAAGAACTGCTTGATGCCAGGATCCTCCAGCTGCGCCCACCCGGCACTCGCCGGGGTGGCCTTCGAGTTCTTCGCGGCCTCGAAGAACGACTTGTTGACGTCCGTCATCGTTGAAGATGCGGTCGCCTTGTCGATTCCCTCAGTGGAGTTCGGAACCCAGCCGTCGTTGCCGTAGATGTAGGTGTTCTGCATGTCCGGGCTCGCAGCGATCTTGACCCACTGCAATGCGAGCTCTTGGTTCTGGCTCTTGGCTGCAATGCCCCAGTCCGAACCAGCGAGCATGACCGGCTGATCAGACCCGGAGGAGCCTGGCATCGCGAACGTTGCCACGGAGTCCTTCAGGGCCGCGTTTGCCTTAATGATCTGGGCGACGTCATTGGAGTTTCCAATGACGGCCGACGACTTGCCATCCGCGAACAGCTGGTCCTGATCAGGCTCGTCGGTGTTGAGCGTGCGAGAAGCCTCCGAAGAATACGTGTTCTGGAATTCTTTCCATTCGTCAAGGCCCTTCTGGGACTCTGACGAACCGAAGCCAGACGTCCACTTGTCTCCCGACGCAGTTGCAAGATCGCCACCGGCGTCCCATATCCATTGGATGCCTGAGTACCAGTACTGACCTGGCAAGTACAACGCCGAGAAGTCTGTTGAACTGTTGGCTGCCTTGATCTTGTCAAGGTCGGCCGTCAACTCGTCGTAGGTGGTCGGTGGCGTCGTGATGCCAGCGGCCGACCAAACATCCTTGTTGTAGATGACCGCACGGGCCCCGCCAAAGGACGGAACACCGTAGAGCGAGCCATCGATGGTGGCCGGATCGACGAGGCCAGCAAGCCAGGTCTGGCCCTGGGCGAGGTCATCCTTGTACTCGGTCAGATCGAGAAGTCCGCCATTGGCAGCGAACGTGGCAACCTGCGTGTTTCCAAGATCGAGCACATCAGGCGGAGTCGACGTCGACAGCGCCGTCGTGATCTTCGTGGCGATGTCTGCCCACGGCTGGGTCTCGACCTTGACTTCGGCCCCAGTCTGCTTGGTGAACTCAGCGTTGATGGCCGCAATCGTCTCATCCTTGAGATCACCATTCATTGCCCAGACAGTGATCGTCTGACCTGCTCCACTCGTTGCTGGGACTGCAGTCGTTGACCCAGATTCGGATCCGTCGGCGTCTTCCGAGCCTCCGCTCGAACAGGCAACGAGGCCCATCATCGTTGCAAGGGCGATCCCAGAGGCCGCCATCTTTCGTGTCCTGGTGTTCAATGCGTCTCCTTGGGTGAAGCGCAACTGTGCGCGTGCCAACGGTCATTGCCGGACGAGCCCCGCTCGGAAACGACAGAGCGGACAGGGAAAAGGACCTCTTCCCCACCCGCCCATCGTCCCGTTCGACGGCTACGTCTGTGGTATCTGCCTCATTCGTTAGTTAAGCATCCTTACGAAGACCTGTCAACGATGATCAAACTCAAGCTCGCGCCGTTGCAAAAACGCAACCTTGAACTGGTCATCCAGACGCCGTCTGCGTGGTGATCAGCACTGATCCTGTGCCGATCAGCGTTCGCGAACACGCTCGATCGTGCCGTCCCATCCCTCGCGCCACCGTCGCGCGCGCTGTGCAAGGCCAACCGGATAGACCTCCCGACGAGTCTCTTCGCGCTCGAGTTCGTCGAGATCCCACCATTTTTGGCCGTCGATGAGCTCCCGTTCGAGGTCGGTCCACCCCGATGTGTCCATCGTGGTCGCGGTCGTGCGGGCGAGGAAGAACCACTCCTCCTGGCGAGCGGTGACAGCGAGAAAGTCGAAGAGAACATCGCGATAGAGCACGGGACCGACCAGATCCGCCGGATCGAGGACGATGCCCGTTTCCTCGCGCATTTCCCGCACTGCACCTTCTTGGAAGGACTCCCCCTCCATCAATCCGCCGCCGATCGTGAACCACCATTGGCGCTCCGGCTCATCCCGATCGTGCCCGATTGCCAGCAGGATCCGTCCTCGAGGATCGAAGAGAATCACTCTCGCCGCGTTGCGGTGCGGGATCCCCTGTTCGTCAGGAACCCACTCAGGGCCCAATGCACTCATCAGAACAGGCCGGTCTGGGCGGAGGCTCGACGCGTCGCGTCCAGGAAAACCCGCCGCGATTCGCCCAGCGCGCGCAACAGATCGTGGTCGTTCGCGATCCGGTCGGTCTGGGGACCGATCCGCGTCATGATCAGCTGATCGAGTCCGAGACTCGCGGCCGTCGTCTGGAAGGTCCGCATGGCGCGCGCCGACTCCTTCCCACCGGATGCCGCCCATTTCCGCGAGGACTTCCGGCCGGCGCGGGTTGTGACCATCATCGATTCGGCCGGGAGCAACCACCCCGTGCGCACATAGGGAACCAGCCCATGGGCGATGCGTCTGGCTTCATGGGCGGAGCCGACGAGCAGACCTCCGACCCAGCAGCAGAACAAGGGGACCTCGACGACGAGATAGAAGGTGAACCAGCTGAGTGCCCCAGCCGTCGACAGGTAGTTCCACAAGCCGTGCACGAACACCGCAGCAACCCACCCGATCGGTCCCAGCCACAACCACGACCACCGGGACTTCGTGCCCACGACGGCGTAGGCCAACGCCAGGCCGGTGAACGACGTCGCCATCGGGTGGACGAACGGGCTGAGAACTCCCCGCAGGAACACCGTGACTCCCAACGCGGCCTGTCCGGTTCCTTGGGCATCGAGAAAGTATTGGATGTTCTCGACGAAGGCGAAACCGGCTCCCGTGTACCCGGCGTAGACAACTCCGTCGAGCAACGAGTTGATGTTCGTGCGCCGCCACAGGATGATGATGACGACGCCCAGTCCCTTGAGGAATTCTTCGACCATCGGGGCCACGGTCACCGCAATGACGGCCAGTGATCCCTCGTAATCCCCGGTGACCTGAGCGACGTTCATCAGCATCGCGGTGTTGACGATCGACGCTGCCAGGGCGGCGACACCCGCACCCCAGACTAGGCTGACCAGACGCGGCCACAACGGCTCGGGTTCCCACCGGTCGATGTAGGAGACGAGCGCCAGAACGAACAGCAGAGGCACCAATGCAAGTGCGGCCATTGCGGCGGTCGAGGCGATTCCTCCGGTCAGCGCGTAACTTGCGACGGTCACGGCGACGCCCACGACCCCCAGACCGATGAAGAGGATCTCGAACCACGGCAGTGACCGACGCCGACGCGGCACCTGCCACACGGGGGCGGCTCCCCCCGGCCCGGGCTCACCGACAGCAGGAAGCCCCGTATTCTTCCCGGAAGCGTCCCCGGTCGCGACCGGTCCGTTGATCCGGCTCAGGCGGTAGTCCTCCCCCGGACCTCCCCACGGGCTCGGAGAACCCTCGATGCTCATGATCGGCTCTCTGCTTCGTCGTCTCCGGCGCCATCGTCGAAGTCGACGGTCGCCGGCGTCGGCGCGTGCCCATACAGGTGGAGCACGCGAACCAATGTCCGCTCGCGCAGATGAACGACCTGTGCGACGTCCAGATTGTGCATCGATCGCGCCAAGCGAACCCGGTAACACGCCATGTCGAGCGCCTCCACCCGTTCGCGACTGACCTCAGACATTCGCGCGTGCTCCCGGACCTCTGGGGTCAGTTCCTCGCGCAGAACCCGCGAGAGCGCCGACTCCCGTTCATTGCGTTCGGCAACGGCTCTCTCATCGTCGCTGACTGGTGGAAGACGGGTACGACGCAGATCCAGCAGGTCCCGGACGAAGAGCGCATCCTCGCCGGTCAGGCACTGCAACGCCGCTTGATCGACACGCGCTCCTGCCGCGCCGGTCAAGACCCCGGATGAAACGGTCAATCTGGCCTCGACGGCCCGTCGCGCGGTCAAACGATCCAACGAGTCCCGGGCCGACAGTATCCGCCAATGGAGACGGTCGAGCCGGGTCGCCAGTTGCACCGACTGCCATGCCACGACCACCGCGACAACCAGGAGAACACCGAGGAGCACCCACTGCCAGACGCTCATGTGGTGTTCCTCCGCGCGCCTCCGCGCAACAGGCCGAGAACCGAAGCCGTGAGGCCGGAATCCGCGGATGGCGCAGTCCCGAGAACTGCCTGGTACACGGCAAGGATCCGGTCGGTGACGACGCCCCAGTCATAGCGCGAGGATGCTCGCTGTCCCGCCCGGGCGATCGCTGCGAGCGCATCCCGATCCCCCAGTGCCGATATCAGGGCCTCCGAGAGCGCGAGATCGTCGCCGATCGGGAAGAGAATCCCTGCCGCGCCGTCCGCGAGGACCGCCCGGAATGCCTCCAGCTCCGAAGCCACGACTGCGCACCCCGCCGCCATCGCCTCCACGAGGACGATGCCGAAGGACTCCCCACCGGTCTGCGGCGCCACATAGATCGTCGCTCCGCGCAGCAATGATTCCTTCTGGTCATCGGTGATCTCCCCGAGGAACTCGACCGAGCCTCCGACCAAGCCGAGATCGGCACGCACGTCCTCGGCCACACCGCGACCCGCGATGAGAAACCGCGCTCCGGGCACGGCCTCGAGCACACGCGGGATCGCCGCCGCAAACACGGGCAACCCCTTGCGGGGCTCGTCGAGCCGTCCGAGGAAGACGATGACGGGGCGCTCCGGTGTGCTCGCCCAGTCAGACAGGGGTGTTGCCCCGCGGAAGACGTCCGTGCGGACGCCGTTCGGAATAATGACGGCGTCCCCACCATGGTGCTCGACGAGCGTGCGCCGAGCTTCTTCCGACACAGCGATGCGCGCGGAGAGCCTCTCCATCAGGGGCCGAACGACACCCGCCGTCATCTCGCGGGCGTAGGACCGGTCCATTGCGGAGTGAAATGTCCCCACCGTCGGGACGTCCGTGCTCATCAGCGCCAACATCGAAATGGAGGGCACCGTCGGCTCGTGGACATGGAGCACATCGAATTGTCCCTCGTCCAGCCACCTCCGGGTCCGCATGGAGACCCGTGGGCCGAAGGATAACCGGGCCACCGATCCGTTAAACCGAATCGGCACAGCGGGCCCCACCGAGGTCGCCCATTCGGGAAGGACCGCCGTCGAGGACGGGGTGAGGACCGACACCGAGTGCCCACGGCCAAGCAGCTCCCCGGCCAGATCACGGATGTGGAACTGCACGCCCCCAGGCACGTCCCAGGAGTAAGGGCACACGATGCCGATCTTCATTGTCCCTCCCCCGCTTCCTGCTCGCGTCGGTGTGCTGCCCGTGACCGCGCCAGACGCTCCGGATCGAGGTCGGACACAAGAACGGGCTGCATCATGTGCCAGTCCGTCGCATGCGCCCTCAGGAGCGGCGCTACCGCATCGACCCATGCCTGCGTGTGGGTCTCGACGCCCGTACGGCTCTCGGTACGACCGGGAGGGCGAACGGGCTCAGTCGTGTCGACCACTGTCCGCCATCGTCGCCCGGTCCGTTCATAGTGGATGACCGCCGCCACGAGAGGGCATCCCAATCGTTCGGCCAATGCAGCGGGACCTGCGGCGACCAGCGCCCGGTGACCCGCCAGGTCGACCTCGATGCCGGAACCCGTCACATCCCGGTCGGCCAATAGGGGCACCAGGATCGATCGACCGCGAGCGGACGCAACCAGACGGGGGAAGACGGACTCCCCCTTGCCTGCACCGATGATCTCCATCCCGAGTCCCTCACGGAAGGAGACAAAGGCATCGAACAGCGCGGGTGGGTCGAGCCGTTCGGCGACCGTGAGGATCGGCAGCCCCTGATGTGTGACCCAGGCACCTGCGAGGTCCCAGTTGCCCGAGTGGGTCAGCGCGAGGATCGCCGGACCGTCTGCGGTCAACTCGCGAAGGCGGTCGAAGTGATTGAAACTCACCGATGCATCGAGATCTGCAGGAGAGATCCCCGCCATCGCGAATTGCTCCGCATACGTCCGGAAATGCGACTCGACCGCGTGGCGGAGCTCTCGTCCCGTCACCCGGCGACCGAGCACCCGGGAGATGTTCGATCCCAGCATGCGCACCGGCCGCCCGTGGAGCGCCCACGCGATATCCGCGGCCGCACGCGTCACCCCGAGGACGAACCCCATCGGCAGGCGTGGGACCGCGCGCCAGGCAGCGAGATAGAGAGAGGCACGATTCACCGGGCGAGCGCCTTCCGGGTGAAAACCACTCGTTGGATCACGGTGACGATCGACGCGAAGGCGACCCAGCACAGCCCTGCCGGATAGAACCAGTCGCCCCATCCCCAGTCGGAGAAGCCCGCACAGACCAGTGCGATGACCAGACGATCGGTCCGCTCGGCGATGCCAACCTTCGCCTCGACGCCCACCGATTCGGCACGCGCACGGGCATAGGGAACAGTCCCCACACCGATCATCGCGACGATGCCCGCGATGATCGAGACCGTGCGAGTCGTCCCCGGTTCCATTCCGAGAGCGGCCCAGGCCAAGAGGGCGCCAAAGACGGCGCCATCGCCCAACCGATCGAGCGTCGAATCGAGGAAGGCACCGAACTTCGAAACCTGGTTCGTCATTCGGGCGAGCACACCGTCGACGGAGTCACAGAACAGGACGACACCAAGCGCGACCCCGCCCTGCCAGAGGTATCCCCGTGCCAAGACACCGGCGGACAAAGCGATCGTGATGATCGTGCCCGCCACGGTCACCATGTCGGGAGTCACGTGCAGGGCGGCGAGGCCGCGAGCCACCGGTGTGAAGATCGTTCGGGTCACCGAACGACCGTGGGTGCCGAGCATCAGTCAGTCCTCCTCGGGGGGTACCTGGAACTCATCGGACATCGGCCAAGCCGCAGCCAAACGCGCTCGCGCGTCCTCAAGAAGTTCGGGAATCGCCTTGGTGCGGGCGATGATCGGAAAGAAATTCGCATCGCCCAGCCATCGCGGAATGATGTGCTGGTGCAGGTGAGCGGCGATTCCGGCTCCGGCCACCGCTCCCTGGTTCATTCCGAGATTGAACCCCTGGGCCGAGGAGACCTGCCGCTCGACCCTCATGGCGGTGGCCGACAGCTCACCGAATTCCGCCCGTTCGTCCCGGCCCAGATCGGTGTAGTCGGAGACATGCCGATAGGGACACACGAGCATGTGTCCGGAGTTGTAGGGGAAAAGATTCATCAGCACGTAGCACGTCTGCCCACGATGGACGATCAGTCCGTCCTCATCGGTCTTGCCGGGGGCGTCGCAGAATGGGCACTCCTGCGAACTGGAGTCCGCGGGCTTGTGGTCCCCGTTGATGTACGCCATCCGATACGGCGTCCACAGGCGATCGAAGCTGTCAGGCACCCCGGCGTAGGTCCTCGCATCACGCGCCTCGACTGTCGCCGATTGCCCTTCTCCCGGATCCTCCACAGGCTCCGTCCCGTTCTCCTCGCTCACAGCGCGTCCGTGTTGATGCGCTGTCGGATGTGGGCAACGATCCGCTCGATCGCCTGGTCCACCACCACGCCGTTCTCCTGCGTGCCGTCACGGAAGCGGAAGGAGACGGCTCCGGCCTCGACGTCCTCGCCACCGACGATGAGCGTGTAGGGGACCTTCTCCTTCGCGGCGTTGCGGATCTTCTTGCCGAAGCGATCATCGGAATGATCGACCTCGACGCGCACACCCCGGTCACGCAGCCGTGCCGCCACGTCATCGACGTAGTCACCGAAGGCCTCCGCCACGGGAACCAGGCGCACCTGGACCGGAGCGAGCCATGCGGGGAAGGCCCCGGCATAGTGCTCGGTCAGCACGCCGATGAAGCGCTCGACCGACCCGAGCTTGGCCGCATGGATCATGACGGGCCGCTGGCGAGATCCGTCAGCCGCGGTGTACTCGAGGCCGAAACGCTCGGGTTGGTTGAAGTCGTACTGGACGGTCGACATCTGCCAGGTGCGCCCCAGCGCGTCCTTCGCCTGGACCGACACCTTGGGACCGTAGAACGCAGCGCCACCGGGATCCGGAACGAGGTCGAGTCCCGTCGAACGTGCTGTCTCCTCGAGAATCCGGGTCGCGGCCTCCCAGTCCGCGTCCGAGCCGATGAACTTGTCCTGGTTCTTGCCGTCCGGGTCCCGTGTCGACAGCTCGAGGTAGTAATCGGTCAGCCCAAACGCGCTGAGGATTTCCGCGAAGAAGTCAAGGAGATCCTTCATCACCTGGGGCGCCTGCTCCGGCGTGCAGTAGATGTGGGAATCGTCCTGGGTGAAACCGCGCATCCGGGTCAGGCCCTGGACAACCCCGGACTTCTCATAGCGGTAGTCATTGCCCATCTCGAACAGCTTGACCGGCAGCTCACGATAGGACCGTCCCCGAGAGCGATAGATCAGGTTGTGCATCGGGCAGTTCATGGCCTTGAGGTAGTACTCCTGGCCAGCGTGGGTGATCCGTCCCTCGTCGTCGCGTTCCTCGTCGACGATCATCGGCGGGAACATCGTGTCCGCGTAGTGAGGCAGGTGACCGGAGGTATGGAAGAGCCCGCCCTTGGAGATCACCGGGGTCGAAACGATGTCAAAGCCCCGCTTGAGGTGCTCGTCGACGATGAAACTCTCGATCGTGTGGCGCAGGATGCCACCCTTGGGATGGAAGACGGCCAGACCCGGACCGATCTCCTCCGGGAACGAGAAGAGATCGAGCTCCGTCCCGAGTCGACGGTGGTCGCGACGCTCCGCTTCCTTGATCCGCTCCTGGTAGACCACCAACTCGTCCTTCGACGCCCACGCGGTCCCATAGATACGCTGGAGCTGGTCGTTGGCCTGGTTGCCCTTCCAGTAGGCAGCAGACGACTTCGTCAGCGCGAACCCGTTACCGATCAACCGGGTGCTCGGCAGATGCGGCCCCCGGCACAGGTCTTTCCAGGCAACCGTGCCGTCTCGGCGGACGTTGTCGTACATCGTCAGCTCGCCGTGGCCGACCTCGACTGCTGCATCCTCCGCGCCCTTGCCCTTGGTCCGGACGAGCTCGAGTTTGTAGGGCTGGTCGGCGAGTTCCTCCCGGGCCTCGTCCTCGCTCACGACGCGCCGCCGGAAAGCCTGGCCCTCCTTGACGATGCGCTTCATCCGTTTCTCGAGGTCGCGCAGTAGCTCCGGCGTCACCGCGTCGATGTTGCCGAAGTCGTAATAGAACCCATCAGTGATGAAGGGACCGATACCCAAGTTGACGTCGGGGAACAGGTCCTGGACCGCCTGGGCCAAGACATGCGTCGTCGAGTGGCGCAAGATCTGAAGGCCTGCCGGCGAATCGAGCGTGATTGCTTCGACGCTCGCGCCCTCGGGAATCTGGGAGACCAGGTCACGGGCCTGTCCATTGACACTCATGGCGACGACCTCACGCCGGTCGGCGTACCACGTCATGCCCGTCGTGCCGACCTCGGGATGTTGAATGACACCGTCGATGGTCGCGTTGATGGCTGGCACTTCGATTCCTCCTGTTGCGGCGTTGGCCGCCTCGACCGTGTGTGCGCGCACATACCCGGTGCGCACCAGACCTCGGTCCTTCCACATGGTTCCTGACGCAGTCATGCTACCCGCCGGGACCGACTGGGCCCGCGAGCGGTCGCCGCGATTGCTCCGGGAAAGCGCTCCTCATGGGGTCAGTCGTGCGAGCCGGAGGACTCCGCCCGTTTCGTCCGAAGTCGAACCGCCGCATGCTTGGCCCGCAGACTCATCACCAATCCCCGGTACAGGGCCCACCGGATCGGCATGTCCCAGGCACCATCAACGTCCGTGTAGGACCGGGCGAACCGACGTTTGTAGCGCCCGACGCTGTACAACTCGGGAACGCGTGCGGAATGGGCACCCATCAGGTCGAATCCACGAAAGCCTTCGCTGGCGAGGATCACTGCTATCGAGAAATCCAGGGCATCCGGACCCAGCACCGCTCGAGCGCTTGTCCGCGACGCTCCGTAGTAGGCCGTCGCCTGACGATCATTGGCGAGGACGAGATCCCAGCACGCAAGCTCACGGTCTTTTCCCACCCTTACGCCGAACAGACGCGCGTGGTCGGGCCCCAGCGAGGTCAACAGGTCCCAGTACACCGACATCGGATGGGGACGGAACCCGTCACGCGCAGCAGTTTCCTCAAGGACGTCGTAATACTCGGCAAGGGCCTCCCGAGTCAGCCCCGTCTCCTCCACGACCTCGGCGTCTCCGGCCGACATGCGTTTCATCGCTCGGCGCACGGCCCGACGTCCGTCCGTCGTCATCGAGGCGAGAACCGAGTCCTCGTTTCCACCGGAGGTGTCGATGATGACGGTCCTGTCATAGGTGATCGCCTGGAGCAGTTCGGTGAGGTCCGTCGCTCGATAGGCGGCGTGGAGACGCACGAAGACGATCCCTGGATCGATCCGCCGAACCAGTTTTCGCAGATTGGCTCGCAGAGCCACCTCCCGAGCAGGCGACTGTTCGCGCAGCCACACCGGTCCATGGCGCGCCCAGAGGTAACGCGCTCCGTGCAGGTTGTACTCATAGAGGCACAGCAGCGCGATGCGTTTGTCGTCCTCGAACCACTCGAATCGACCCCAGCAAGGACGCCCCTGGGACACCTCGAAAGGCTCCCAGACCGCCGACTGCTCGATCGGCAACGGGGCGACTCCGGCGGCCGCGATGCGCATGCCGTCCGCATCCAGAGGCCGCAACTCAGTAGTCGTCATGGCTTCTCCTCCCTTCGACCGCCGGATCAGTACGACCGATCGGTGGCCTCGGGGTAATAGCGCCGGAACTTCCGATACTGATTGAGACGCTGCAGACCGACGACGAGGCCACGACGCCGATCCGTCTCGACGGGATAGTCGAGGGGATCATGACGACGCCGCTGGGAGATCAGACCACTCACGCGCGCCCGCAGATCGGCGTCACGCAGGTAGTGGAGCAGCAGGCGGTCCGGAACCAGTGAGTAGAGGACCTCCTCGCGTACCTCAACGGGTTCCACCTGCTCGTGGTTGACGAGGTCGGCCACCATCGGCACCATCGGGTTGGCACCGGCCTCCGTCATGTACCAATTGTTGCGACCGATGCGGGGATTCACCTCGAAGAAGACTGCGCGTCCGTCGCGAGGATCGATCTTGACGTCGAAGTTAGCAAAGCCGTGGTAATCCGCTGCCTCGAGGATTCGACGTGCGTCCATCCACAGCTGGTCGAAGGGTTCGGTGATCATGGCGACGGGATTGCCGATCATCGTCGGCGCATGGTCCTCCAGCAGGACCCGGGCCGATCCGATCAGCGTCATGGTCCCGTGCGAGTCGACATAGGCCGTGACCGAGCGCATCTGGGTGTTGTCTCCGGGAATGAGCTCCTGGACCAGGAAGGTGTCCCGGAATCCGGCCTCGCGCAGGACGACCCACAGATGGGCAAGCTCCTCGGGAGTCTCGATGAACCAGATCTTCCGCTTGCCCTCGAAATCGACCGCGTCATAGGCATCGCCGCGGGAGGCCTTCGCAACAACAGGAAAGGGGATGTCGATCGCCGGCGCCTGCCAGGTCGAGGCGTCCGCACCAGCCAAGTCGACGACAACGGTGCGCGGAGTCGGGACCCCGACCGATTCGCAGACCTCGGCGAAATGGGCCTTGTCGGTGACATGCTCGATCGTCGACAACGTCGGGAAGGGCAGGGCGTAGGACTCGGCGAGTTGATCGCGATGGCGGGCCACGAAAACCGAATGCGTGTCATGGTTGGCCATCAGCACCAGGTCCTGGTCCCGGTGGGCGGCGGCGATCCCCCTCAGGACGGCGAGGACTTCCGCATCGTTGGCGTGATCGGGAAGACGTTCGACGTCGAAGATCGTCGAACGCGTGATCGCGTCAATGGGCTCCGCAGACACACACAGCGCCCGCGACCCGAAGGCTTCATGGAAGGATCGTCCAATGCCATACACACCGATGTCTCCACCCAGAACAACGGGCAGGAGCGGACGTGAGCCCTTCCGCTCGACCATGACACCACCAGACCTTTCTTGGTAAGAATGCACCCCGGTCGTGGACTCACGACAAGAACACACCGTGGGTGCATGCCGCACCCTGCGACACCTTAACCGGCTCACATCTCCGGCAGCCACATCCACACCCGGAGTCGCTGACTCCTCAGGGGAAAGCCAGGGTTACCCCTGAGAGGGCGCGAGCAACGACCCCAGAATCAATGCTCTCGGGGCCCTCATGCCTCAGGTCCCGCCCTCGCGCGCGATGACCTCGGCTGCCGCTCGGGCGGTGTCCGGATCGAGGTAGCCTCCACCACGCTCGATCGGGTGGTCCTCGGCGTCGAGCCGATACACCAGGGGGTGACCGGTCGGCAGGTTGAGGTCCCGGACTTCCTCGTCGCTCAGGTGGTCGAGGACCGTGCACAATGCCCGCAGGGAGTTTCCGTGAGCGACGACCAGGACCGAGCCCCGCTCGTGGAGTATTGGCATGATGCGCTCCAGCCAGACTGCCGCGACGCGGACGATGACATCGCGCAGGGCCTCCGTCGCGCGGAGTCCCTCGCCGCGATCCACCGTCGCAACCGCGCGTCGTTGATCCTCGTCCATGGGAGGAGGTGCGATGTCGACCGACCGGCGCCAGGCAAGGAAGGTGCGCTCACCGTACTCGGCGAGCACAGCCTTCTTGCTGCGCCCGGTCAACGCTCCATAGTTGCGCTCGGTCAGTCTCCAGTCCTCCTCGATGCGTTTCGGGGAGCGGCGCACCTGCGAGGCCATGATCTCGGCCGACTCAGTCGCCCGTTGCAGGGGCGAGGAGAACCAGACCGGCGGCCACAGCGCAGCCTCATCGAGCAACTGGGCGGCCCGCACCGCTTCCATGCGGCCTCGATCGGTCAGTGGCGCATCCAGCACGCCAGTGAACAGCCCATCGGCGTTCGCCTGACTCTGTCCGTGCCTCACCAGCACCACTGTCCGGATCATCGGTGTCCTTCATCCACCACACGGCGCACATCCACGTCCTCGTCATTGTGACAGAACACCGCCGAACGAGAGTCTCGTCGGAGAGCGCGAGCGCCAAGAGGATGATCTGGTGGGCGATACTGGGATCGAACCAGTGACCTCTTCCGTGTGAAGGAAGCGCGCTACCCCTGCGCCAATCGCCCGAGGTGGGTACGGGATTCGAACCCGTGTGTACGGCTTTGCAGGCCGCTGCCTCGCCTCTCGGCCAACCCACCAGTGTCCTTCGCCAAGGCTCGAAAGAGCCCAGATGAAGACCGAGCGGATGACGGGACTCGAACCCGCGACCCTCACCTTGGCAAGGTGATGCTCTACCAACTGAGCCACATCCGCATCTGACCGCCGAAGCGGCCGGGGCTTCCACCCCGTCGCATCCGACAATCCGGACTCGACCGTGGGCGATACTGGGATCGAACCAGTGACCTCTTCCGTGTCAGGGAAGCGCGCTCCCTCTGCGCCAAT
Organism: Actinomycetales bacterium; assembly: GCA_015655375.1. Classification (GTDB taxonomy): domain Bacteria; phylum Actinomycetota; class Actinomycetes; order Actinomycetales; family Actinomycetaceae; genus Pauljensenia. The sequence goes on from JAATFD010000036.1 coordinate 234,835, forward strand.
CGCCCGAGCGGATGACGGGACTCGAACCCGCGACCCTCACCTTGGCAAGGTGATGCTCTACCAACTGAGCCACATCCGCGTCACCCCGACGGTTTGACCCGTCGTGGGAACGCATAGAACCTTAACAGCTCCCTCGCCCTGACGGGAAATCCACGTCCTGCGACTCCCCTCACACGCCCCGTCCTCGGCGTCTTTCCCGGTCACAGGCCCGCCGTGTCGTCCCCCAGGATCCCACCTCCTCCGGGAGATCGGAGGTCCCGGCAGGATGTGCATCGCCCTCATCCGTGGCACTCTGAACTCATGCAGACATGGCCAGGAAACTCCTATCCCCTGGGGTCGACCTTCGACGGGTCCGGCACGAACTTCGCGCTTTTCTCCTCCGTCGCCGAAAGCGTCGAGTTGTGCCTCCTGGACGAAGACCGCACCGAGGAGCACATCGAGATGACCGAGGTCGATGCCTTCGTCTGGCACGCCTACATCCCCCAACTGGGACCCGGCCAGCGTTACGGATATCGCATCCACGGCCCCTACGATCCCGCTTTGGGCATTCGTTGCGATCCCTCAAAGCTCCTGCTCGATCCCTATGCGAAGGCGATCGACGGGCAGGTGACGACCTCGAACGCGTTGTATTCCTATGACTTCGAGGATCCAACGCGGCCCAATCACGAGGATTCCGTCCACGACAATATGGTGTCCGTGGTCATCAATCCCTACTTCGACTGGGGCCATGATCGTTCTCCCCGTCATGATTACTCCGAGTCGGTGATCTACGAGGCGCACGTCAAGGGGCTGACCATGCGCCACCCGGACGTGCCCGAGGCGCTGCGTGGAACCTATGCGGGAATGGCCCATCCCTCCATCGTCAAGCACCTCACTGATCTGGGGATCACGACCGTTGAACTGATGCCGGTCCACCAGTTCGTCAACGACCCCGTCCTTCAGGAACGGGGTCTGTCGAATTATTGGGGCTACAACACGATCGGCTTCTTCGCTCCTCACAACGGCTATGCCGCCTCCGGGACGGCCGGCGAGCAAGTGCCGGAGTTCAAGTCCATGGTCAGGACTCTCCACGCCGCGGGCATCGAGGTGATCCTCGACGTCGTCTACAACCACACGGCCGAGGGGAATCACATGGGGCCGACCCTGTCGTTCAAGGGCATCGACAATGCGGCCTACTACCGGCTGGTCGACGGGGACCGCCAGCACTATTTCGACACCACCGGCACGGGGAACTCATTGCTGATGAGCAGCCCCCACGTCCTCCAGCTCGTCATGGACTCACTGCGCTACTGGGTCACGGAGATGCACGTCGACGGATTCCGTTTCGACCTCGCCTCGACCCTCGCGCGGCAGTTCGCCGAGGTCTCGCGCGCTTCCGCGTTCTTCGACCTCATCCATCAGGACCCCGTCATCAGTCAGGTCAAGCTCATCGCAGAGCCCTGGGATGTCGGCGACGGCGGCTACCAGGTCGGCGGCTTCCCTCCGCTGTGGTCGGAGTGGAACGGGAAATACCGCGACACCGTGCGAGACTTCTGGCGCGGACAGTTCTCCTCGCTCCCCCAGTTCGCCTCACGCCTGGCCGGATCGGCCGACCTCTACGAGCACACGGGACGCCGCCCCGTCGCGTCGATCAACTTCGTCACCGCCCATGACGGGTTCACGATGCGCGACCTCGTGTCCTACGACGGCAAGCACAACGAGGCCAATGGCGAGAACAACGCCGACGGCGAATCGAACAATCGCTCGTGGAACTGCGGGGCCGAGGGAGATACCGATGATCCCGAGATCCACGCGCTACGGGCCCGTCAGATCCGAAATCTCCTGACGACAATGTTGTTCAGCCAAGGCGTCCCAATGATCGCTCACGGCGATGAGATGGGACGAACCCAGGGTGGCAACAACAACGCCTACTGCCAGGACAACGAGATCAGTTGGGTCGACTGGGACCTCGACGAGGAGCAGGAAGCGCTCCTGCACTTCTCTCAGCACCTGATCCGGCTGAGACGCGAGCACCCCGTCATGCGACGACGCCGCTTCTTCAAGGGAGCCGCGACCCGCGGCGGCGAGTCCGACCTCGGCGAGGTCGAGTGGTTCACTCCCGGCGGCACGCATATGACCGAGGAGGAATGGAATCAGCCCTGGGCCCGCGCGACGATGGTCTTCTACAACGGCTCGGCGATCGTCGAGCCCAACAAGACGGGTCAGCGAATCGTCGACGATGATTTCCTTCTGCTCCTCAACGCGGCCCCCGAAAGCGTCGAGTTCCACATCCCCGACACGGTCTATGGCAAGGTCTGGAAGACCGTCGTCAACACATCGAACGACGACGATCGCTCCGAGGTCCGGTCGGGTGACACCGTCCAAGTCCCGGCTCGCACGTCCCTGATCCTCATCAACCCTCTGGGGGAATGATCGTGGTCGAGCCCCATCCGCACATGCCCCACATCGGCCGACGTGTCCCCCTGTCGACCTATCGGCTCCAATTGACCCCCGACTTCACCTTCGCCGAGGCACAGGAGGTCCTCCCCTATCTGGTTGCCCTCGGTGTCACGGACGTCTACCTGTCCCCAATCCTCCAACCGGTGCCGGGTTCTCGTCACGGCTACGACGTCGTCGACCACACCCATATCAACGCCGATCTGGGTGGGCGCGAGGGCTTCGAGGAGTTCTCGGTCCATGCCCATGAGCTGAAACTCCACGTCGTCGTCGACATCGTTCCCAACCACATGGCCGTTCCCACCCCCGTATGGCTCAATCGCGCCCTGTGGTCGGTTCTCAAGCACGGGACCGACTCCGGCTTCGCCCGGTGGTTCGACATCCAGCCCGACGATCAGATCCTCATGCCGGTCCTCGGCGCCCGCATCGGACAGGTCCTCGCGCGCGGAGAGCTCGTCCTCGATCAGATGGTCATCCCCACCGAACCCCAGTACGGCGAGCAATGGGTCCTGCGCTACTACGACCACGTCTTCCCCGTCGTCGAGGGAACCGAGTCCCTTCCGCTGGTCGTTCTCCTGGAACGCCAGCACTATCGTCTAGCCCATTGGAAGGTTGGCGACGAGGAGCTGAACTACCGTCGTTTCTTCGATGTCGACACCTTGGCCGGTATCCGCGTCGAGCGTCCGGAGGTCTTCGACGCGACCCACGAACTTCTCCTCGGTCTCTTCGACGCCGGCTTCATCGACGGGTTCCGTGTGGATCACCCCGACGGGCTGGCCGACCCTCGCGGATACTTCCACCGATTGAGCGAGCGGACCGGAGGCGCCTGGATCGCGGCCGAGAAGATCCTCGACGAGGATGAGCGGCTCCCCGGGGACTGGGCGGTGTGCGGGACCACCGGTTACGACACCTCATGGCGACTGCACGCACTGCAGGTCGACCCCCGGGCCGCGATGCCGTTGGGAGCGGTCATGCAGGAGATCACCGGGGACTCACCGGCCTCCTTCGATCGACTCGTGCGTGAGTCGAAGCTCCACGTCATCGACACGTCGCTGGCGACCGAGGTGCGCCGAGTCGCCACCCTCGTATGGGACATCTGCCAGGAGGACGTCCGTCTGCGCGACCACACCCTGCGCGGCCTTGTCGACTGTCTGCGCGCATTGATCGTCGAAATGAACCAGTACCGGGCCTACGTCGTCCCGGGCATTCCGGTTCCCCAGTCCTCCCGCGAGGTCATCACGGCTTCCCGTGACAGGGCGCTGACTCGGATCGATCCCGATCTGGAGGACACGCTCGACGTTCTCGTCGCCCTCGTCCTCGGCGACGAGGTCGGTTCCGCGGGGCTGTCCTCCACGGATGAGCGCCGGGCAGAGGTCGCCGTCCGCTTTCAGCAGGTGTGCGGCGCCGTCATGGCCAAGGGCGTGGAGGACACGGCCTACTACCGCTGGACGCATCTGGTCTCCCTGACCGAGGTCGGCGGTTCCCCGACGCATTTCGGAATCGACCCCGACGCATTTCACGCCTTCGAGTCGCATCTGCAGGTGACCTGGCCCGCGACGATGACAGCGGGCACCACCCACGATTCCAAGCGCGGCGAGGACGCGCGCGCCCGCTTGGCGGCTCTGACCTCCTACCCTGAGGAATGGGTGAGTCTGGTCCAACAGCTGCGCTTTGTCACCGAGCCCCATCGTCCCTCCGGCCTTGACGGACGCGCAGAAAACCTCCTGTGGCAGACGCTGGAGGCAACCTGGTCCGATTCGGACCCGATGACCGTCCAGCGTCTGCGTGAGTACCTGACGAAGGCGGTGCGCGAGCAGAAGACCTGGACGAGCTGGACCTCGCCCGACACCGAACGCGAGGACGAGCTCATGACCTTCGCCACCGCGTGTCTGGCCGATCATGAGGTGACGGCCCTGATGGACCAATGGACGCAGCTGACCGCCGAGACCCAGCGCACATGCATCCTCGTCTCGAAGGCCCTTCAGCTGACCGTGCCCGGTGTCGCCGACGTCTACCAGGGCAGCGAGATCACCCGAACCTCGCTGGTCGACCCCGACAACCGTCGCCCCGTCGACTTCCAGCACCTGGAGCAGATGCTCGAGGAAGTCCACTCCGGACGCCTCGACGACCTCGACGCGGAGAAGCTGCGCCTGACGACCGCGATCCTTCATCTGCGTCAGCGCGAGCACTGGGCCTTCGTCTCTCCCGAGGCCGGGTATGCACCTTTGCCAACCTCGTCGGGACACGCGATCGCCTTCGCACGCGAAGACTCCACGGGACCGCGCGCGATCACCGTAGCGACCCGACTGCCCCGCGCCCTCAACGACATCGGCGGATGGGTCGACCAGACGGTCGTCCTGCCCGAGGGCCAGTGGGTCGACATCGTCTCCGGACGGATCGTCGAGGGCGGCCCCACGAAGCTCGCGACGCTGCTCTCCTCAGATCCCGTCGTCGTCCTGCGCAAGGAGGATTCGTGACCTCCGCCGAGCACAACCAGACAATCCGCGTGTGGGCACCCGAGGCCGGTCGGGTCGACGTGGTGCTCTCGCCCAGCGGCCGGTGCATCCCGATGACGCGTGAGGACGGAGACTCCCCAGGCGACGGTGCCGCCGGATGGTGGAGGGGGCCCGATCTGCCAGTGGGCAGCCGCTACGCGTTCTCCCCCGACGGAAGAGGCCCCTTCCCCGATCCTCGCTCCCGGTTCCAGCCCGAGGGCGTCGACGGCCCCTCGCAGGTGTGGATCCCACCGTCGGCGCAGAATCGGGTCGCCTCCCCCGCGACGTCGGTTCTCGGCGGTGTCATCGAGGAGATCCACGTCGGGACCTTCACGACCGGCGGAACCCTGGTCTCGGCGATCGATCGGCTCCCGGACCTCGTCGACCTCGGGGTGACGACGGTCGAGCTGATGCCGATCGCCCAGTTCTCCGGCGAGTTCGGATGGGGCTACGACGGGGTCGACCTCTTCGCGGTCCACCGCGCCTATGGCGGACCGGACGCTCTCGTCGCCTTCACCAACGCGGCCCACCGGCTCGGTCTCGCCGTGTGCATCGACGTCGTCCTCAACCACCTCGGAGCCTGGGGCAACTATCTCTCACAGCTCGGGCCGTACTACTCCGAACGCCATCAGACCCCGTGGGGGCCCGGGTTCGACCTCGACGGACCCCACTGCGCCGAGCCGCGAGCCTTCCTCATTGACGTGTGTCGCAACTGGCTCGTCGACTTCGGGGCCGATGCTCTGCGCCTAGACGCCGTCCACGCAATCCACGATGACTCCCCCGTCCACCTGCTCCAGGAACTCTCCACCCACGTCCACGAGTGGGAAGCCTCAACGGGTCGTTCCTTCACAGTGATCGCAGAGTCCGACCTCAATCGGATCTCGATGGTCACTCCCATCGAGGAGGGTGGGATGGGGATGGATGCCCAGTGGGCCGACGACGTCCACCACGCGATCCTCGTCGCGCTGACGGGCGAGTCGCAGGGCTACTACGCGGACTTCGCCGATCCCGGTGCTTTGGTCCACGTCCTCGAGGACGTCTTCCACCACGACGGACGATGGTCAAGTTTCCGGAGAAGGAACTGGGGCGAACCCGTCCCCCACGCGGTCGACCGACGTCGCTTCGTCGTCTGTTCCCAGGACCACGACCAGATCGGGAATCGGGCGGAAGGCGATCGCCCCTCACAGCGCCTGAACGATGCCCAACTCGCGGCTGCGGCCGCCCTGATCCTGCTCAGTCCCTTCACACCGATGCTGTTCCAGGGCGAAGAATGGGGCACGCGCACCCCCTTTCAGTTCTTCTCCGCCCAGGAGGGCGAGGACCGAGCCCGCATCGTCCGTGAGGGCCGTCAACGTGAATTCGGCGAACATGGATGGCAGGACACCGTGCCGGACCCGACGTCGCGTTCAACCCTGGAAGCCTCAGTCCTCGACTGGTCGCAGCGCACAGGGCCGCGCGAATCGACGATCCTCACGTGGTACCGGAACCTGACCGCGCTGCGCCGTGAGCACCCGGACGTGCGATCGGGCCGACGGCAGCGAGCCACCCGGACCGGGTACATCATCCGCACGGTCAACGGGTCGCTCGTCCTCGAGGCCGATCTGCGGGGAGAGGCGTTGCCGAAGGTTCCGAGCGGACGGATTCTCGCCGAGTTCCCGGCCGCGGGAAACCGGGGCGTCGCCGTTCGCGTGCTCGATAAAGGCACATCTGGGGGGACCATCGCTGATGAGTGAAGAACACGCGAACGACGACCAGTCGGGCGATCCGCGGGATCCCGTGCCTGATCCTGCGTTACTCCTCGATCCGGGAACGGAGGGATTGCTGACGCCCCTGGCCCAGCGAACGCATCCCGACACGGCGATCGCCTCGCTCGCCACTTCCCGGGCGTGGCGGGATGGAAAACTACTCGAGACCTCACCCTCCGCCGGCGTCCTCCCACAGGCCATCGCCGACCCCGACACGTTGGTGTGGGTCGATCTGTTCCAACCCAGTGTCACCGATTTGCAGGAGGTTTTCGGGGAGATCGGCCTGACACAGACTGCCGTCGAGGACGTGCTGGGCCGCCACGAGCGCCCAAAGATCGTTCAACATGAGGACTGGGTCTATGTCACGACCCACGTCCTCGCGCGCAGGGATTCCCCGGACGGGCCCGAGGGCGGACATGAGCTCGTCCACTGCCGGATCTCAGCGATCGCTACTCATTCTGCTCTGGTGACGATCCGGCTCGATCCGGGATGGGACATGACTGAGGTCGTGAGCCGCTGGAATGAGGACCCCGGTCTGATCTGCCGCGGCGTGGGAGCACTGATGCATGGGCTCCTCGATGTCGTGGTCGACGGCGAGTTCGAAGTCCTTCAGGCGCTCGACGACGAGGCTGAAGATCTCGAGGACGTCCTACTGAGCGGCCCGACCGACAACACCTTCATCCTGCAGGTCTACTCACTGCGCAAGGAGCTGTCCGAGCTGCGTCGGGTCGTTGTCCCGATGCGCGACGTCGTCACCGGGATCCAACGTCACCAGACGATCGCCGGCACCGAGATGGCACCCTGGTGGGGTGACCTCTACGATCACGTCCTGAGAGCAACCGAATGGACCGAGTCCCTGCGAGACATGGTCTCGTTCCTGGTCGAGACGCAGATGTCACTGATGGACTGGCGCCTCAATACGGTCATGAAGAAACTGGCCGGATGGGCCGCGATCATCGCCATCCCGACGCTGATCACGGGGTGGTTCGGGCAGAACGTGCCATTCCTCGGCCATGATGGGCCCGCAGGGTTGTGGAGTTCGGTGACGCTGATCGTTGTCTCGACCATCGCGCTGTATGGGGTCTTCAAGAAGAAGGATTGGTTGTAGGCGTGCGTTGCATCGCGTTGGCAGCGAGGGCTGCTGCAGGCTTTCGCGGTCCACAGATGCACATGGGTACCCGGGCACTGGTCTGATGAGATCGACGGAGAACATCCAACCCGGGGGCATGGGCCCCGCCGGTGGTGAGTCCATCCCGGAGCCTTCCCCACCGTCCGCGACGAACTCGCCACCCGCACACTCAGCATCGGCGCCATGACCGCGCGGTTCGAAACCTCTTCTCTATGGTCGGGTTTGTCGCAGACCCCATCGACCAGAACACGGGCCGGCACTCTGCCCTTTGCGCGGGCCTTTCGGACAGACCTGGGCGTCGACGCGATGGCCAGGTGAGACAGGACTGCGTCAGCTCCCGCGCCGGGCGTCCGCTGACAGATTCTTCTGCGCCCACCGGCCCAAATCCTTGAGGACCGGAACCAGTTCCTCTCCGGCGCGGGTCAGCGAATAGGACACGGACACGGGCGGCCCTGGAGCGACGTCACGAGCGATCAGACCCACGTCTGTCAGTTCCGCCAATCGATCGGACAAAACGGCGTCACTGATGCCAGTCACGGAACGTCGCAGGACGACGAAAGAACACGGACCCACACTCAGCGCGTCGATGATCATTCCGTTCCACCGTTTGCCGAGGATCGTGAACGCGCTGCTCACAGAGGCATCGCAGAGATGTCGATCACCCGCCCGAGAGTCCATGGATCCATCTTAGTTGCTACACTCGCCGAAGCCACTCTGCAAATCAGAGCGACTTCAACGAACAGAGCTACAGAAGGATCCGCCGTGTCTCTCTTCCGTCTTGATGCCAGCATTCTTCCCGCCACCTCGGCCAGCCGCGAGCTGGGCGACCTCGTTGAGCGGGAATGGAACAACATCCTCGCCGAAGCCGGCGTCACCCGCCGCGATCTCGCCACCGATCCCGTTCCTGCAACTCTCTGGCGCGACGCCGTCACAGCGGGATTCGCTCCCGAGGACGCCCGCACGGATGAGCAACGCGACGCACGCGCCCTCGCCACCGCGTCGGCTGATGAGCTGATCGCCTCCGAGGCCTTGCTCTTCGATGTTCCCCTGTACAACTTCGGCGTCTCCCAACAGTTCAAGACCTGGTTCGACCTCGTCTACACCGACCCCCGCACCGGGCCCGAGGGCACCGCCCTGCGCGGCAAGCCTGCGATCCTGGTCACCGTCCAGGGCGGGAACTACACTCCTGGGAGCCCGCGCGAGGGATGGGACCACTCCACGCCATGGCTGCGCCTTGTCCTTGCCGACGTCTGGGGACTCGACCTGACCGTCGTTGAGAGGCCGTTCACCCTGGTGGGCGTCAATCCCGCGATGGACGCGTTTGCGGAGCCCGCGGCCGCCTTCAGGAAGGACGCCGAAAAGGCCGCTCTGCGTGCCGGCCGAAAGCTGGCCGAAGACGCGGCAAGCGCCAGCTGACTGACGCCGAGGACGACCGACCGGGCGCGCGCAGACAGACACGCAGCGGGCCACGGAAGATGACGGACGCTGTCGGGTCCAGTCGTGACAGAGCATGCTCATCAGTGAAGCTCGCACACCAGCGCTGTCCCGACGCGGCCAACCGCGACGTTCGCCCAGGATTCCACCAGATCAAAACCGTCGCTCACCTGGACACCGACTCGCCTCCCGACGACGTCGAGGCGATGGTCGGATTCGTGCAGACGCACTGCCTCGTTGAAGACACCGTGGCCGTCGGAACCACGCTCAACCCGCCGACAGTCCTCGTCAACGGCTGAGCATCGCGCTGATCGTCCCCGGTTCGAGGCCTTGTCCGTCATCCCTGCACCGTGCTCAGATATCGCCGCCTCCGCCGTAGAACGAACAGTCATCCGATTCTCCGTGAATCGACATTCGTCTCCTGGCAAGGAGACCACAGACGCACCGTCGCGTAGTCTGCTGGGACGATGTCTGACTCAGTCTGGCTGACCACTGTCAGCCACGTGATTGCCCGCGTCTGGTCCAGCGCGATCACGCCGACCCCCACCCCAGGGCGACCCGTGCTGCTGGTCTGTGCGGGGACTGCTCTCGCCATCGTGCTGGTCACACCCATCTGGCGCCCGGCGCGCAACGCCATTTCGCTGGCCCACGAGGGCTCCCACGGCCTTGCCGCCCTGGTGACCGGACGGCAGTTGCGTGGAATCCAGCTGCACTCGGACACCTCCGGCGTCACTCTGTCACGAGGCCGCCCGACCGGATTCGGGATGTGGCTGACGGCCGTCGCCGGATACATCGGGCCGTCCCTGATCGGGCTCTGCGCCGCTGGGCTGCTCGGCCGAGGCTACGCAATGGCCGTGCTCTGGCTGTTGGTGGTGCTGCTCGCGCTGCTTCTGCTCCAGATCCGCAACTGGTACGGGCTGTTCCTGGTGCTGTTCAGCGCCGCTGCCCTCGTCGCACTCGCATGGTTCGGAGCACCTGATCTCCGCAGTGCGGCGGCTTATGTCGTGACGTGGTTCCTGCTCGCGGGTGCTGTGCGGCCGATCGTCGAACTCCAGATCCGGCGCGCTCGCGGGGAAACCTCGCAATCAGATGTCGATCAGCTCGCCCAGCTCACGGGCGTGCCCGGCCTCGTCTGGGTGGGAATGCTCCTGGCGGCCACAGTCGGTGGATTGTTCCTCGGGACCACCTGGATGCTAGGCGCGAACTGAGCACCCGCGCGTCTCCCTCCCTGTGGAGGAGTCGTCGAGTCCTCGCGTCATCGCGTTGATGATTGGCGCTCTCCGTGGCGATCCACCAGCCGCCGCGCTCACCACGATCCCAGCGCCAGCGCACACGACACACTGGCTCTCCAACCACGACGGCGCTCGTCTCTGGACCCGCAGTCGTTCTCGATCCGATGCGTTCCGATCTGCTCAGCTTTGCTGCTCACGCGAACGACAGCCGTGGGTACCACGCCATCACCGAGACACCGACACGACCAAGCGCTTGCCCGCCGGTCGGCTCGATCGTTGCCCGCCCACCCCCGTCCTCCCTTGGTTGACCTCCGACCAAATCTCGTCAAGAGACAGTCCGAGTACTTGCGCGATCGCCGCGACCGTCGAGAAGGCGGGCGTCGCGACGCGTCCGGATTCGATCTTTCGCAGCGTCTCCGGTGACACCCCAGCCTCGCGAGCGACGTCGAACATCGAACAGGCCCCCCGAGCGCTGCGCAGTGCGGCACCCAGGCGCTTCCCCCGTTGGACGTCTTCAGAAGTGAGCGGCAGTCTGACCATGAGTCCAATAGTAATACCGGTATAGTATGACCGGGATAGTTATTGGTTCTTCGAGAAAGCCTCACCATGATCGAAATCATGACCCCCGACGAGGTCGACCGCGGGCGGGTCACCGGCCGCTTGGTCGGCACCATTCTTCAGACATTGAGAACCCGGACCCAGGTCGGCACGAATCTGTTGGAGATCGACGAGTGGACCAAGGAGATGATCCGTGGCGGTGGCGCAACCTCGTGCTACATCGACTATGCGCCGTCGTTCGGCGACGGCCCCTTCGGTCACTACATCTGCACGTCGGTCAACGACGCCGTCCTCCACGGGATGCCCCACGACCACCGACTCGCCAACGGGGATCTGTTGAGCCTCGATCTTGCCATCGTCAAGGACGGCGTCGCCTCGGACGCCGCGATCAGCTTCCTCGTCGGAACCCCGCGAGATCCGGCGGACGCCGCCCTGATCGACGCCACCGAGCGGGCGCTAGCCGCCGCGATCGCCGTCGCCAAGCCGGGCGCACACATCGGCGACCTCTCACGCGCCATAGAGGACGTGCTGTCGGCCGACGGATACCCCATCAACACTGAGTTCGGTGGTCATGGCATCGGCTCGACCATGCACCAGGACCCCCACATCTCAAACGCCGGACGAGCGGGTCGCGGATACAAGCTCCGCCCCGGCCTCATGCTGGCCATCGAACCCTGGGTCATGGCCGACACCGACCGCCTCGTCACCGATCCCACCGACGGGTGGACCCTGCGCAGCGCGACCGGTTGCCGAACGGCACACACAGAGCACACGATCGCTCTCACCGAGACCGGATCAGAGATCCTCACGCTCCCAGATCCGGTCTGACCTCGCATGCGGATCACTGCAAGGCCTCGATCGCCCTCCCGAGGAGAGCTCCGGGCAGGTCGGACACGTCGGCAGTGGCACTTTGTCGGACCGCATGTGGGTGTATTCCTTCTCCACAGTGCCGTTCACACAAGACACGGATACGCTGCCGGCATGTCGGTGCTATGAGCAAGGAAACTGCTCTTGTCCTCGTACTCGGCACCGCCTCGCAAACGAACATGGACTGCTTCAGAGGCGGATTGATCCTGCCGGTGTGTCCACGCCGCCAGACAAATGGACATCAGCCGTCGGCATACCGTCGAGCATCATCGGCCACGCGCCTCCACATGAAACTGTCTTGTTGTTCCAGCGGCGAGAGGGCAGCTCGAACCGGGTCCAGCCGCAGGTGGGAGCTCGCTCTGGTCATTTCATCGTGAGAACGAGTTTGCCTCGGACGGTACCGGATTCGCAGATGCGGTGCGCGTGGGCGATGTCAGCTAGCGGAAAAGTCCGACCGACAGCAATGGCGAAGTGACCAGCTGCGGCCATGTCTGCGACTTCTGCCAAAGCAGAGGTAGCACGTCCAGTCTCACCCCCGCTGAAGCGGACGTTGTTCTCTCGGGCGCCGAGAGAATCTGCAATCGTCAGGACATGTTCGGCGCCTCCCGCAAGCTCGATCAGCTCGCGAAGCACCTCGCTGCCGGCGACGTCCAGCGCGAGGTCGACACCCGAGGCAGCGATGGCGCGAACCTGTTCACTCATCTGATCGCCATAGTCGACCGCCTCAGCACCAAGGACGCCAAGACTGTCGTGGGCGGCAGGGCTCCCGGTGCCGATCACGCCCGCACCACGCTGCACCGCGAGTTGAACCGCAGCGCCAGCTCAGCCTGGGTGGATCCATAGGGAGACATTCCGAAAACCCGATCGCCTACCGCCGCATTGGATACCTCGTCGCCCATCTCATCAATGAGACCAGAGGCCCCGTAACCCAGAGTCTGCGGAAGCTCTTGGTCCATCAGCCCCTGCCGCTTCTGCGAGTCGCTGGCGTTGATGCCGGCGGCGCGCACCTTGACCCGGATCCCGTCAGGTCCAGGATGCGGGTCCGGTAAGCTCGACGAGCTCTAGGACCTCAGGTCCTTCAAACTGGCTAAAACGTGCAGCTTTCATGACTGCGTCCTTCCGTGACGATCAGATTCGCCGCCAGAAAGGCACGCCGCCCGGACGAAGGCACCAGCACCAACTACACCACACCGATGGCCGGGAACACCAAAAGTCATCGCACGCACTGGGGATGACTCCCCGAGAAGCACGTTCTTACTCCGATGTCACCAAAATGGCGTCCCCGGCGTCGCTGTCCGACATGGGCGTCCCATCAGCTCGATCACCGACGTCGCACGGCCGAACGCCATAGATCACGATCCGCGATAACGTCCGCCAACTCGCGGAATCGCTCGAGGTGCGTGAAGCACGGGGGTTGCATTCACTCGAGGATCCAGCCCCGATACTGAAGAACACGCCGCACGATCGGAAGACCCCGACGACCGCGACGATCCCGACCGATATACGGATGCACTGACGATGTTCGCTCGGGGGTCGCTCGCTCCGCGCTGCGAGCAGGGATCCCCCTGTTCTCCGACCGTGAAGTTGGCGAGGTCGATCGACGTGATGTCGCACGCTGGCAAAACGCGCTCAACAAAGGATGAAGATTACTCTGACCGAGTGTCCACGCTGCATGTGTGCCGCAGGACAACCCTCGGTGGGCATCGTCGGAGGGACGTTCCACGGCCCTTCGCCACAGGACGGGCGCAGGACGAGGAGCCGAGGAACGCGCGAGCGGCTACTCGCCGGTGAATTCAGGCTGACGTTGCTGCATCACCGCGGCAACCGTCTCCTTGAAGTCGTGCGAAAGAGCACCCAGACACAGGTAGTCCGCTTCGACTTGGAAGTAGCTCTCAACCGTGTAATCTGCCAGGTGATTCGAAATCGCCTTCGTGTGTGCAATTCCCATCGGGGATTTCGCCGCGATCTTCGCAGCAAGCGCCCTCGCGGTCTTCATCCCGTCGCCGTCGCGCACAACGTCAATGACCATACCGAATTCCTTGGCTTGTTCGGCGGCGATTGGCTCCCCCACCATCGCGATCTGTTTCGCGCGTGCCGGACCCACGAGGTGCTGCAGCGCCCACATTCCTCCTGTGTCCGGGCTCATCGCGTAGTTGACGAACAGCTCATTGAACGTGGAGCGCTCCTCTGCAATCACCATGTCCGTGCTGAGCAACAGGTTGCATCCGCCGCCGTCGCACGCGCCCTCCGCCACACCGATGACGGCCTGGGGCATGAACATCAAAGCTCGCACCATCTCTCCGATTTCCGTCATGGTCTGGCGCCCCAAGGGTAGCGACACCGCGAATCGGTTCTTCAACGTGCCCAGGTCACCGGGCCCAAAACAGATCTCGCCAGTGCCGTGCAAGATCACGACGCGAATTCCTCGGTCCACACGAATTGCGTCTATCGCTTGGCGCAATTCGTCGATGGTCTGCTCGGAGAGACGATTGTTATTCTCCGGGCAGTCCAGTGTCACCACGGCAATGTGGGACTCCGCATCAGACTCAACTGTGACCACGTGGTCGTAGGCCTTCTCGTAGGGATACATCGTGTTTCCTCTCTCGTTCTGACGACGTTGTCAGCGTTGAACCAGTCCCGGATGTATGCCATCCAGGAGTGATTGGACCCCGAGCGCAATCTGCGGGTTGTACTGGGGATGGGTGAAGATCGCGAAGCGGTTCGCCTCAACACCATCGATGATGCGTGTGACAGCTTCGTCGACGGCCATACCGTACGGCAGCGAACCCTCGACGACTGCCCACCGTCTCTTGTAATCGTCGCTCGTCAGGTACGGGTAGTTGGCCGGATCGAACCCGGGCTGATTGCGGTGCTCGTTGCATCTAGCCAGGTCTGTCTGGACGATCGCCGGACACACCGCGTGGCTGCGCACCGGCGACTTTTGGGTCTGCAGTTGTAGGTCCAACACTTGGCTCATCCCGAATGCTGCGTACTTCGAAGCCACATAAACCGGAGAATTCTCCACCGGAAGGAACGAGGCGATGGAGTCAGTGTTCACCACATCGGACTCGAAATCTTGCGCGCTCATTCGCGGAACGAAAGCCCTGACGCCGTTGACCAGACCCTTAAGGTTGACGCTCATCAGCCAATCCCAGTCTTCCAGCGGCTCCTCCCAGACCAGGCCGGCCGAAATGACGCCCGCATTGTTGAACAGGACGTCAACCCTTCCGAATTGGGAGAACACCTCGTCCGCGAATGCTTCGACCTGCGTAGAATCTGCGACGTCTCCTTGGCGAGCCCAGACTGCAGTTCCCGCGGCCTCCAATTCGGCACGCAGCGTGTCGAGGTTCTTACCGTCGATGTCGAAGAGCGCCACGTCTGCCCCCGAAGCGGCGAAGCGCCGCGCCAATTCAGCGCCCATGCCATTGGCTGCGCCAGTGATGGCGACTAACCTTCCCGTGTAATCTTTCATGTTAGATCAATCCTTTCCGCATCATTGCTGAAACTGCCTCTACCAGGGCCTCCGCGGAGGCTCCTCCGATCGCCATCACCTTGCCATCGCGCCAGAAGCGCTCGACGCCGGTCTCGACGATGGTGCCCACGCCACCGAAGATCTGGATGGCCTCGCGTCCGACTTCCTCCGCCACGCGGGAGCCCTCAACTTTGAGCAGACGCCCGCGCGCCAGCTCCAGCTCGCCTGCGTCACGCTGGGCGTACGTTGAGAAAACCAACGCACGCAGGGACTCGATCTGCGTATACATCTTGACGAGCTTGTGGCGCGTGACTTGGAAGCGGTCAAACTGTGTCTGCCCCATTTGGATGCGCTGCATCGAATAGTCCCTGGCCATCTGGAACGCACCCTCGGCTATACCCAGCGACACGGGACCGCAGGAAAGGAACTCGGCCGTCGCCGACACGAACATCGCCTGGAGCGCCTGATCCCGCTCGCCCAGCAAGTTCTCCTTCGGAATGCGGCAATTGCTGAAGGACAGCGACCCCGTGGCCGATCCATTCCAGCCAAGTTTGTTCTCATCCTTGCCCACTCCGAACCCGGGGGTGTCCGCCGGGATGATGAACGCCGACAGTCCGGTCTTCGTGACGGGATCGGGCTGCTGGGCCGTGACAGCGACGATGACATAGCAGTTTGCCACGCCAATGTTCGACACGAGAACTTTGCCACCGTTGATCACCCATTCGTCGCCGTCCAAGGTGGCACGCGTCGTGTACTCGCCCTGGTCATCCCCGCCGACTGCCTCAGTCTGACCGCACGCCAGGATGATCTCGCCGGTGGCAGCGGGAGCCAGCCAGGTGGATTTCTGCTCAGGCGTGCCCAGCAACTGCAGCATCCCTCCGGCCAGCAGGATGTGCGCGCCCATCGCCACAGTCAGCACGGGGCAGGCCTTCGCAATTTCCTCCAGCACCAGCGCGTTCGTGGTCTGATCCATGCCAAGGCCACCGTCGGCCTCGGGCACAGTGATGCCGATCAAGCCCAGTTCGCCAGCGCGCCTGAACAGATCGAGCGGGAATTCGTTTCTTGCGTCAACCTCCAGGGCGCGTGGAGCGACCTCATCGCGGACGAATTCTCGTGTGGTCGCCAGGACGGCCTCACGCTCATCATTCATGTACCACATGCTCATGTCGTCTTCTCCTTCGAATGGATCCAGAGGTGTGTGTTCGCGGCGAGGACCCGCCGTTGAGAGGGAGGCCCAGACTCTAGGAGAATCGGAAGACCACCCCGAAGCCGGAGTGCGGATAGGTCCAGCGCACGATGCCACCTGGAGTGCACACCACACGGCAGGTGCCGCACTCCAGACAGCCTGCGTGGTCGAAATGCATCTCTGCGTCCGAGCCGCAACTGAACAGGGAAGCTGGGCATGCCGACACGCAGGCGTGGTGCGGGCATGCCCGGCAGACCGCTGGGTCGATCGAGATGTGCGCATATTCATCGTCCACTTCAAAGGAATCCCGCCCCAGAAGATCTGCGGTATCCAAGCGTGCAGACGTCGCCGTTGACGGATCGCTCGTGGTCATGACTCATACCCCCTTCCATGCGCGATGGGCGTCAGTGAGCAAGTCGCGCGTGCGGATCGGCGCATCCCGCAGTCGTCTCCGAATCTGTGGCACGATCCGGCGCGGCGGGGACACCGCGGACGGATCAGGAATGCCGAAAATGTCGTCGGCCACAGCCAACGCCAACGCCGGATAGTCCGCGTACACGCGGTCGGATTCCAGGAAGGCTGGATATCCCTGACCAGCGGTCATGATTCCGAGTAGGCCGACATCACGGATTTCCCGGCGGTACGCCCTCTCAAGGAGGTGCTCATCCCGCCCGGCAAAGAGGATCGCGCGCGCGGCAGCGATGCCGGAGAGGATCGCCAAGTCCATTCCCCGGATCGTGTAACCCAAGTTGAGAATGAAGCCGGCCGCCTCACCGGTGACCAGGAAGCCGGGGGCGGTGAGCCGATCGGGTACGCCTGCCACACCGTCCTCGCGCACCAAGTGCGCGGAATACTCGACAACTTCTCCGTCTCGTAGTAGAGGGACGATCGAAGGGTGGGCCCGTAGGTCCTCCAGAAGGTCTCGTGGGGTGGCTCCTATTCGGGCGAGTCCGCCAGGATCGACGACGACGCCAAGCGACACGGACGTCTTGTTCGTGTAGAGGAAACCACCGCCGTGCAGACCACGAGTGCACCCGACCATGAGCTGGGCGACTCCTTCGCCCGCCCCCACTCCGAACCGGTCCTCAATGGCTCCGACTGACAGCTTGATGACTTCCTTGACACCTGTAGCCACCTGTCCTGACACCGGTGCAGAGACGACGCCAACTTCGCGAGTCAGCAGTGAGTTAGTCCCGTCCGCCGCCACGACCACATCCGCGAGCAATTCGTCGCCATCAGCGACAATCCCGCGGATCGCTCCGTTCCCGTCTCTCACCAACGAGCTGACGGTGATCCCTGGGACCATTGTCGCGCCCGCCTCTTCGGCGAGACCCGCCAGCCACGCGTCGAACGTCGCGCGCATGACAGTGACGGACTGTTCGTAACCGCCATGTCGGGCGGGTGGCCGCGCACAGATCTGCAGCGAACGGGACGAATCCATGAGCGCGATACGCTCAGAGATGACGCGCCGCTCGGAGGGCACACGCGCGGCCAAGCCGACGTCCAGAACATCCAGCGCGCCAGTGTACAAACGACCGCCTGAGACGTTCTTCGATCCGGGTGCGACACCGCGGTCAATGAGCACCACGCTGCTCCCGGCACACGCTAAGACGTACGCGCACGCCGCGCCAGCCGGACCGGCACCGACGACGATGACATCCGCACTCGCGTCGTCCGACATGGTTAAGCGCCCCCAGAGATTCCACCGCGGCGCGCTGTCAGTCGAGCCGCGAGCGCGGGCACGATCTCACGAAGGTCAGCCGCCACTCGGTGATCGGCATCGGCCATGGACAGCGCCCTTTCGTCTGTGTTCACCTCAACCACCACTCGCGATCCACGCATTCCCACTGCGTGCTGAACCTGTCCGGACACGCCCAGGCCGAGGTAGAGCTCAGGCGACAGATGCAAGCCTGATATCCCGATGTAGTGATCGACTGGCATCCAACCTCGGTCCTCAGCGACTGGGCGCGTGCAACACACCTGCGCGTCCAGTGTGTCGGCCAGACGATCGATCATCTCCAGGTCCGCGCGATCCGTCACACCCATACCGACGCACACAATGCGCGGCGCGGACTCGAGGTTCGAGCTTGTTGGCGGTCGGGGCGTGAGCGAGGTTCGGATGACGCGGCTATCGACCGCCCGGGCACGGATTCTGCCGGGATCGTCCTCGGCCACACCTCGATGCGCTGGAACCGAGACGACAGCGGTGCCCTCCCACTGGAGAGTCTGAACAGCTCCTCCCGCGTAAACGACACGTTCGGCGCGCCCACCTGTGTCGGTGAGCTCAACCGACATGGCCTCCGGGATAAGGGCGACGCCCAGCCGAGCGGCCAAGCGTGCGCCAATCTCGCGCCCGGAGACGGTAGCGGCCACCAACACCAAGTTGGCGCCGAGGTCCCGCACACGGTCGACCAAGTCCGGGACGGCATCCTCGGGCCGGTTCTCTCCACCTGGCAGCTCCACGGTGACGACGCTCTCACCCAATGACCGGGCGCGGCCAAGCAGATCCTCTGCCAGCTCCGGGATCTCCTCGACGATCATTGTCGTGCTCATGGCAACACTCCCTCCTGCTCGAGGTCTCGGACCAACGACGCCGCGATCTCATCCGGAGTTCCCTCGTGGAACACGTGGCGACGTTCGGCGAGGAAGCCCAGCGTCGAGATGACCCGTGCTCGGGGCGTCAAAGCGTCCTCGTCCAATCCCAGCTCGTCGGGTGTGATGGTTCTCGTCGGCTTCTTGGCCGCCCCCATCACCGCCCTCAACCCTGGGATCGGCGCAGGCGCGATCTCGGGCACCACCGAGAACACGGCAGGCAGCTTCACATCCACCGATTCCACCGCGTCATCCAAGATGCGCCGGGCGTGCGCCACATCAGCACCGGACTCCACGTCGTGACCAACATCGAGCCCACTGACGTTGGTGACCACAGGCCATCCGAGCAGCTCAGCGGTGCGCGGCGCGGTCTCGTGAGCGTAGGTATCAGAAGCACCCTCGGTCATGAGCACGAGGTCTGCACCCTCGATCGAGCGAATCGCAGCAGCCAGTATCTCGGACGTGACGTGTCCGTCTACCGGAACACTCTCCGCCAACGCCACGTGGATCACCGAGTCGAGACCTCGGGCCAGCGCGTCCTTGAGACCCGCCGGCGTCATCGATCCGACCGTCAGCCCTACCACATCTTCGCCCCGATCCGCAGCAATCTCACGCGCCTCTTCGATGGTGTTGCGGTCGTAGGCCGAGATCTCGCGACGTGCCCGGGACGTGTCAAGTTCGCGCGTGACAGGGTCCGTTTTCAGATCTTGGTCGCACACGACCCACTTCACGCAAGCAACGGTCGTCATCAGTCCTCCTTCATCGGCGGCTGCGGGGAGGCATCGCAACTCAAGAGGGCGGCGCCTCGCTTCTATGACCGCAATTCTTCACCGACGCACCGTTCAGAAAGCCCGGATTCGTGGTGGCGGGCCGACGCCTCGTGGTGCCCCCCGGACTCTCCGACCGATGGCAACTCGCCAAAAGCACGAGCGGACCCGAATCAGTCGTTCCGACAGCACAACGAACGACGAAACGCGCCCGGAGTCTGGCCAGTCTGGCGCTGGAAGAATTTCGAGAAGTTCGCCGCATCGTTGAACCCGACGGAACGCCCGACTGCGGCAATCGACAGCTCGGTGAGCGTCAGGAGGCGTTCTGCCTCCTCGGCAATGCAATTGTCGATGTACTGGCGCGGAGTGACGCCGATCTCCTCGTAGCAGACACGCTGAAGCGTACGGGCGGAATACCCCAGGGCAGCGGCATAGGCAGCGACCGTGTGCCTTCGACAGAAGTTGAGTTCGGCCATCTCCACGAACCGGCGAGCAACTGGGTGGGTGGTCTCAAAGACGTCGCGCTCGCGCGGAACCGAATGGATGCGTTGGACGAGCGCGATCAACAGGTGACGCAACATCGCGTCGCCGCGGATGCGTCCGAGCCCCGTGGGTCCGTTGACAAGGCGCGTGTATTCACTGTTCAGGACCCGGATCATCGCCTCGACATCGTCTAGGTCGCTGCCCTGCAGGTTCCAGGCACCGCCCATCGTGCCCTCGGGAATCGTCGCCCCGGCGCGTTCGGCGGCCCCCATCTGCTCGAATCCCAGAAACGCGGACGTGAAACAGACGGCCATACCCTGAATCGCGGGCGTCCGCTCGTGCACTGTCCCCGGCGGGATCCACAGCACAGATCCAGAATGGTGGTGCACTTCGCGGAAATCGACGACCTGGGTCGCGATGCCATGTTGGCACAGAATGACGATATGGAACGCGGCCCGCAGCAGTTCGGCGTCCGGGCATCGCATCCGACATCCGTTATCGGCACAGATCGGTGCCACGCACAGGCCGAGATTCGAACGCAAGGGGTGTGTGGCGTTGAGTGTCGGCACATCAGTCCCCAACCCTGTCGGCCCTGACATGGCACTCACGCTAAGCCCGGGACGGGAGAAGTCATGGGCTAAAGGTCCTTCGCTGCTGGGGATCTGTCCTCATGTGCACGCTCATGAGCTGACCGGCGAGACTGCGACAAGGACTCACATCTGCCCAGCCTCGAATGCCGCCAAGTACCCGCATCGCACGTCGGACTTCCGACCGAGCCGGTCAAGACTCCACACCATCGCGGCGCCGACGATGTTGTCGCGGGCACGTTCGTGGATGCGAGCCAGACCGGAGCGGTCGCCGGCTTCGAGGTGCAGATCGGGGCCGTGCAGCATCAGGCTGACGAGCGCGGGCTGCCCTGAGCGTGTTCGTAGGCACCGACGAGGGGGAGGAACACGTCGTCGACGATGGAGTCGATGACCTCCTGGCTGACCGGATGCTGGGTCATGAGGACCTCGGCGCGCAGCAAAGCGAAGGGGAGGGAGGCGACGCGTTCGGGCAGGCCATCGACGTGCAGTTCGCCGCGGACCCGCGCGTGTTGCAGAACCGCCCCCATGACGGGCCGTGCGCCGTTGAGCGCGCTCTCTCGCAATTGCGCGGGAGTCAGATGCAGGTCGTCGGAATACAGATTGGCGTTGCCAAACAAGGCGAACATATCAGCTCGCTTCTCATTGCCCTGACGCAGCAGCTCGGTGGTGTCTCCACGCAACGAGCCGGTGTCGGGCACGGAGAGGGGCCGGATCTCGAGCCGTCGCCGCAACGTGGCAACGAGCAGATCGGACCGTGTCGGCCACCGGCGGTAGAGCACGGGCTTGCTCGTGTGCGCGCGAGCGGCGACCGCCTCGAAGGTGAAGCCCTGCCAGCCGTGGTCGGCGAGTTGCTCCCACGCGGCGTCGAGGATCGCGTGTTCGAGTGCAGCCCCGTGCCGGCGCGTGGCATGCTCTGTCGCGCTCATGTTGTGCCCTCCACTCGAAGATCCTGTTGCGTATCTTACCGTGCTGCCTTACCATCGACGCGTCGCCGAAGATACGGATGCGTATCTCCTCGTCCGGCTCGACCACAACCCGCGTCATCGAACCCGGAAGAGGGACACGGCAATGAGAAGGACACAGCAATGAATTCAACAATCGAAACCCCACTCGATCGGAATACCAACCAGCCCGGGATGGGCCGGGTGCTGACGGTGCTCATCGTGGGCGTCTTCATGCCCATCGCCGGCACCACGATCGTCTCGATCGGTCTGCCCCGTCTGATCAACGCCTTCGGCTCCTCCGCATCCGCCATGCAATGGGTGATGACCGCCTATTTGCTGGCGCTGGCCGCGGGCATCCCCATCGCGGGATGGGCTCAGGCCTACTTCGGCGGCAAGAACCTGTGGCTGGCCGGTCTGGTGCTCTTCACGGTGGGTTCCGTCCTCTGCGGCATGGCGTGGAACGTGGGCTCCCTCGTCGCCTTCCGAGTGGTGCAGGGCTTCGCCGCCGGCATCCTCCTGACCCTCATGCAGACGCTGGGGATTCAAGAAGCGAAACGGCGCGGGATCATCCAGCTAGGTGGCATGCTCGCCACCATTTCTCTGCCGCTCGCGTTCGGTCCGATCGTGGGGCCGATCCTCGGCGGACTCGTACTGAACTGGCTGTCGTGGCCGTGGCTGTTTCTCGTCAACGTGCCGGTCACCACCGTCGGGACCGTCCTGGCGGCGATGTGGCTGAGGACCGACCGGGCAGACGCCCAGCACAGGCCGCGTCTGGACGTCATCGGGTTCCTCGCGATCAGCGGGGGTCTTTCGGCCCTATTGATCGCCCTCACCAACGTGGCGCATGCTGGAGGCTTCCAGCACACCAGCGTCGTCCTTCCCCTAGTCATCGGCGTGGCGCTCGTCGCCTTCTTCGTCATGTGGCCCACCACTCGTGACCGGGAGCGCACCTTGATCGACGTCACGCTGCTCCGGTTCCGCTCCGTCGCCTCGTCATCGGGCACGTTGTTCCTCGTGGGGGCCTGCATGTACGCCGCTCAGTTCCTGCTGCCCCTGTACTGGCAGGACCTGCGCGCCCAGAGCGTCCTCGCCGCTGCACTGCTCCTCATTCCCCAGGGCGTTGGCACGCTGCTGTCCCGGCTCTTGGCCGGCGCGCTCACCGACAAGTTCGGCGGCCGCAGCGTGGCCCTCGTGGGATTCCTGCTGACGGCCATCACCACGGTGCCGTTCTGCTTCACCAGCGCCAGCACGAGCAGCATCATGCTGTCTGCCATCCTGTTCGTGCGCGGCCTCGCCCTCGGCATCCTCCTCGTGCCCGTGATGACGGTCGCCTACCTCGACATCGACGAGGCGGCCGTCCCCCACGCCAGCATCCTCACCCGGATCGGCCAGCAGGTCGGAGCCTCCTTTGGCACCGCCATCGCCGCGTCCGTCCTCCAATCCGCGGCCCTGAACCACCAAACCACCTCCGAGGGAGGCTTCCATGCCGCGTTCTGGGCCGCCGTCATCATCACGTTTGTCGGCGCGGCCGTCTCCCTGTGGCTCCCCGGCAAGCGGGCGTTGGCTGTCGCACCTGCGCCTTCACCCGCCGAACAGGCCTGATCGGCCACGTCAAGGGCCAACAAGTCACCTCGCAGCGCCCCGCTGTTGGAAGCTGGGATGGCGTCGCACGGTCATGCAGTGACCTCCGGACGACCGTTGCGTCAATGAGCGGGATTTGCCGCGCTCGAGGTCGTACTTCTCGCTCTCGTCAAGTTCCCCGCCGGGGTTCTTGCCTCGTGAGACAAAGGGCAGCACCACGGCGCACGCCCGCTGCGCGCGGAGTCGGTGGAGCGGACCCCCATCTCTTCGAACAACGGCGGGTCGTCTGGTTCGCAGAAGTGCCGATCCACTGGTCCAACGAGTTCCAGCTCGACGGCCACAGCACCGTCCTCGCCACCTGCCCATGATCCCGCAGACCGCGCTTCCCGACGACTGCCGCTCATCGACGCCCGTATCAAGCGGCGGAGCCGCTGTATGTTTCGGTGGCAGGGGAAAGTTCGCGTCCTCCTCGAAGGTCGGGTCGGTCGAGGCGACCAGGCAAAACTGCATCCGCAGGATCGGCCGGTGTTGGTCGGCAACGCTCACGCGATCCCCATAGACCCCAACGACCCACTGTGCCGTATTGTCAGTCGGGTGTCTTTCTTCTCGCTCCATGGCCATGAGGTGGAGGGCACAGACACCGTGGACGCTGATCGTGGCGAGCCCCTTGATGTGTTCGATATTCGGCCCTGCCGGAGCCGGTCCTGGCGCGGTGTCGACCGGTCATTATAGCCAGTTAAACTTGCCAGTTTAACTGGCTGTTTGCTAGTCTTTTCTCCGTGACTGATGAGGAAGACACACTGCGCACAGCGCAGCGGTTGCGGCTGGTGGTCGATCGCCTTCGCCGTGTGGTGCGGCAGGCCGGGTTTGTCGAGGGTCTGACACGCACGGAGGAGGCGACGCTGAGCAGGTTGGAGCGGGTCGGACCGCTGACCACGGCGGAGCTTGCGGATCGAGAGAGGCTGCGATCCCAGACGATGGGCACGGTAGTGCGTTCTTTGGTGGAGAGCGGATTCGCCCGCAAGACGCCTGACTCGACTGACCGGCGGCGCGAGCAAGTCCACATCACCCCGGCGGGTCTTGCGATGATGGTTTCGGTCAACGAGCTCCGCGATCGGGACCTGGCCACACTGCTCGAGCGCGAGCTCTCGGCACAGCAGCGCAGCCAGTTGGCCGAGACACTGTCGTGGCTGGAGAATCTGGGTCACCGCAAATGACAGCGCAGATGCCGCAGCGTTCGGGGTTCGGCGGCCGTTTTGCGGCTCCGGTGTTGATCGGCCCCGCACTGAACCCGATCAACACCACGATGATCTCCGTGGCGCTCGTGCCGATCTCGCAGGCGACCGGCGCACCGGCGTCGATGACCATCTGGCTCGTCGCAGGCCTCTACCTCGTCAGCGCAATCTTCCAACCCACGATGGGAAAACTCGCCGATCTGTTCGGCCCACGCAAGGTCTATATCACAGGGCTGGCCATCGCTGGACTCGGCGGGCTCATCCCGCTGGTCATGCCCACCTTCGCCGGTGCACTTGTCTCACGGTTGGCCATCGGGGTCGGCACCTCGTCCGCATATCCGTCTGCGATGACGCTCATCAAGGATCAATCCCTGCGCCTTGGCGTCGAGACCCCGCAGTTGCTGCTGTCGGGGCTCTCGATCTCGAGTCTCGTCACCGCCGCCATCGGCCCCGTCCTTGGTGGGCTGCTCATCGAGAACTTCGGTTGGCAGTCGATCTTCCTGGTCAATGCGCCCTTCGCTCTGGTCACGATCGTCCTCGTGTGCCTCTGGCTTCCCGCCGACAGTACTCGAGTGGCAGGCGGCGGTCCGCATCCTGCGGGCATCCGCGCTCTCGATCTGCCGGGCATCGCATGCTTCGCCGCCGCCATCACCACGGCTCTGTTCTTCCTCCTCGACCCGAGCGGCCGACTCTATTGGCTCATCCCGATCGCAATCGCAGCCATCGTCGTCCTCGTCCTGCGGGAACGGCGGCAGGCCGCCCCCTTCCTGGATGTGCGCATGCTCGCGCACAATGCGGCGCTCACACGGACCTACTTGCGTCTTTTCCTCGTCTACACCTGCATCTACCTCGTCGTCTACGCCTTCACCCAGTGGGTGCAGGCCATCGCCGGATTCTCCAGCGAGGCCGCGGGTTTGATGCAACTGCCAGCCGCGATTTGTGCAGCCGTGGCGACCGTGCTCGTCTCGCGCAGCTCGCGCGTGCGCTGGCCCCTCGCGATCGCCGCGAGCACACCGATACTCGGCGGGATGCTGCTGGCCACCGTGCACGCCGGCAGTCCGCTGTGGATCCTCCTCATCATCGTCGCGCTGTTCGGAATCCCGCAGGGACTCGCCTCGGTCTCCAACCAGGCCGCGTTGTACCGGCAGGCGCCCAGCGAGCAGATGGGCTCCGCGGCGGGTCTGTCCCGCACTTCGGTGCAGATCGGTGCGATTGTGGCCTCCAGCCTGATCGGACGCGTCTTCGGGACCAGCGCAAACGACCCAGGCCTGCACACCATCGCATGGATCATCGTCGTCATCGCCGTCCTAGCATTGATCCTCACCCTCACCGACCGCGCGCTCAAGAACGGCGACACGCTGTCCCGCGTCAAGTAGTTGGCAGGGTTTCTTCGATTTCGAAGCTGGGGATGGTGGGATCGGCGAGTCCGGCGTAGATGTCGGCTGGTCGGTTCCACGCGATCGCCTCGTGTGGGCGGACGTGGTTGTAGTCGTGCCGGTAGTCGTTGATCTGGTCGACGAGTTGGAGTCCGTCGTCGATCTCCTCGCGGAACAGCCACTCGTACTTCATCGTCCCGAAGTCGCGTTCGCATGACCCGTTCTGACCCGGGGTTCGGACTCTCGTGCGGACGTGGCGGATCTCGGAGTGCGCCACGATCAACGCTTCGAACGTGAATGAGCGGAACGGGCCGCCGTTGTCCGTGACGATCGTGAGAACCGGCAGCAGTTCACCGGTCTGCTCGTCGACCTCGCAGTCGTCGATCAGCGGGCGGCCGAGCAGCGCCTCCGCCTCGGCGAGAGCGAGTTCGACGGCCGCGACAGCGTCGTGCATGTTCGCCGTCGAGGACACGTGCGCGTCGAACTCGTACTTGGCCCAGTAGTCGCGGCATGACGCGATCCGCCACGTCCCGCCCGTGGTGGTCTCGTACTCGGAGAAGTCCAGCTGCCAGACCTGGTTCGGGCCCGTCGGCATCTTCGCGAACGCCGCCTTGCGGCGCTCGGCGAGCTTGCGGCGCCCCCGCTGGTAGTTCGCCTCCAGGATCAAGCCCTTGTCACGCAGCAGCCGCAGCACGGTCGCCTGCGAGACCCGATGCCCGTCGTGGCGGGTCATCGCCCAGACCTTCCGATGCCCCCACGCCGGATGCGCGGTCGCGTGAGCGATCACGACATCGAGGACCGCGACCCGGACCGGATGCGGCCTCGGGCCCTTCGGCGGCCGATCGGTGCGGACCTTGGCCTGCCAGCACCGCCAGGTCCGTTCGGGCATGTCGATCAGGTCGCAGAACCTCGCGGTCGACATGCCCGCACCCTGGCGGATCACCTCGAGGTCCTCGAAGGGCCCAGGCGGCCCTCCGCGCTCTTCTTCCACACCCGGATCTCAACCGCGGCCTCAGCGAGGACCTGGGTGAGCTCGGCGACCTCGTCCTCGAGCTGCTGCTCCCGAGAGATGGGCTTGGACTTGCCCGCCTCGATACCGGTCTTGCCGCCCTCAAGGAACTGGCGTTTCCAGTTCCCGATCGCCTGCTCGGAGACCTTCTCCCGGCGGTCGGCCTCAGCGATCGACATCTCACCCTGCAACACGGACAACACGATGCGAAGCTTCTTCTCCACGGGGATCGTCGAGGGACGACTCATGATGATTCAGACCTTTCGATAGGGCCGCCGCCTCGCCAACTAACTACCCCTGCCACATAGTCTGACGCGCGACAGGCACGCCCAGGTCCTCATGCTCGTCATCCCGCGAGGAAACGATCAGCCCACCATCGCCGACCGCGTCCAAGAACTCGGGCTAGGAATGCGCATCGACCCCAAGGATGCCAACCCCGATCGACTCCGCGTCGCCAGCGAGAGCATCCCCACCTCCTCCTCGATCAAGATGCAACTCGCCACGATCAGTCACGACATGCACACCGCCGGAGGCAACGCTCGCGCCGCAGCCGAGATCACACGGATGGTCAAAGCCCAGCGCGCCAGGAGTCACGACACCTGAGTACCGGCAACCACCTCGGAAACCGGATCAGCTGCTGCGGTCACACGCCGCGATGCTTGTCGACGACCAGCGACCAGGTCGCCAGAGCGCAGAGAGCGATCACGGCCACCGCAGCGCACCCGTACACCCACCAGGCCCAGCCCAGAGTGAGCATGTAGACGAGGCTCACTACTGCCGTGGCCCATACGGTGGTTACCGCCAGCCACTGGGATCGAGGTCGGCCACGCACTATCCACAGTCCGGTCGTCACAATGACGAGCCCACCGATGACATAAGTGAAAACGTGGTCCGGCCTGCCCCAGGCTCCTCCCACGCCGACGAGAACACCGATCACGGCTAGTGACCAGCCCACCGTGTTCAACGTGAACTGACGTCGACGCTCCCGGGCGCGCCGGTCGTCCAGGCCGTCGATCGCGGCCGCGAATCCCTCGCCGCCGGTCGTCACGAAAAGATCGCGTACCTCGACCTTCAATGCGTCAGCGACCCGGGAAAGTGTCTCCAGACTCGTCTCATTGCCCGCCTCAAGCCGCTGGATCGTACGAACGGGTACCCCGCTATGCTCGGATAGCCGCTCTTGTGTCCAGCCCGCGCTCTTGCGTAACTGGCTGACGTTCGACTCATTCTTGCTGTCCATGCCCTTAACGCTACGGACTCGCAAGACGCCTGACCACGACGCGAGCCCGCCAGCAACCCGCCAGCAACCCGCCCACGAGGTAGCGCGGCGAAGGCATCGCGCCCCAGGCCGGGTCGCGCATCTCGACTCACCGGTAGGCTGAAGCTGCGCAGACGCACACGACCACAGGTGAGTGCGTTTGGGGAACCTCGGCTAGCCGAGGTCGAGATGTTCGGCCGCGTACTCGGCCGGGACCACGACAGAGCCGACCCACTTGCGCCCGACGCGGCGGAGGGTGAGGGCGCCGTCGTCGCGGACTTCGGTGACCGTCCACCTGTCGCCGTTGCGGACCCAGTACCGACCGGCGCGCAGGCGGCGGTCGTTGCGGCGGGTGATGACGGTATCCCCGGCCGCAGCACGGGTGCCGTCGTGCAGCTCGACCTCGCGGCGGGCGTTCACGGTGCCGTCGAGGATCAGATCAGCGCGCGCCCGGTTGTTCAGGGCGAGAACGGACTCGCTGGAGTCGGTGACGAGGACGCTGGCGTGGCCCGCGAGGGTGTCGGAGCGCCAGGCCGTGTAGGCGGAATCGATCATCGCTTCGGTGCCACCGCCGACCACGCGGCCATGCTGGGCGTAGGTGTCGATGACGTCGGTGCGGCAGTCCGAGACCGCTCGCCGTTTCGATCTCCAACGCGGGCGTCGTGAAATGCAACCCCTGCAATGCAAGCTCTCCGAGCACGATCGTCATCAGGTAGCACTGTGGTAGGTCGGGCTCTACCAAGCCTAGGATGCGCACGGTCAACGGCGTCACGCGAATGGCCCAGAATCCGGAGGGGCCCTCGTACCGGCCCAGCCAGAAGCGGCTTGCGTCAAGGGGTTGCGTGGCATCACGGCGCTGGTACAACGCCCGATACTCGGCCGACGAAAGCCCGTATCCGGACTCCCGCTGTTCCTTGCTTGAGATGAGCATCGCAGTCAGCGCGGCCTTCTGAACCCACATCGCGATCGCACCCTGGTCTGCTGGCGCGATCGTCGTCGCTTCGCCGAGGATCAGGGGCGTCAGTACGCGCTGGGCGGTGGT
The DNA here is from genome assembly GCA_015655375.1 of Actinomycetales bacterium. Taxonomy (GTDB): domain Bacteria; phylum Actinomycetota; class Actinomycetes; order Actinomycetales; family Actinomycetaceae; genus Pauljensenia. The sequence goes on from JAATFD010000036.1 coordinate 264,260, forward strand.
CTCAAGGTCGCTCATCCAGCCGTTATTGCAGGAGGCGCAGAAGCTCTTCACCGTCTGACGAAAGGGCGGATGCTCCCCCATATCGCGCGGTATGCCGTTCAGCGGTCCAGCCATGTGCTGGACCGGGCTGAGGTCCAGGCCGATCTTGCTCACCCACTGCCCGAAGACGTGTTCGCGGGTGAGCGGTTCTGTCGAGCCGCAGAAGGCACAGGGTTCAGATTCTTCCCTCCGCGCGCCGGCAGCGGGGCCTCGATCTGCAGGAGGCGTGATGGCTCTGAGGAGGGGTGAGCGAGACGTCAGGCGGCGAGTGCCGAACGGGGCTGGGAAGATGCCGGCGAGAGGCGGGGCGTGCACCTAGTAGGTGACCAGCCCGGCGTCGAGTTCACGAGTGGACGACGGCACGGGGTCACCGATCTGCCGGAGTTCTCACGC
>JAATFD010000048.1 GCA_015655375.1 Actinomycetales bacterium
CAGCCACGTCCCCCGGATAGTCAACGGCACACACAGGACCAATAAACTGGCCCATGACGCGCACCCCTCTACGGTGTCGTCCACGCCCCCGGCTGTTAGCGCAGCGCGGGGGTCCCTTGCCTCCCCAGCCTACCCACACCCCAATAGTGACCTAAATGGACAGCCCTTTAATAATGTCCATGCCTCAAGGAAAAACGTCTCATTCGAAGAGCGTCCCTACGGCTTTCGCCAACAGACTGAAAAACTTTACCGCCCATGGCCATAGGCAATATGAGCGGAAAGCACCTTTACCATGGGACCAAGCAACGACAACTCATCATCAGCAACATGAACATATTTGTCAAACAGGTCATCTGCACGTGCTGCACGCAGCCAGTACTCTCGATACAGATACACGCTCGTCCTTCCGATGGGAACGTATCGATCAAAATACCGAAAGTCGACCGGTAGCCATGGCTTGTTCTGAGTCAAAAAATGTAAATTTCGAATGTCAGCCCGGCCGTCTTCTCGAACTGGCGGGAGCGTTGTGATACGGACATTATAATTGGGGTCAATTTCTCGAACAGATAATAGGCCAGAACCCTCCAGGAAGGAAAACACTGCTTGTTCACTGTTCGTAATTAGTGGATCAAATGTAGAAAAAGCTACGTATTTCTCCACGAACTCAGAGTAAACGTTTCTCACACAGTAATCAGCGCAGTTTACCGCAACGAACCCAACGTTAAAATATGTCGATTGAGCGATATCATATGTGACATCGATATTCGCAGCACGTATTGCATCCTCATCCAGGTGCTCTCGCCGCAGATCAAGTTTGAACGTAACAGCGCTAAATGTCTCCGAAAACCCCTGCAAGTCCGCGAGATCGTATGGGGCGAGGCAAAGAAAATCAAAATCGCATTTAATTGCATACTTATAGTGCAAAGAATTTAAATATACCGGCATGCGCCAGTTATCAAAGACCTCAACGGGCCAGCGCCCCTCTGACATCTCTGGCAGATCGTCCACTCCCACAAGATCGATCAACATAGCAGAGTCAACGAAGCAAATCCCTCTCCGTTTAAGAACTTCTGCCATATCCGGTTCCAGCTCAGATCCAACGAAAGAGATGAAGTAATCGAATGGAAGATTGCTGTTATAACGTCGTAACGACTCAAACGTTACGAGAGCCGGGAAAAAAATCCGACTGTCTCCCGATATATAGACAGCTATTCTAGACTCGTCCACAGGGACCCCTTTAAGACTTCGCAACTCAATGCATGGGCTTCAACAATGCATCGTCGTCGATCCAGTAAACGTCCAGCGGTGCACGAAGTAAGTGATTCCGACATCGATAAACGTGCCGAATCCAACGATTCAAAAATTCTACCACAGTACCAGATTTCCAGCAGCGAACGACAACGTGAGCATTTTAGGATGCTAATCTGCTCATCGAGCGAGTAGCAATCGTTTCACATTCATTACCATACTTCGACGTTTATTCTCACAAAACTTCTTCGTTCAGCCTTAGAATTGCGCCTTCTACAAATCAACAGGACCGCGCGGCACTCGAAATCCCATCAATGCACAAACAACCAATGGCATCGTCGCCCACATTACACTTCGCGCGACATCAGGATGACTTTTTATCCTGGGATCATCGAACGAAAAGAGAGAAGGTCTAATTTTGGCAATACTCTGCACAAAAGAGCATACACGTCCATATTGGGCCGATCTCCTCGACGTCAAAAAAATGCTGTAGTTAGCGCTTAAGTCATTATCGACATTATTTTGAACTTTTTCTGAGAGCCGATCGAAAAGAACGTCTTTGGAATCAAGGAATACGTTTCCAGACGTAAAGTGCAGATCAGACATCTCTATTTCATAATAAGAGTCTGACAGCACCGGATCAACCGCCACAAAATTCCAGCCAAAAGTTAACCCATGCAATACAGCACCTGTGGCACCCTTGGAGCAGCCTAGCAAACACACTCGAGAATCCGGAATATGGCGATCACGCGCAGTAGCAGAAATCAGAGACGAGATATCTTCTTGATTCGAGGGATCGTCCGCAGTGTTCGAATAAAACGAACCCTTGACTCCGCCTACATCAGCAACCCGTAGCATCACGCAATCGCCAGGTATCGCATTATGTGCATGCCGATAATTCTGGGTAAAATAGCGCCAAGGACTTCCTTCGTTTGGGTCTTTTGGCATCCCTGAGAATACTACTAATAGCCGTTTAGGAGCGTTATCCGATTCCTCGATTTTATAGAAGATGCCTCGATCTGAGACCTTCACGTCACCGTCCAAGACGGCCTTCCACAGCGTCGGTAGCCTATGACGATGCACAAAACGCGATTCGCCATCCACTGCCAGATAGTGCAAATAGCCATTTGCTGCTAGACAATCAACCATTTCATGCGCACTTGAATCGGAGACAGCGATCCGCAGAAGATTGTCTTCAGAGCAAATTTTTTTTCATTTTATTAACACGAAATTTGGCCCATTTTCTGAAGCGAGATTTGCGCGCGCATCTTCCGACAACGTACATTGTTGGCCGACCTCGATTTCGAGCGTTCCGGACCGATGAGAACTTTCGGTCGTAATCATTTCTTACCCGTTTCGTTCTCCGCCGCATCTTCATTCACCGGAAGTGAACCCACAAAACGGGCGAATTCGTTCAGTGCCCTTTTGTTGTACGGGTCAAGATCAAAAGGTGTTCGGTCGGGATTCTCGAGCGAGCGCTTGCAATCCATGCCCAACTCCACGGGGTCAAACGTCGACACAATGCCGCGTCCCATCTCCACCGCCTCAGCAGATCCTGGGACCGGTGTGCACACAATTGGAACGCCTAAAGCCATAGCCTCAAACAGTACCATTGGTTGGCCTTCGTGCATCGAGGTGAGCACGAACAAATCACTAGATTCCACGGTCTTCATAGGATTAGCGACGAACCCCATGAAATGAACGCTTTCTGCAAGACCAAGTTCCACCGCCATAGATTTCAATGGACCTTCTCGAAGGCCTTGACCGAGAATCATCAGCTCTGCGCTCGGGTGCGTCCGACGAAAGCTCGAAAACATCTCAAGTAACAACTCATGATTCTTCTCTGGTGACAAGCGGCCCAAGCTAATTAATCGAGGATTTGCAGTGGGATAACGATCCCAGATATTCTCTCCGATTTCTGCCTTTTCGTGAATAGTATCAAAGTCAATGAGATTGTGAACAACTGACGGATGTTGACGTAGAACGACACCTCGTGATGAAAATGCCTCAGCGTTTTCGGCGCTGATCGCGTCAGCCACCGAAGCGACGCCTCCAAATGATGCGCAATTCTGGAACAGTTCATTGAGATGAGCAAACTTCTCGTCTGCCTCCAGACCCATCTGATTGTGCAAGAAGACGCCACTTGTGCATCCGTTGGGGCAACCCCGAGAGAACAGTGAGTCCCAAAAACTGGAATAGCCTTCGAAATCGATGAACGTTACGTTTCGAGGTGTACCAAGCACCCTCCGGAACTCACGTTGATAGGCGGAGTCCACCAGCCGAAGCAACTCCGCCGAAACTCGACCGCGATGACGGGTGAACTCTGCGATGGCGTAACGCTCTTCAGGAGTGGCCACCGTTTGTCCAGTACGTCCAAAGACTCTTACATGCTCAGGAAGCTCTTCCAGACCCTCTCGGCGCTCGTCGTGATCCACAACGTCATGAACGTTAACGACAATCCCGAATGAGTATTCCCGCGGGTCGCACATGCGCATTAGGTTCAACATCGACGAACGAATCCCGTTGGGAATCAACGACTCTGCGAACACGACGACCCGTGGCGCCGGGCCTACCTCATCGGCTGATCCCCTCGTGACGGCGCGTGTTTCAACCGACCGGTTTGCAACCAAGAGGTCGACGGCGCGACGCGACGCATTGCCGTCCTCGGCACAGCAGAATTCCCGAGCCGATTTTATGTAAGTGGATCCCGGAACCCACAAGTGTTCCGAAAGCATTGCGACAAGATCGTCGAGGGTCGTGGCAACGTCGTCCAAGACGTCGGACGGCCGCATGTAGACACCACGCTCCGTCACGTATTCTTCGAGATCCGGCGCGTAACTGATCACACGGCGCCCTGTCGGAAGGAAGTCGAAGAGGAGACTTGAATAGTCCGTCACCAATACGTCGGTGCAAGTTAACACGTCGTAAGTGTCAATATCTGACGGAACAACGATTGCGTCGACGTCCGTGTCACGCATGAGCTTCTCAGCCAGATGATGGGCACGGAAGAGAACCGTCACACCAGGGACGGCGGACATAGCGGAGATTGCTTCCATCGCGCCGTCAAGATCCATTTTCCGCTGATCATCCGATCCGCGCCACGTCGGCGCGTAAAAAACGATTCGTCCAGGTTCCTCAGGGTCCACCCCAATGTCGAGCAGAACCCGCTTCCGGACTTCTTCATTGGCGCGGACCACGATATCAAGACGCGGCGAACCACCAATCGTTACCTCAGTACGAGCGAATCCATTAAGGTCGTAGTCATTGACCAGAGCATCTGCCGTATGCCGATTTGGCATGAAGAGACAAGTCGAATTCAACAGATTACGAGTGACATTTGCATGCTCAAGAACACCGGTCCCGATTCGTTTCCCTAAGGTCTTCAGGGGAGTCCCATGCCAAGTGTTGAGATACTGTTGTCCATCGCGTCGTTGGAAATACTCCACGAACGACGTGTTATTGACCAGAATCTCCGCAGTGGCCAGAACCCTGTCGTAGAGAACTGATCCGTACTCCAGCAAAATCGTTCTACCGTCATTGACCAATCTCTCCGACACCGTCGCTCCCGGTGCCACCGTCCAATAAAACCGGCTATCGGCGAAACGCGAGTCCTGGCGCATCTCCTCGTAGATTGCCAAAGGACTGTCAGACGTCTTTGTCCCCCAAAACGACTCGAAGAGAACGATGTGAGGATCGACTGGGAATCGACTGCAATACTCGGCGTACCGAAGCCTGCGCCGATCAAAACTGGAACGGATCGCTTTCTTCAAATCAAGACCATCGGGACGCTCAAACTCCCGTGCATCCATCAGCGCGTGACAAGCTCGTTCTTTCTCACCACATTTCCACAAGGACACGGCAGCCTCACAGGAAATCTGCTTGTTCGGTGTAGCACGTGCCTGAAGATGTTTGGAATAAAGCTCAGCCGCCTCATGTTCATGCTGTTGACTCGCCGCAGCACGAGCCTGTTCAAGCCATAACTGGACTGGATTTTCGAGAGAAACTTCCGAAGCGGAAAATGTCTTGATCCTGGCCGTCAGCGCCGCACTGGCGAGACGATCCGACAACGCCATCCCGCCACCATTAGACCGAGTCTTGTCGACCGTATCGTCGACAGACACCGCCGTCTGCATCGAAGCCAGTTCCTCGAAAACGTCAAGAGAAACTGAACGCTGAGCCCATGCGGCTAAAGCACCAAACGCAGAATCCAGATTGCCAAGACGGAGCTGGCAAACCCCCATTCGGTAGAACCAATTCCATTGCTTGTTCCCACCCAGCGAAAGTGCACGCGCATAGGCGTCGGCAGCCTCTTCATATGCACCTATACGCTCAAGCGCGTGGGCATATTTATAGTTCCAATAGTGTCGGTCTCCGCCGTGCAGTGTCAGAGCCCGCCTGTACCATGGAATCGACTCATTCCACAGATATTGACGATCCAACGCATAGGCCACACCAAATGCGACTTCAGGAGTCCGTTGTCCCCGTTGCCACGAGAGGGTGTACAGCTCCTGCGCGCTCGGCCACTCGTTTTCGCGCTCTGCGAAGTGCCCAGCACCCCGAGCTTTCACCAAGTCGTCCGAAGACTCTTCGGCTATCGGTTGCAGGAGTGACCACGCCTTTGAGGGGTTCCCTAACTCGATCTCGGTACGAGCCAAAAGGGTTACATCCTCGTCCTTGAGCTTTTCTTGCTCCTTGAGTCTGCTAAGCACCTTCTCCGCAGGAAGAAACTGATCCATGCAAAAAAGGACTCGTGCATACGCGAGCTGAACGGGCATGTCCGTACACGCATCGGCGGCGGCCTTCAGAAGGTCACGCCGACGCCACTGCGGAAGACGCGACGGGATCACTCCGGCGAGGGCTTTACCTGCACGATCGTGAGTAGGATCGATCGACAGGCACGTCTCAAAATCGCTCAGCGCCCCCATTTTGTCTCCCAGTTCCCGACGACATACTCCACTGCGGTAAAACCACTCTCCGTGGCTCGAGTCCAACGCGATCGCACGTTCATACAACGATAGAGCTCGATCGTATTGCTTCTTTTTTTCGACGATGAAACCCAGGCGTTCAGTCCATGCTGCGTTGCCTGGTTCGCGCGACACAGCAGAGGTTACCCACTTCTCGGCCTCTTCAAGGTCACTGTTTTGCAGAGCCTTATTTCCCATCTTGTACGAAAGCACCGACAGGGTACGGCCAGCCGACAAGTCCTTCAAGAGTCCTCCAATTCGTTTTTCAGGCCGGACCGACCGACCAAAACCTTGTATCTTTATTTCTTCTACACGGAGCAGACGCTTCGTATCACCGCGTCAGCAAATCCTGCTTGATCTGCGTCGTCGAGATCTCCGGTGTCCTCGGCAGGTACACGACCTCGCAGTAGGGCTTGAGAAAGTCGAACTTCCCCGTCCAGTCGTCACCCATGACGAACGTGTCGACGTGATAGTTCTGGACATCGTCCACCTTCTGCTCCCACGCCTCTTCAGGAATCACCAAGTCCACGTAGCGGATCGCTTCAAGCATTCGCTTGCGATCACCCCACGAGAAGTAGGCACGCTTGTCCTTGCCCGCATTGAACTCATCGGTCGACAAGGCGACGATCAGGTAGTCACCTTGTTCTTTCGCCCTCCTCAGTAACTCGATGTGACCATAGTGCAGCAGGTCGAAAGTTCCGTAGGTGATGACGCGCTTCATGGGTACTCGACTTTCCGATTCTCGCTGGTGATGGCTACCGGCCATTGTTGGCGGGACCGAGACTGTGCCAGACTCAATCATGGACGAACAGCACCCGCCTGCGAAACAGATCCGTCCATTTCATGGAATGCTCCTTCACGAGTCTTGTTTACTTGCGATGCTTCCGATGGCTTGTGAATGGCAATCCATCGACGGATCCACTCGAGGTTCTCCCTGATCGGATCCGCATCGACGTCCGGCGGTGTGCGCTCTCGCGCCAGGATCTCTTGGACCTCCCGACCCAAGGAGTCCTGGTCCCGAGTGAGTGGCCACGGCCACTCCCCCGGCCACTTCCCATAGAACCCTCGCTCGACGTCTCGGTACCACTCCAGGTCGGGAGCGAAGATCAGGCCCGGTCTTCCCGTCAGCGCGTAGTCGAAGAAGATCGAGGAATAGTCCGACACCAGCACATCAGCGATCAGCATCAGGTCCTCGACGCTCGGATACGCCCCGACGTCCAGGACTCCCTCCCCGTGAGCGTGGAGACCATTCATATGGTGGGAGCGCACCAGCACTCGTGCCCGCGTGCGCCGGGCCAGCTCGGCGGGATCCAGCAGGGTCGCCAACGCGGATTCCCCCTCGGATGCGCGCATCCCCTCTCGCCAGGTCGGGGCGTAGAGCACCACGCGTTCGTCCTTGTCGATGCCCAGATGTGAGCGAACCTCACGGGCTCGCGCCTCTCCGCCTAACAGGCCGACGTTGCGGGGCTGCTCCCCCACTCGGACCTCGCCCGTGTAGCGGGTCGACGAGCAGAGGTCGCGCGCCGCCTGCTCCGTCTGGGCCAACAGCAGGTTCCATTGACCGACCTGGCGGCGCATGAGCCGTCGGTAGGTCAAGGGGATGAAACGCGTCGGCGCGTCGAAGAGGAGCCGTTTGATGGGCGTGCCGTGCCAAGTCTGGAGGATCGCTTGTCCGGGCTGCTTCTGGAACCACTGAGGGAAGTTGTTGTTCGTGACCAGGACGCGGGCGCTTCGCACGATCTCGAACCAGGCACGGGTGCCGATGACCAGCGGCGTTGTCCCAGGGGGAACGCTGACCGTTCCGTCGACGACCGACCACCACAGAGGTACGTCGACGCCATGGGTCTGCAGGTCAGCGCAGATCGCGCCCGGGTTGTCGGCGCTGGACATCCCGTTGAAGGATTCGAAAAGGATGCCGTCGCGAAGCGGAGGCGGCGTGGCCTCAATCAACCGCTGGCGGCCGAACCGTGAGCGCTCGGCGGGGGCCAGCGGAGCACCGATGGTCAGACCGAGCAATCCCCCATGCTTCGGGGAGACACGGACCGAACGCACGGACCCGAACAGGTAGGCCTCCTCGGAGCGCATCGCGTGACCCGCCCGGCACCAGCCGGGAGCGTCCCGGCCCTCGGGCAGGGACCACCGCAGGAAATACCCGCCGGGGACCAGGTCCGCGTCAGCCAGGTCAAAGCTCGTCTGCCATTGGCCGCCGATCGTCTCCTCGGCGCTGCCGACGACCGTGGCCGTCGACGACACGAGGCAGACCCGGGGTGTCCATCCCTGTGGGGAGACCCGGCCCGTGGCGACCAAGCAGTTCCCCTCCAGGAACGCCCCGTCGACCGTGACACGGCGGGCTCGTTGCTCGATCGCCGCGAATCCGTCGGAGCTGGGGCAGGCACGGACCGCCCATGCGCGTTCCGGATGAGCGGATTTGTCCCACATGACGGGAACCTCGTCCGGGCGCGTACCGTTGCCGTGGTGCACGCCAGGGTCACCCACGACGATGCGCCAGACCCGCTCACCGGTGTATTGGCGCTCAGAACCTAGGGGTTCAAGGTCAACGGAGGCCTGGAGGTGGCCGTCGCGCAGCGCGACTTCGGCGGGCAGGCGCTCGCTCCCGCGCACCAGAGTGACGGGCAGGACGTCGGTGAGCGCGACGGCGTCTGCGGCCTCGGCCGCGATGTCGAAACTGATCGCGGTGGCTCCCCCGCGGGCGCCGACCAGACGGTAGGGCGAGCGCGCGCAGCGGACAAACTCGGTGCACCCGTTCGCGTCTGCCCGACACACGAAGCGCGGGTCTCCCAGGGGGCCGACGCGGAAGCTGTGGGCCGTGGCCGCCTCCGGGAGCATCGCGGAGACGGTGTGCCCCGCGATAGACAACGTCACGCGCACGCGCTGGCTCGCCACGTCGAGCAGGTCCAGACTGGCGCGGAACCCGGAGTGGAGGTACGTGCGCCACGGGTCGTTCGCCCAGTAGTCGGTGAGCGCAGAGTCCTCGAGGGTGACTGCGTGCGCGGGGCGGCTGGTCCCGTCAGCGGCGACGACCTCGACGATCGGAGAGCCGTCGAGAGCCTGGGGGTCGACGCCGGGGATGTGCGCATCGGCGGAGATCGTGCAGGTCGCTGCGTCCGTCCAGGAGATCCGGTGGGTCGAGCATTCAACGCGCAGATCATCCGGTGAGATCGCGCGGATGAAGTCGGGCACGGGCGCAATGCGGTCGAGGACGGGGACGGCGGCGATCAGTTCGCCGCGGGGCGTGGCGGCATTGGTGGGAGCGGGTTGGCCGGCGGGGACGAGCTCGATCGGGACGGCGGTCGTGTCCTCCAAGCGGGACCCGAGGACCTCCTCCAGATCTTCCTGGGAGGACCGCGCGAGTGTCCAGGCGACCAGACGGTCTTGGACGGGGATCATCGTCCACGTCTGCTCGTCGGCCTTCTCGGCCAGCGCGCGGGCCCCCTCGCGCAGCACCCGGGTGTAATCGGCTCCGACGGAGGGCACGTTGAGCGCATACATGACAAGGTCACGGCCCAGCCAGTTCGCGATCAGGCGACGGCGAACGGGAAGCGGGGCGCTGGGGGCGACCTCGGCCCACATGCGACGGATGATCGTCAGGCGGTCGCGAAGGTCCTCGATGCGGGACTTTGACTGAGAGCGAGAGTCTCGGCTCTCAGGCAGGCGCCAGGAATAGACGTCGCGGGCCAAGACGTCGAAGGCGCGGGCGTGTAGGGCAGCGCGCAGGGTCGGTTCCTGGTCCTCGTAGTTGACGTCCTCGGGGATGGCGCCAACTGACGTGCGCCAGAAGTGGGTGCTGAAAACGCGGTTCCACAAGACTGGCTCGTCCAGGATTGCCGGGAATTCGGCAACATCAAGGGCACGCCGGTTCGTCGTGTGAACGCGGGCGACCAGACGAGGACGCTGCGAGCCGGCTGAACCATGGCGGCGGTACCCGCCGATGACGAAGTCGGAGTGCGTGGATTCGAGCGTGGAGACCATGTCCTGGTAGGCACCGGGCAGGACCCGGTCGTCCGCGTCGACGAAGGCGAGGTAGCGCCCACGAGCATGAGAGACCCCAAGGTTGCGAGCAACGCCCGGGCCCAAGGAAGCGGACGCGACAGAGGGGAGCGAAGAGGCCGAGGCCCCGGAGAGCGAAATCTCGGAAGGTGAGACCGCCGAGCTGGCGGCAGACTGCAGGACGCGAACGCGGCGATCGCGTTGAGCAAGCGAGGCGAGGATTCGAGCGGAGGAATCCGTGGACCCGTCATCGACAACAATGACTTCCAGGTCACGTAGAGACTGGTTGAGAACGCTGCGCACCGCTGACTCGATGAAATCCTCGGCGTTGCGGCACGGAATGACGACGCTAAGCAGCGGACGGCGCACCGACGCGCGGGCCCTCCCGAGCAGACGACGAACTCCCACGCACACCTCATCTCGGGGACCGACGGTGACGCCCCGGAGTTGATAGGTCGGACGCAGTGGACCTAGCCGGGGAGCAGCACTGTGATGAATGGAACATGAACACGATACCGCTTCAGTGGTCAGTTTTGGAGCAAGGGCCTCGTCAGGTGGCGGATCTTCTGCTCAGGCAGCGGGCGGGGCGCAGGGAGAACCCTTGAGCCGCGACTGGCGCTCACGGCAGCAACTCTGCGCTCACCGCGGCAAGCTGAGCACCACGCGCTCCTGCCCAGACGCCCAGGCTTGCCGGCATGATCTCCGGCAGAGCGTGGAATGTTGCCTTGCTTCGGGCATATTCAACGGCCGGATCAATGGTCCACCGCGCTGAGCGGGCCACTCCTCCACCGATCACGACCCGAGCCGGGTCCAGCAGCGCTGAGACTTCCAGCAGAGCACGACCGAAGGCCTGTGCCGCGTGCCTCAACGCTTCACAGGCCGCCTCATCGCCGTGTTCGGCCGCAGCGACGACGTCCCGTGCAGTGGCGCCCAACGGCGCCGATGCGGAGAGTTCACCCCACCGGGCGCCGAGAGCATTGCCGCCGATCATCGTCTCAAGGCATCCTGTTTGACCGCACGAGCAGAGGCTTCCGGACTCGACAACACGGATGTGCCCCACTTCCCCTGCCGCGCCATGGGCACCTTGTCGTACGCGTCCATGGACGACATGCGCACCGGCCACGCCCGTGCCGAGCACGATGACAAAGACGTCCTCGCAGCCGCGTCCGGCTCCCAAACGCGCCTCGGCAAGAGCAGCGGCCTCGCCATCTTGGACGGCAAGACCCGGAAGGCCCAGCAGATGAGAGAGCTCGCCAGCGGGCGCGGTGCCGTCGAGCCACGGGAGATTGGCGCTGTGTCCCACGACGTGTGTGTGTGGGTCGAGCGTGCCTGCAATGGTCATCCCGAAGACGTCGGGTTGCACAGGCGCCGTGCTCAAGAACCTCGCGACCGAACCTGCCAGCTCCGAGAGGTCACCTGTCGGAGCCATCATGCGTCCCCGGTCGTTCCCCTCGTCGTCGGCAAGAAGCAGCTTCGTGTCGGTGCCGCCGTAGTCGATGCCCAGACTGACTCTCACGTCGCATCCACGTTCCGCAGGGCAGCAAGGATGGATCGAGCCTCGTCCTCATCAGTGGTCTCGTAGTCGACTTCTCCCGCGAGCGCGGCTGAGCCGAGGGAGATCGGCAACCTGTCGACGACTCTGCGCTTGGCCGAGGCGTGCACCGCCGTCACTCCTGTGGCAGCGATCCGGCGGGCGTTGGACGACGTCACGCCCGCACCCGCCATGATCTGAATGTGGCCCTGCGCGACATCCGTCAGCTCCCGCAATTGATCGAGGGCGTCAACGGCTCGCGATGCACCGCCGGACGAGAGCACGCGCGTGACGCCCAGGTCACCCAGTTGCGCGAGGGCAGCTGTCGGGTTCGCGATCATGTCGAACGCGCGGTGCAGGGTCACCTCGCGGCCTCGCGCCACGCCAACCACAGCCCGGACCAGGTCCGCGTCGAGGACGGGACCGGCTGCGGTATTCATGATCCCTCCGACGACGACGCCCGCTGCTCCGCGTTCCACAGCGAGCTGCGCGTCGCGGACGATGAGATCGACCTCGTCCGTCCCATACTCAAAACCTCCTTCACGCGGACGGATGAGGACATGCACGGCAAGACCTGTGGAAACAGCCTGATCGATCAGGCCCGCGGACGGCGTCACCCCTCCGGTGCGGAGCGCGGCACAGACCTCGATGCGATCCGGGCGCACTCGGCGCGCGACCTCAACGCCGTGCGCGTCCTGCACCGCGAGCTCAAAAGCCGTCATCCGGCGGCCTCCACCAAGGTTCGTCCGCGCAGGACCGTCGCCGTCAGATCGGGATGGACGGGGAAGTCGTCGTAGGGAAACATGGGGCGGCGAATACGCGTGTGCCCCAGGCGTTCAAGATCTTGGTCGACCGGTCCTGGGGTCAGCGCCAGGGTCCAGCCTGTGGCCACGTCGTACAGAGTCGGCTCGAGGTAGCCGATCTTGGTGACGACGATGTCCGCCGCAGCGGGGTCAAGGCCGATCGTGTCGAAGTCAGTGGTGGAATGGAACGCCTTGCGAAACTCGGTGACGATGACACGCAGACCCCCCACACGAATCACGGCAGTCCGGCCTGCGATGGGATCCCCCTCGTGGAGGGACTCCAGGACACCTTGGATACGGACCGGCCCCGAGACTCGATGATCGACCCGCGCACCAGCGATCACGTCGACTGCCTCTCCTGGGGCTGCATGGAAGAGCGTGTCGATCGCGATCCCATCGAAGATGGACGCAACGTAGGTGACTGGCGCGTTGGGCCCCACGAGCTCAGGACGCTCAAGCAGGTGAGCCAGGGTCCAGGTCACGTCTCCCGATCCGCCGGCTCCCGGATTGTCGCCGGAATCGCTGATGAGATAGGGGCGCCCCCTTCCCGAGGCACGATGTGCGAGCGCGCTCGCCACCGCATCGTCGAGGCTGCCCGGTGGACCCACGAAGTCAAACTCGTCGCGAACGTTCCAGAGATCCTCGGCAAGGCGCTCCGCTTCCTCCGCGATGACCTGCTCGTCCTCGCCGGTGACGATGACAGTGGCGTGACAACGGGGCTCGTCCGCCCACGCGTAGCCGATCCAGATTCCGGCGTCCGTCACTCCGGGAAGGTCCGCCACCGGAGCGACCTGGGCGTACAAGCTCTTCGCCGGTTCGACGCGAGTGGAGGTCTTCTCCCCCGGCAGGAGGATCGGCACGCGCACCCACGCTCGAGCGGGCTTCTCGCCGCGCCCAATCCACTCGAGCAAGGTGCGTGCAGAGCGTTCCTTCGTCTCCCACGCATCTTCGTGGGGCGCCAGCCGATAACAGGTCAGCAGGTCGGCCTCGTGCGCGAGGACCTCCGAGACGTTACCGTGCAGATCCATCGGTGCGGCGATCAGGACATCGGGACCCACGACGGCACGAATAGCTGAGATGAGGTCGCCCTCGGCGTCATCGAGACCCACGACGCTCATTGCCCCATGGATGTCGAAATACACGCCGTCGAGGGGACCGATTGCCAACTCGTCCGACAAACCGCTGACGATGCGATTCTTGAAATCCTCGTAGACGTCGGCCTGCACCGCGCCACCGGGAATGGACCGAGCCTGAAAGATCGGCAGCCATTCGGCCGCCTCACGCAATGGGCTGCCCGGCCTCAGGTGCGGGTAGTAGTCGAACAAACCTTGTCCGGTGTGCACAACGAAATCACGCTCACCTGCGCGGTGAGCCGCGTAGGCACTCGATTCAATCGCCATGCCGACAATCGCGATTCGGGGTGTGGTCATCAGTCATCTTTTCCGGGAGATGGAATCGGTCATGAGTGTGTGTCGCGCCAAGCGGCGCTCGCGTTGAGCAATGGGGTCCGCAGTGGGCACGGCCGCCAGAAGCTCCCACGTGTATTGCGCGCGAGGCTCACGAAGGACATCGGCCGTCGCGCCCTCTTCAACGATCCGGCCACGTTGCATGACGATGACCCGATCGGTCATGGCATTGACGACGCCCAGATCATGGCTGATGAAGAGACAGCCGAACTCCAGTTCCTCATGCAGATCCCGCAACACCTGGAGCACCTCGGCTTGCACCGAGACATCCAGGGCACTCGTCGGCTCGTCGGCCACCAGCAGATGCGGACGGCGCGCGAGGGCCCTGGCGACACCGATGCGCTGGCGCTGTCCCCCGGAGAACTCATAGGGATAGCGCGCTGCCGCATCGGCGGGAAGTTTGACGGCATCGAGCAGTTCCGCGACCCGTGCGCGTCGATCGCGCGCCCGGAAGTGTCGCTCGTGGATCACCAGCGGCTCCGCGATGGAGTCACCGACGGTCATCCTGGGGTCAAGAGAGCCGCCCGGATCTTGGAAAACGACGCCGACGCCACCGAGCAGTCCGCGTTTGCGTCGTCCGCGCGTCCTCGATAATGACTCCCCCAGCAGCGAGACCTCGCCGGCCGCGGGCGTCAGCAGGCCCAGAGCCAGACGACCGATCGTTGACTTTCCCGATCCCGATTCGCCAACCAGGCCGACGATCTCCCCCTGGCCCACGAACAGGCTGATTCCATCCACAGCAGGAACATGGCGCCCATTCACCCGGTACCCCGCTGAGACCTGTGACAGCGCGATGACGGCATCGGAGGGCGCGTCAGCCGCATTCCCGACAGCAGTCTCGCTCGTGTGATCATCCGTCCAGAGATCGAATCTCACCGGTGGGACAACAAGGACTGAACTGAGGAGGCCACGCGTGTAGGGATGCGTCGGGCTGCGCAGGACCTGCACGACGTCACCGGACTCCACAATCTCGCCCCGGCGCATCACGTAGACGCGATCGGCGAGATCCGCGACAACACCCATGTTGTGGGTGATGATCAACAGTCCCTTGCCCTTTTCCTGGACCAGTTCTCGCAGCAAATCCAGGATCTCCGCTTGCACCGTCACGTCCAGTGCTGTTGTCGGTTCATCGGCGATGATCACATCGGGATCGCACGCCAACGCGATGGCAATGACCACGCGCTGGCGCTGGCCCCCGGACAACTCGTGGGGGTATTGCCGCGATCGACGGTCCGGTTCGGGGATCCCGACAGCGCCCATCAGCTCAACAGCGCGGGCATGGGCGTCGCGAACACTGACAGCGGAATGATTGCGCACGGCCTCAGCGATCTGAGCACCGAGCGTCATGGTGGGATTCAGCGCGGTCATCGGCTCCTGGAAGACCATCGAGACCACGCGTCCGCGGAGATCCTCGAGCACATGTTCGCTGGCACCGATCACGTCGGTCCCGGACGCGAGCCTGATCGAGCCGCTTGTCCGCGATGACCGGGGAAGGAGTCCCATGATGGCAAGCGCTGTCGCGCTCTTGCCCGATCCGGATTCGCCGACGAGGGCGACAGCTTCGCCCGCCTCGACGTGCAGGCTCACTGCGTTCACTGCGTCCTCGTCGCGGCCCGCAAAGCGAATATGGAGATCCTCGATCTTCAGCACTGGGGAGGTCCCCTTGTCTTCTCCGCTCATGCGCTTTTCCCCCTGACATCGAACGCATCGCGCAGGCCGTCGCCGATGAAGTTCAACGCGCACACGACCACGACAATGGCGATACCCGGTGGAAGGATCAACCACCACGCGTTCTGGTAGATCAATGACAATCCGCTGTTGAGCATCGCTCCCCAGTCGGTTGCGGGCGGTTGAAGGCCCATCCCGAGAAAGCTGACGTAGGCGACCAACAGGATCGCATCAGCGACCTGAAACGTCGCATTGACGACGATCGTGCCAACCGTATTGGGCACGATATGACGCAGAACGATCCGCGAGTGGGCGCTTCCCATCGCCTGCGCGGCGACAATGTAGTCGCGCGTCTTCACGCTGAGGGACTCAGCCCGCACCAGACGGGCCGGAACCAGCCACGACACCAAGCCGATGACGAGGACCATCATCGCCTCGCTGGGCTCCACGATCGACGACAACACGAGCAGCAGGAAGATCGCGGGGATCGCGATGCCCGCGTCGACGATGCGCATCATGATCGAGTCCACGACGCCGCCGACGTATCCCGCGATCGCGCCCCACAGAGTGCCGATCAGTGTCGCGAGGACACCCGCGAGTACACCGACGAGCAGCGACGTCCGCCCGGCGACCATGAGCCGTCCCAGAAGGTCATACCCCAGCGAATCCGTGCCCAGCACGTGCCCATTGGTCCCAGGACGCAGATAGACCTGACTGAGATCTGTGGTCACCTGTTCGGTGGGAGACACAATCGGCCCGACGGTGACAAAAACGATGACCACCACCAGGGCCGCCAGACCGACCATCGCAAGTCGATTCGCGGCGAAACGCTTGAGCGTTGTCATGCGATTCCACCCCTCGTACGCGGGTCAAGCAGTGCTTGGACGATGTCGGCGAGCAACGACCCGATGACAGTCGCCGCCGAGATGACAAGCACGCACCCCAGCAGAACCGGGAAATCACTGGATTGGGCAGCGCTCCAGAACAGCAGTCCCATTCCGGGGTAGTTGAACAACTGCTCGATGACCAGTGCTCCGCCGAACATCACGGGCAGTTGATACCCGAGCATGGCGATCAAGGGAGTGACGGAGTTTCTCAGCAGGTGCCGGCTCAACACTCGGATCGCCGGAGTTCCCTTCGAGCGCGCCGTGCGGATGTAGTCCTCGCTGAGCCCGTCGAGCGCCGAGGAGCGCATGTACCGGCTGAAGTTGGCGACCAGAGGAATCGCACCCGCGGCGACGGGGAGGATCAGTCTGCCCGGGACCATCAGGACGTCCGCGACAGTCTCACCCTGTGGGGCGTTTGCCGGCAGAATTCCCAAGTTCTGGCTGAAGACCAGGATCAACAGCATCCCCAGGAAGAAGCTGGGCGTCGAGTAGGCAACGATCGCGAGTGTCGACAAGGTGTAGTCGACGACGCCGTTGCGGCGAACAGCCTGGAAGATGCCCACCGGAATGGCCACGATGACCGCTGCGACCAGTGACAGGCCCGTGAGCAGGAGCGTCTTGGGCAGTCTCTGCGCGATCGCGTCCGCCACAGACTTGTTCAGCAGATAGGACTCCCCGAGATCCCCGCGGAGCAGGCGTCCCAGGAACAGGATGTATTGCTCCCAGATGGGCCGGTCAAAGCCTTGCTCATGGTTGAAGGTGGCGATCTGCTCGGCCGTTGCCTGCACGCCAAGCACCCCTCGTGCGGGTCCGCCCGGGAGCATCTGAAGCAGCGCGAAGACGACGACGGTGACCACGAAGATGACGATGATCGCTTGACCCAGGCGACGAAGGACGAAAACGAGGAACGGGTGGGCTTTGCCTGGCCCCGCAGGAGCCGCCGAAACGGCTCCTGCGGGCGAGATGTCTGGTGCCATGCTCATGATGGACGGTCACTTGCTCCATTGCCACCGTTGGGGGTGGAAGGACGCGAGTGAATCCTGTTCGGTCCCCGTCAGCCCGTTCTTGATGACAGAAATCTGATAGACAGGATTGGGAAGCCACATCACGGGCAGGTTCTGCGCCGCGTACGCGGAGTACTTCTGCATGGCAGATGGATCGTTCGACTCCAATGTGGCCTGGATGAGTTGGTCGAACGTGTCATCGCTGTAGGACCCGAAGTTAGAGGCGGCACCGGTTGCCAGAATCCGCTCACCGGTGGGATACCCGCCGAAATACCATGACCCGGCAGTGCCGAAGTAGGACAGCTGCCACGAGCACTCCGAGTCGCTCGGTTCGCAGGCCGCTGTCGATCCGAGGACTGTGTTCAGAGGAGCGGACTCGAGAGTGAAGCCGACTCCCGCTGCCTCGAAGGTGGACTTCATCGAGGCGAACATGTTGTCCGTCTCCGTCGACCCACTTTGAGCAAGGACTGTGATTTCCAACCTTTGCCCGTCAGCGATTCCTTCTCCGCATGTGGCGCCCGTCTGACACACATAGATTCCATCCGATCCAAGCGTCCACCCATTCTGTTCAAGGAGGGCTTTGGCGGCGGCCGGGTCAAACGGGTAGGGGTTGTTCTTCTGCTCGTCAGAGAGGAATTCGTTGTCGGGGTTCTGCGGGACCGGGCCGTAGTCGGGGTTGGCCGCGCCGTTCCAGACGACCGTGGAGATCGAGTCTTGATCGACGAGTTGTTGAAGGGCCTGACGAACATACAACTGGGAGAAGACCGCACCCATCTCGGGGTTGTTGAAGTTGTAGGGCATGTAGGTGATTGACCATCCGTCCCAATTCGACACCTCATAACCCAGCTCGGTGTACTGAGCCGTGTTGGTGAGCTCGCTGGTGGGGATATAGCCGTAATCGACCTCGCCGGAACGTACCGCCGCAACTTCAGCGTCGGAGCTCGTGAACGGCGAGAAGTTCACAGTCGTGATGTGCGCGGAGTCCTCGCCGTCATACGTACTGCTCTTGGTCAGAGTCACTCTGCCTGAATCGCTGAATGACGTCAGGGTGTAGGGGCCGTCGGTGACGTCAAAGAGAGGATTGTCCTGGTATCCGGCTGTGTCCTCGCCCTCTGCGATCAAATAGTCCCAAATGGCTTGAGCGCCCTCGGTCGTGCCAGCGAGGGACGGATCAGGCGTCCCCCCGTCCTCGGTGATGCTCCATGCGTGCACAGGAATGGGAGTGATCAGTGTCAGCTCAGTGGCGAGCAGCCACTGCTGGTTGTAGACCTTGTCGAAAGTGAGGACGACAGTCTGATTGTCAGGTGTCTCGACGTTGGTGACGATGTCGGGCATCGCGCCCTTGCGGTAGCTCGCCCATTCGTCGGTGTTCGCGCGCACCAGGTCGAACCAGAACGCCACGTCTGCAGAAGTGACGGGCGTGCCATCGGACCACGTGCGGGTGCCGAGGGCGATCGTGGCGGACAAGCCGTCCTCGGAGAAGTCGACGGTGTCGGCCACATCCGCGGTGGAAACTCGCTCGACCGAGCCCGTTGACCCGTCATAGGCCACAAGAGGCTCGTACATCGTGTCGATCAACGACAAGTTGTGGGTCGCAAGCTTCCCTGACACGGCAAGTGGCATAAGCCAATTCGGCGTGGCGTTCGCAGGCAGTGCGTAGGTGACTTCATCGCTCTGTTCTGCGCCAGTTCCTGTGCTGGAGCCGGTACAGCCTGCGAGAAGTGCAGCGATCACTGCGACACCCACGGCGGAAACGCCGAGTCGGCGCCCCGACTGGGCCGATGACGTAAACATGATGCCCTCCTGGTGGATCCAATCGACGGGTTCGAGGTGCTCGACGACCCACGCCGAAGGTACAGCAATTGGCCGAAGTTAGTAAAATAATCGTCAGAACTGTCTCAAAAATGTTTTTGTTGTATCGTAAGAAGTTGTGAGCAACAGAAAAAGTTCCAGTACCGAGAACGCGGTTCTCACAGTCATTGGGTCCGGCCGAGCCCGCTCACGCCGAGACGTTGCGGAGATCCTCGGGTTGTCCGCATCGACGGTGTCCCAGCATGTGCAATCTCTCCTTGAGAAGTCACTGATCGAGGAAGGGCCCGGCGCTGCCTCGAGTGGAGGCCGCCGCCCGCGGGAACTCCACCTCGTGGGCAACACCGCCTTGCTCGGGATGATCGATCTTGGGGGTGCTCACGCCCGGCTCGGCATTGCCCGGCGCGGAGGCGGCCTCACCGCAACCACTGAAATTCCCATTTCTCTGGGCGATGGGGCAGACCGCGTGCTCACCCAAACCGCCCATGCACTGAGAAAGCTCGCGGACGGCACGCCCCTTGCTGGAGCCGGCATCGCCTTGCCGGGACCAGTGGGCATTCCAAACCGGGGAGTCAGCAGCCCGTCACGCATGCCCGGTTGGGGTGGCGTCGATATCGCGGCGCTGTTCGAGGCCGAGATCGGCGTGCCGGTCGTCGTTGAGAATGACGCCAACGCCATGGCACTGGGCGAGCATTTCGCACGGTCTCCACGAGCGACGAACTCGGTGACCATCAAGGCTGGAACGGCTATCGGAGCAGGCATCGTGATCGACGGCCATATCTTTCGCGGAGCCATCGGTACTGCAGGGGAAATCACTCACACCCGTGTGGAAGCTGCCGGTGCCTTGATGTGTTCTTGCGGCAACCGAGGATGCCTGGAGACTGTGTCGTCCGGCGCGGCTCTCGTGCGTCTGCTCCGCGAGAAAGGCCTCGATGTGAGCTCAACCGCGGACGTTCTCACCCTCGTGCGCAACGCCGATCCCGAGGCGACCGCGCTTGCTCACACCGCTGGCCAACACCTCGGGGAAGTCATGTGTGCCGTCGTCAATTTCTTCAACCCCGACGCGATCTACCTCGGCGGCGCGCTCTCCACGCTCGAGCCGTTCGTCTCTGCCATCCGCAGTCAGATCTACGAGGGCGCACACCCCCTGATGACTCGCGATCTCGACATCAGCCCGGCTCTCCTCGGGGCCGACGCGAGCCTCGTCGGTACCTCACGCGAGATCAACGAGAGTCTTGCACGCGAAAGCACTGACTAACGCTCCCACGGGGCGCCTCTGGGTGCCGGTGCACCAGCCTGACCCTCGACGGCTCGGGACACTGCGCCGATCGGTCTCCGCGAGCGTCCTCGTCGACGAGTCAGCAGGTGCAGGAGAGCGCGTCTCAGGGTCGAAACCCAGATTGCCTCACGGTGGAAAAGTCGACTGGCCTCGACGTGATGCCGAAGTGGTTCTCACCGTGGTGCAACGAATGCATCGTGGTGCAGCTGTACAACGCCGCACCACGACGAAAAGGCCGCACCACGAAGTGGGCACGACCGGCCGGTCCCACCAACGGCCGCGCCGCCTCACCCCTCCCGATACGAAATCCCGAATCCACCCCTCGGATAGTGCCACGTCAACGTTCCCGGCGGAGCGATGGCCAAACAGGTCCCGCACTCCAGACACGCGGCATACTCCACCGAGATCCTCCCGTCCTCCTCCTCTGAATAGACATGGGCGGGGCACACCGCAACCAAGAGTTTGCCGGCGCCAGTCGAACGCGCTAGGTCTTGATTGATCTCGATGTGGTTGTCCTCCTCATCGGTCATATAGGAGTCGCGGGCCAGCCGTTCGGGCACGGAACCCAAGATCTGTGTCATGTTCCTGATTCCTTTCACAATGCCCGCATCGCGGCCCAGCCGTCGCGAGCCAGAGCCATCAGCCCGATGCCCGACCTCTTGAGCGCTTGACGCGCCACCCCCACGATGTGACGACGCGGAGTCGTGTCCAGATCGAACATCCCGTGGAGCACGTCTGCGAGCAGAAGCCCATAGCCCTCATACATGCGCGGCGTCTCAAGGAACTTCGGGGCTCGTCGATATAGTTCCATGTCTGCACCGACGTAGCTGCCCTTGAGCTCGTCGAGATACCGGTCCATGGACGACTGGGAGAAGTCCCCCACGTCCAGGGCCGCAGCGATCGTCTTTGCCGCGGCGAGCGCACTGCCTGCCGCCAGGTCCATCCCCCGGATCGTCAGTCCGGTGTTGAGCGTGAAGCCCCCGGCATCTCCGATGATCAGAAGGCCCGGCCGCGTCAGATCGTGGCTCGCCATGGCGGGACCGTCCTCGATGGTCAGATGGCATCCGTACTCCGACAGCTCCCCTCCTTCGATCAGCGGAGCGATCGCGGGATGCGAGAGGAACAGGTCGTGAACGTCGGAAGAGACCAGGTGCTTCGCCTCGAGGTCATCGAGACGAAGCACCACACCGACCGAAATGGACTCCGTGTTCGTGTACAGGAATCCCCCACCAGCGCACCCTTGCGTCGCCTCGCCGACAACCGCGTAGGCCACACCTTCCCCCGGCGAGGAGTGGAAACGCTGCTCGATCGTGTCACGAGGAAGATTGATGACCGACTTCACG
The DNA here is from genome assembly GCA_015655375.1 of Actinomycetales bacterium. GTDB lineage: Bacteria > Actinomycetota > Actinomycetes > Actinomycetales > Actinomycetaceae > Pauljensenia. Next base: position 22,011 of record JAATFD010000048.1, read on the forward strand.
CCGACCGCCAGGTGCTGCCAAGGTTCCTTGGCCCGGATGCCGGCCTGCTGGGCGATGAAGGAATTCACGCCATCTGCTGCCACGACCACGCGCGAACGAAGTTCGTCCTCGCCTGCGCGCACTCCCACCACCACGCCGCCCTCGACCAGGAGGGAATCGACCTTGATGCCGGGCATCACCGTGACTCCGGCCTCTTCGCACTGCTCGACGAGCCAGGCGTCGAGCTTCGCGCGCAAGACTGACACCGCGTTGACTGGGTCTGCCAAACGCTGGTCCCAATAGTCGATGTTCACCGCTGAGGATTCGTTGAGAAACGACACGACATTGCGAGTGATGCGTCGCTCCACGGGAGCCCGTTCCACGAAGCCGGGGAACACCTCTTCCATCACCCGGCAATAGAAGACCCCACCTGACAGGTTCTTCGACCCCGGTTCCGCGCCGCGCTCAATGAGAACGACCGACCGCCCCTCCTGTGCCAGCTGATATGCGCAGACCGCCCCTGCAACTCCACCACCGATGACGATGACGTCGAAGACGTCTTCCTCCTCTTCCTCGGACATCGGCTTCTACCTCAGAGCCATCGTCAGTGCTGGAAGGACATCGGCGAGGTCGCCGACGATGCCATAGTCAGCCTCCGCGAAGATCGGAGCCTCCCCATCGGAGTTGATGGCCACCACCGTGTGGGACCCGGACATTCCCGCCACGTGCTGGATCTGACCCGAGATCCCCACGGCGACGTACAGGTCGGGGGACACATGGGCTCCCGAGACCCCGACGTAGCGGTCCTTCGGCATCCATCCCACGCCCTCGGCCAGTGGCCGTGAGCACGCGAGTTCCGCGCCGAGAGCCCCTGCGAGGTCCCGAGCAAGCTGGAGCTCCGACTCCTCCTTGAATCCACGACCGGCGGACACGATCCGTTTAGCGGCGCTCAGATCAGCCGGAGCGCCCGGTTGAGTCTTCTCCCCCATGATCCGCGCCGCATGCGTCTCCTGCAGGTTCACCGACGTAACAGTGCCCGCCGCCTCCTCCGCAAGGTCTGCGCCGCCTGCGGTCACGATGACGACAGGGCCGGGAGCTGTCAGCTCTTCCTCAGCGATGCCGCCGAAGCGCGACACGGTGAAGACGCCGTCGTCATGCCCGATCAGATTCGTCAGCACCGGTGCGCACAGGTGAGCGGCGACTGCACCCGCAATGACTCGATCCGCAGGGCGATCGGCCACAAGGACGACGTCGCCCGGGCCGGCCTCGACGATCCCGGCAACCGCTGGAGCCGATGCTTCAAGAGGGGTTCCCGGGTCGATGGCGACATGGATCGTCTCCTCACCCACTGAGGGAACGAGAGCCCCCACGGCAACGATCTTCACAGCGCCCCCGATCTGCCGGGCAGTATCCACCAGGGCGGAGACCTGCGATGTGGTGGTGATGATCCACGAGGTGGTCATGACTGTTCCTTTCCTTGCCGGTTCGCTCACAGGACTCCGTCGGCGCGCATCGCGGCGACAAGTTCGGTGGCATCGGCAACGATCCTGTTCTGACGGGTGTGGCCGACTGGGCGGGAGCCCCCGACCCGGTTCACCACGATGTCTGCGAGCCCGAGGTCGGCACTGGCGACCGACTCCACGGGCTTCTTTCCGGCCGAGAGGATGTCCTTCATCCCGGGCACCTTCGCCTTGACGGCATCCGCTGCGATCGCGGCGACCACGGGGCCGGTGACTTCCACCGTGCGCGAGCCCGTCGCCGTTTCCTGGGTGAGTGTCCACCCGTCCTCAGCCGCCTCGATCCGCGAGACCCCCTCGAAGCACGGCCATCTGAGGAATCCGGCCGCAAGGGCGGGAACCATCTTGGCGTTCTCGTCGATCGAGGCGTCTCCGGTCAGCACCAGATCGACGCCGCCGACGCGGGTGACCAAATCCGCGAGCGCCTGGCCAACTTTCGTCAGGTTCCACCCTGCCGCCTCGTCCTCGGCGATCACCACCCCGCGATCGAGCCCGCGCGACATCGCGGCTTTCTTCGCCATCGACCCCGCCACATCAGAGGTGCCGACGGACACCCCAACGAGCTCGGTGCCTGTGGCACCGGCCAGATCCCGACCGACCTGGATGGCCACCGGGTCGTATTCGCTCACACCGGGTTTGGCCCGGCTCCAGTCGACCGCGCCATCAGCGCCGACGATGGCCCCCTGCGGATTCGACGCATATTTGTAGGCGACAACGATCGTCATGCTTTCGTTCACTCTCCTTGTTCCGTAGCTGTGTGCAGATGACGGGCATCCGTGCCCTGACGCGTGCGATCCGGGGGCCCACGAACACGAGCGTGAACACTGTCATCAGCACAGGTGAGCATCCGATGGGCGCCGGTCTGCAGGGGTTGCGATGTTACGATCGAAAGTGACGTTTTCGGGATCTGGAAGGGGAACACATCATGCAGACCTCGACGATGTTCGAGACCCAACGCGGTCGGCCTCGCAATGAGAACGCCGATCACAGAATCCTCAGGGCGACTCTCGACCTCTACGGCGAGGCCGGCTGGCACGGCGTGAACCTGACGAAGATCGCCACGTTGGCGGGAATCGGCAAGTCCAGCATGTATGCCCGGTGGACGGATCGGGAGTCCCTGTTGCTTGATGCCTTCCAGGCCTTCGTTCATCCGCTTCCCCCGGTGGGATCGAGCCCCCGGGAGATCCTTCTCAACGAGGCGACCTACCGCCTCCACACCTACCTTGAGGAGAACTCCAAGGCCGTGCGCCGCGTATTCGTCGAGATGGCCAGCTCGGACCAACCGATCATTCGCACCGTCCACGACTACGTGTTCGCCGACCCCATGCGACGGATCCGTTGTCGGCTCTGGAGCTTCAAGTCCGACGGCGCGCTTCCCGGAGCACTCTCCGTGACTCGGCTGCTCGACGCGGTCGAGGGTTCGGTCCTCATGCGCACGTTCTGCCTCTCGCCCGACGACGTCGAATGCTTCCTCACCGAGATCCCCGAGTACGCCGAGTCCCTGGTCGACGACCAGCTCCTGATGCTGCGCTCCGCCCATCACGCGGTCGCCTCCCCCGTCGCCGTGTGACCCGACCGGGGATTGCCCCCGAGAAAGCGATCTCGCTCTTTCTCGACCCCCAGCGTCGAGCGCGCGCCGTGGCCCGGGAGGATTTCCAATCCGCTCGGCAGTGAACCAATCCGAGCCAACGATCGCTCGAGGTCCGTGCCGTTTCCGCGGATGAAGTCCGAGCGGCCGATGCCCTGGGCGAACAAGGTGTCGCCCGTGACGATGATGTCGTCATCGACCAAACAGATGCTCCCCGGGGTGTGGCCAGGGACCTCGAGGACGCGCAAGCCATGATCACCCCACTCGACCATGTCACCGTCCTTCAGCCCCCGGCCGACCCCGGTGACCCGGTAGTCGAGCCCGACCTCGTCGAACCCACTGAGATGCGGATCCGCTAGGGCGGCGACATCCTGACGTCCGCACCACACGGGCGCACCGGTGGCGGCGACGACCTCGTTCACCACCCCGATGTGGTCACTGTGGCAGTGGGTGAGGACGATCGCGGCAACGGACACGTCCCCCAGCCAGTCCAACAACAGGCCGGGTTCCGCTCCCGGGTCAACCACGAGAGTCTGACCGCCGCTCATCAGGGCGTAGCAATTCGCCCGATAGTCCCCGAAGGGAACGGACCGGATCGATCGGATCATGACGCGCCACCTCGACCTCGGAGTCCTGGTGCTCCCGTCTCCGCGAGCGTGAGTCCTTTCGTCTCCGGGGCCCAGACGACCGACACGAGGAGGCCCAGCGCCGAGATCGCAGTTCCGACGAGCATCGTGGGACCCATCCCGTAGGACTCAATGAACCCCGGCAGGATATAGATCGAAACGACGGTCCCGATCCGGCTGATCGCCATCGCGACGCCCATCGCCGACGCCCGGACATCCGTGGGGAACAGCTCGTTCGGATAGAGCCACTGGAGGTTCCCCGGCCCTCCCGAGAAGAGTGCGTAGATGGCGAAGCATCCGACAACGAGCACCAGCCCGCCGTCCGGCCACAGGCCGAGGATCCCGAGTGCCAGCGTCATCGCAGCGAAACAGACGATGATCAAGCGACGACGTCCCCACGATTCTGCGAGGAACATCGCCGGGATCGTCCCGATCAGGAAGAACATGCCGATGATGACCTCGCCGATCAGCGCGGCATTCCCTTCAGCCAAGCCGAATGCACCGATGATCTGTGGGCCATAGGTGTAGATCGCGAACATTGGGATCGCCTGGCACAGCCAGATCACACCGACGAACAGCACGCGCCAGAGGTATCCCCGGCTGAAGACCTTGCGGAAACTCGTCGCGGTCGGCTCAGGTTCGTCAAGGAACACGTCACGCCCGAAGACCGTCCTGACGATCCGGTCCGCCTCCTCGTGACGCCCCTTCGAATACAACCATCGCGGTGACTCCGGAATAGACCACCGGCCGACCAAGATGACCAGGCAGGGAACGAGGGAACTGCCGAGCATCCAGCGCCATCCGTTCTCGACGTCACTGAGGAAATAGCCCACGACGTAGGCGATGTTGGCACCGACGTACCACACTGCGGCGATGAAGCCCATCGAGATCGAGCGGTAACGCCGTGGCGTGAACTCGGTGATCATCGAGGTCGCAATCGGATAGTCCGCACCGACCGCCGCACCGACCAACAGCCTAAACACGAACAGTTGCACCGGTGAATCCACGAAGGCGCACAGCACCGAAAGCACCGCGATGAGGCTAACGTCCGCGATGAACATCCGACGACGGCCGACCAGGTCCGTTAGCCACCCGCCCATCAGTGAGCCGATGAAAATTCCGATGAGGGCTCCGATCCCGAGCAGCCCGGACCAGTGGGCGTCGATGCCCAATTCGGACTTCATCCCGACCATCGCGACGCCGATGATGCTGAGGACGTATCCCTCCAGGAAGGGGCCTCCGCTGGAGAAGATCGTGACCCGGCGCAAGAACGGAGTCATCTCCACGTCGTCGAGCGCGACCTTCTCCTCGGACATTGCTTCTCCCCGTTCTCTCCTCGTCGTTGCCCCACCTGAGGCCTCCCGTGATGGCCCACCATCGCGGGAGGCCCCCGAGCTGCTCAGCGGAACTCGATGATTCCCCAGTTGAGATGCGGTTTCGCGCCGGTCTCCTCGACTTCCTCGTCGACCAAACGGAAGCGCAGCTCTCCCTCACCGACCTTCCACATTTCGGTGCGAAGGGTTGAGCCCGGCAGGACCGGCGAGGTGATGCGCGTCTTGAACCGAGTAATCCGCTCAGGCTCACCCGGAACGAACGCGGCGATCGCGTGACGCAGGACGACTCCGGCATAGCTGATCGCGTGGAGGATCGGGCGGGGCTCACCGTTCTGGGCGGCGTACTCCCAGTCGATGTGCTGGGGGTGATAGTCACCCGACAGGCGATAGATCAAAGCCTGGTTCTCGGGGATACGCTCGACCACCGTGACATCGGGGACCCGATCGGGCATGTCGACGATGTCTTTCGGAGGCTTCGGACCACCCCACCCGCCGTCATAGATCAGACAATCCCAGCTCTCATTCGTGAAGAGCAGGGTGCCGTCCGAATCGCGGGTCTCCCCGACATGCTGAGCAAGGAGGCCCCTGCCCTCACCCCGGTCGTAGAGACCTTCCAACTTGACCATCGTGGAGAGACGGTCCGCCATCTTCGTGATCGGCTGGTTGAAGGTGATGTCGAAGCCCCAGTGCAAGGAGCCCGCATAGTTGTAGCCGTAATCGATGGTGCGTGTGACCTCGGAATCCACGATCAACATCGCTCCGAACATCGGCAGAACCTTGAGGGTCGGGTTCCGGGGATCGTGCTCGTTGATGTAGTCGAGTCCGTCCCGTCCGTCGATTGCGCACCCGCACCCGAGTGCGAACAGCTCGAGGTCGCGGAAGGTGTAGTCACGAACGAAGGGGCCGAAAGTCTGACCCATCATTTCCGTCTTGATCGTCATTGTTCAACCTTTCGTGTTGTGGATGAGGAGGTCCTTGCGAACCTTCCCGTAGGGGCCCCGAGGCAGATCGTCGACGACGTCGATCCGTATCGGGACTTTGAAGCAGGCAAGACGCTCCCCGCAGAACGCCCGAAGCTGGTCAGCCCTGGGGTGGTGTCCGAAACGGGCGACGACGAACGCCCCCACCAGCTCGTCGCGGACCCCGTCAGAAATGCCCACCACCGCTGCCTCGGCGACATCCGGGTGTTGCATGAGCACGTCCTCGACCTCCCGTGCGGAGACGTTCTCCCCCGCGGTTTTGATGAGGTCCCAGGCACGGCCGACGAAGAAGAACCACCCCTGTGTGTCCCGCCACCCGAAATCTCCCGTGTGGAACCATCCGTCCGGGTCGAAGGACGCCCGAGTGGCGTCCGGATCATGCCAATAGCCCGCCGCGAGAGTCCGTCCGGGAACCCCGCGGACGAGGATCTCCCCGACCTGGCCGGGAGGCAGGCCGATGCTCTCCCGGTCGACAATCCGCGCCTCGTATCCCGGACCGATCCGGCCGATCGACGGCCACTTCCCCGGCGCTCCAGGAAAGTCCGTGATGACGCCGACCAGTGTCTCGGTGGACCCGTAATTGTTGAGGAGTGGAGCGCCGAAGCGTTGTTCGAACGCCGCCTTCTCCGTGTCAGCGATGGGGAGGAAATAGTGCACCGCCCTGACCTCGTTGCGGCGTTCGTCGCGGTCGATCGGTTGGAGCAGCATTGTGCGGACGACCATCGCCATCCCCTGGACCAACGTCGCGTGATGCGCGCGCGCCTCCGCCCAGTAGCGATGCGCGCTGTACCTGCGCGCCAGGATGAGCGTGGATCCACTGGTGATGACCGGCAGCAAGGCGCTCATCTGGAAATTGGCGTGGGTGACGAGCATCGCGGTGAGATAGCGGTCTTCGCTGGTCATCGCCAGTTCCCAATTGACGTAGTCCCCCGAGAACACCAGGTTCGCGTGCGTGAGCATGACGCCCTTGGGACGCGACGTCGTTCCCGACGTGAACATGATCTCCACGAGGTCCCCGTCCCCGGGAGCTCGCGTCGGCCCCAATGTGGTGGACTCGTGGGCGATCACCGCGTCGAAGTCGATGAACCTACCCGGCTCCTTCGACACCGACGCGGGCATCCCGCCCGTGACGAGGACGCAGCCCACGGGTCCCACCGTCTCCGTATGCAACCCCACGAGGAGTTCTGCATCGGTCACCATCACTCGGGGGCTGCATCTGGAGATGATCTCCGCACACTCCCGGTCGGCCGCCATCGCGCCCAACGGGAGGAGGACGGCACCGATCTTCGCGACCGCGAGCAGACACCCGACGAACTCGAGCGTGTTGCGCTGATGAACGACGACCCGGTCCCCTGCGGTAGTCCCGAGGCCCAAGAAGGCATTCGCGATCCGATTGACGAAGTCGTCGAACTCGGCATAGCTGAGAGCCCTTGACCTTCCCGAATCGGGATCGACGTGGATCACGAAAAGGGTGGTCGGATGCGCCGAAACCTGTTCCTCCCACACATCGCGCACGGAAGCACCCCGATGACGCCAGTTGGGTGCATTCAGCACACTAGGCGCCGTCCGCGCCCAGCTGGCGTCGCGGGGACACTGATCCTCGACGATCACGTGCTCAGTCCTCGTCCCCAAACCGAACATTCCCGGATTCCTCGAACCGCGCGACGTCCTCGTCGGTGAAGCCTGCACGACTGAGAACATCGCGGGTGTCGAAACCCAGCGGAGGAAGCGGACGCCAGAAGCCTCCGGGATGGTTCGCGAATCGAGGGACCGTATTAAGTCCCTTGATCTGCTCTCCCTGAGCATTCGGCCATTCGATGAAGTTCTCGCGGAGTCGGACGTGCTCCTCAGACAGGAGGTCATCGAAGCTGAAGCACTTCTGCGCGGCGATCCGGTGGGCCGCGAAATCCTTCTCGACGTCGTCCGCGCTCTGCGTCAGCAGATACTCCTCGAGTTTCTGCTCGATGAGCGGAGCCTTCGAGGACGAGAGCCACAGGGCCGAGCAGTCCTCGGGGTATTCCTCCGTGCCCCACAGGTCACCGAGCCCGATCGTCTCGAGCAGGTACTTGTTCTGAACGACGCCGTAGACCTCTAGACCGATGAACCCGTCCCGGCAGCGGTATTGGCCGATGGCGCAGAGGTTCTGGCTGCGCGCACCCGCACGCGGGTATTCGATGCCCGCGTTGAGGTAATCGAGCATGTAATAGACGCCGACGCGAAGCATCGTCTCGTACATCGCGACGTCGATGGACTCCCCTTCTCCGCTGTGCTGGGCACGGAAAACCGCCGCGAGCGCAGAGGAGACGACCATCAGAGCGTTGAAATAGTCACCCGTGTAGGGCGCTGCCGTCATCGGCTGGTCTGGGCTTCCGTTCTGGTACACGTAACCCGAGTAGTCCTGGATGGTCAGGTCGTAGGCTGCCGAGTTCACCCGTGCGGGATCGCCGGTGTGCCCAAAGCCCGAGACGTGGACGATGATGAGCTTCGGGTTGTGCTGCCACAGGAGCTCATCCGTAATGCCCTTGCGTGCATACACGGGCCCCTTCGCGGACTCGATGAAGACGTCCGCATCCTCGACCAGACGGAAGAGAATCTCGCGGCCCTCGTCGCTGAAGGGGTTCATCGACACGGAACGCTGATTCCGACGCTCCATTTCTTTAACGAAACGCGTGTCCCGCATCGAGTCGCCCGAATGGACGTTCTCGATCCACGTGACGTCGGCGCCCCATTCGGAGAGGATTTCGCAGGCGCTGGGAACTGCGATCTCGACCGCTGAGTAGACGACCTTCAGTCCGTCGAGGGCTCCGAATGAGGGTTTCTCCAGGGGGATGTCGGCCATGGTCACTTGCCCGCCTCTCGGTACTCGCGCAGCGCACCGCGACCCGCCGCGAGGATCATCATTTCGTCGGTGCCTCCGGAGACCCTGTCGACCCGGAGGTCCCGATAGAACCGCTGGACGCGGTGCTCGCCGGTGATACCGATGCCAGCCAGGACCTGCAGGGCGTTGTCGACCACCAGCTGGGAAGCATGCGAGCAGTAGTACTTCGCCATGGAGCACTCACCGCGTCCGAGCTGACCGTTGTCCTGCTTCCAGGCGATCTCGTAGAGCATGTTGCGCATGTTCGTCAGGGCAACCTTCATGTCGGCGAACTTGAGCTGGATCAGCTGGTGGCGGCTGATCGTCTCACCGCCCTGGACGCGTTGGTTCGCATAGATTGCAGCGTCCTCGTAGGCGCAATAGGCAGTGCCATAGTTGGTGAGCGCGACCAGGAAGCGTTCGAGGTCGAAGTCCTTGACCCCACGGCGGAAACCATTGCCCTCTGTGCCGAACAGGTCCTTGTCCTCCAGCTCAACGTCGTCGAAATAGACGTCGGAGCAGGAGTCCATGTGCAGACCGAGTTTATGGAGCGGTTCCCTACTGATTCCAGGCAGGCTCATGTCGACGAACCACTCGGTGTAGACACTCATGTCGTCCGAGTTGCGTGCCATCACCACCAGATACGGCACATGCATCGACGAGGTAATGAAGGTCTTGTGCCCGTTCAGATGGATCTTGCCGTCCCGGCGCGTGTAGGTCGTCTGCATGTCGTCCCAGCTGGACCCCGCGCTTGGTTCGGTCATCGCGTAGTTCAGCATCTGTTTGCCCGATCCGACGAAGGACAGGATCGTGTCCTTCTGTTCCTCCGTGCCCTCACGGATCACGGTGTCCCAGCAGGGAAGCTGGTAGAGGACGTAGGTCGGCCCGCCCAGTCGACCGAGCACTTCGTAGGCCGCAGTCAGCGTCACCCAGTCCAGTCCCAATCCGTCATATTCCTCGGGCAGAAGAATCCGGTCGAACCCCAGGTCGCAGATCGCTTTGACCCACTCCTCCGGGTAGGTAGACGTCTCATCGCACTCGTGGAAATAGCTCTCCCACGCCCGTGACCGCATGACTTCGGCAAAACCGTCGACCATGAGCTGTTGGTCTTCGTTGATCGTGAATTCCATCGAATCATTCCTTCTCTTCGAGAGCGTCGGCGACCACGCCGACGGAACTCTGTGTGGCGGTGCAGGATCGGAAGAAATCGGAGGCATGTCCGAGCAGGACCCTGGATGCGTCGAGCATCCTCGAGTGATGAGCGAAACCGTGGATCACGCCCGGGAACTCTTCGAACCGTTGGCCGACGCCAGCGACCTCGAGCATCGCGGAGAGTGTGCGGGAGTCATCGCGCAAGGGGTCAAGTTCGGCCGCCGCGATGTAGCACGGCGGGATGTCATGTGTGAGGTCATTGCCGAGGATGTCGAAATACGGTGCTGAGCGGTCCGACGGATCGCGAAGATAGCGATCGAGGTAGTAGGCGTAGCCCTCCTCCGACATGCCGTCCCACTCACCGCCGAGGAGACGCATTGACATCGAGTCGCGGAGGCCAAAGGCTCCGTAGAACAGCAACAGACAACGAATTCCTTGGCTGCACCGCTCCTCGTCGCGCAGATGCAGGTAGGTGCCGAACGCCATGTTGGCCCCGCCGGAGTCACCCGCGAAACTGATGTCGTTCGGATCGATCCCCCACTGTTCGGCGTGAGTCCTCAGATCCTTAACAACCGCGACGCACTCACCGACGGGCTGGGGGTAGCGGGCCTCCGGCGACAAGGTGTAGTCCACCGAAACCACGGCCGCTCCCGTGTCGGCGGCAAGCGACCGCGCGATGCGGTCGTGGGTATCGAGCCCGCCCAAGACCCAACCACCTCCATGGATGAAGACGATCACGGGAAGAGTGCCGTCGTCCGTCGGACGGTACTGGCGCACGGCCACGGATCCGAAGGGCGTCGCGACTGCCCGCTCGGACACTGCCGCCACCTGCGGTCCGCCCTCATTCCAGAATCGACGCTCGCTCCGGTAGGCGCGACGCATCTCCTCCGGCGTCTGATCGACCGAATAGGCTCCCGCGGCGAGCTCGTCCTGCCGGGCAACCACCCGTGCCATCTGCGCACACCAAAGCGAGGGGACATCAAGCTTGTTCGCCACCGGATGTCCTTCCAGCTCCGGTGCCGGATGCCGCGGCCGCCGCTGCCAGCGCAGCCGCCGTCGCTTCCTCGTACTGAGCGTCCAGGCGCTTCTCATTCCTCGTGACATAGAACCGGAGTACGAGGGCGAAAACGACAGCGATCACCGCAGTCCCCGCAAGAATCGTGAAGATCTTCGGATAGGCGTCATTGCCCGACTCATCAATGAGGGCACCGAACCATGTTGAGGAAAACGTGTCCGGAAGGAAACCGACCACCGAGAGCAATCCGGTTGCAGTACCGAAGATCGGCAACGGCACCTTTCCCTCGGTCAGCTGCGAAGACACGATCCCGAAAACGCCGTTGGCGAGGAAGCCCAGGAAAATGATGATGACCGCAGCCACCGTTGCCATCGCCGCCTTCTGGGGCAGGAAAGTGAATGCCATCAGCGAAATTGCTGCCAGGATCGATCCGGCCGCGATGACATTCGAAGGCGAGTTGGCCTTCTTGGCGATCGCGCCGAAGATCGGGCCGGAGAACAGGGTGATTCCGTAGGTGCGCACCACTGAAACGATGGAGACCACGCCCAACGAGGCCCCCAGGACGCTCTGAAGATATGGAGTGGTGTAGGTCACTCCCGTGTAATAGAAATACACGAAGAACATGCAGCAGGCAGACATCCAGACGACCGGGCTCTTCAAGACCGTCCCGACATCACGGAAGCTGAACGCGTTTTCATCCGATCCAACTTCTCCTTGGAATTTCGGAATGAACAGAAAAGACAATACTCCCAGAACAAGAATCACAGTGCCAAGGAATATGAGAAGAACTCGGACACCCACACCTATATGTTGTGCGAAGGCAGAAATAATCCACGTGTTGATGAGCCCGACAATCAGACCGGCGGCACCATAGATTCCATATGAAACACCAATATTGCTCGAATATTCATCAGGTGCTGAAATAAGCCGGACAAGCTTGAATCTGATTCCCCACCAAATAAGGATCGTCGTGATCCCCATTCCGATGAAGACGAACATCAGGGCTGCATATGAGGGGAGGATCGCATAAACGTACGTGAGAATTGCGGTCGTTGTGAATCCGACCCAGCTCAACGTGCGGACACGAACCTTGTCTGCAACGATCCCAGACGGCAAGTAGCAGATCGTTGCGGTAATCGCGTAGGCGGACAAAAGGGCGCCCAACTGGGCATTCGTACAGTGCAGTGCCTGCATCAGGGGGTCATAGAAGACTCCCTTGAGGTACGCAGGACAATAGATGATGGAGCTTCCAGCAGAAACAAGAATCAGAAGGAAGATTCGCCGGCCCCGACCGAGATCAGTCGCCAGCTTCTCTTCTTTCAATGAAGAGGACATATCTCACGCTCTTTCAAAAATGAGGTCGTGGAGGCGCGATTCATCACACGCCGAGATTCGAATTCCGCTCCGCACCGAGGCTTAGCTCTGAGCTGATGTGGATCGCGTCCGATCGGACGCCACCCGTCCGAAATACATTTGCTGTCTGTGGCGGCCCGCCGCAAGGGCGGTGAATGTGCCGATCCCTTGATCTCAACACCGAGACCAGTCAGAGGATCCGGCATCAAACGCCAGACCACAAATGAACCTTATTGGGTGCTTCCATCGACGAAGGGGACGAACGTCCTGAATCGTGCTATTTGCCCTGATCGCGAAGCGGAGATTCGAGCGAATACCTTCTTTGAACGAATTCCTGCGTGGCTCTGAAATGTGTTTTCATACGCTCGGGATCATGCAGGAGCACCGTTGGATCGCCGCGATCAGGCGGACACGGTGGGCTCGGCGACGACCCAACGGGTCCAGGAGCGCCTACCGACGGTGTCGCCCATGTTGGCCGGAGCGCCGACAGATAAACGGACGCCGGTGCACCGGCAGAGCCTCCGATGGCCCTAGACATCGCTCCGGCGGGTTCCCCCCGAGCGTCCTCGTCGGTCGAGCTCACAGACGCGGGAGAACGCGCCTCGGGGCCGAAGAGAGACTTGCCTCACAATGGAGTTGCGACCTGGTTCGCGGTCGAAACCCGACCTGTTTCGACTGATCTTGAGGCGGAGCCAGAGTGCTCTTGCTCGGGTGCGCGCGAGGACGAAGAGATTCCCTCATCGTCGGACGAGAACGCTCGACCGCCACCCGCGGGCCTCACCCGACCGGGTTCCATGAGTCCCGGGCCTCACCAACCGTCTCCATCGACAAAAGTGCCCGTGGACCCCAAACAACAGGGTCCACGGGCACCTCTTCACCGCTCGTCCGGGCAACCGGTGTTGACTCGGGAGCGCCTCTGGGCCAAACACCCGCCGCCCCGACCTCGTGCGGCTGTCAGACGATCAATCGATCGCCAGCGGTTTCACTACTTGAGGGTGACGGAGCCGCCGGCCTCCTCGATCTCAGCCTTGGCCTTCTCGGCGTCTTCCTTCTTCGCGTTCTCGAAGACGGTGGACGGCGCGGAGTCGACGAGATCCTTGGCCTCCTTGAGGCCCAGACCCGTCAGAGCCTTGACGGCCTTGACGACGGCGATCTTCTTGTCACCGGAGGACTCGAGGACGACCTCGAACTCCGACTTCTCCTCGACCTCCTCGGCCTCGGCGGCCGGGGCAGCGATGGCGACGGCGGCGGGGGCCGCGGCGGTGACGTCGAAGACCTCCTCGAACTGCTTGACGAAGTCAGACAGCTCGATGAGCGTCATTTCCTTGAAAGTCTCGATGAGCTCATCAGCGGAGAGCTTAGCCATGATTGGCATCCTTCCTTGTTGGCCTGCTACGCGAGCAGAGTGGTGAGATATTCCGCCGTCCGGACCGGGGTCCACGCGGCGGGGCCTGTCGCGTCAGGCCGCCTGCTCCTGCTTGTCGCGCAGAGCATCGATGGTGCGCACCGTCTTGGTCGGGAGCGCATTGAACAGATAAGCAGCCTGGGAAATCTTGGCCTTGAGGACGCCTGCGGCCTTGGCCAGCAGCACCTCACGGGACTCGAGATCGGCAAGCTTCCGGACGCCCTCGGCGGACAGCGGAGCGCCGTCCATCGCGCCAGACTTCAGCACGAGTGCAGGGGTCGCCTTGGCGAAATCACGCAGCGTCTTGGCGGCCTCAACAGGCTCGCCGGTGACGAACGCGATGGCGGTCGGGCCGTTGAGGTCCGATTCCAGGAAGTCGAGACCGACCTCCTTGGCCGCCAACGTGGCCAGCGTGTTCTTCACCACGGCGTAGTTCGCGTTTTCGCCCAGACCGCGTCGCAGCTCCTTGAGCTGCTGGACGGTCAGGCCGCGGTACTCAGTGAGCAGCACCGCCGAAGACTCGCGGAACCTGTCCGTGAGCTCGGCGACGATCGCCACCTTGTCAGACCTCGCCATGGTCCTCCTTCCGATGTGTGAGCCGCCGTTCCCGCGAAAAAGCCCGACACGCAGGTGCGTGCCGGGCTCGGAAGTCCGTTCTCCATCTGTCGGTCCGGATCACTCCTGGGCCGTGACGGTCACTCACCTACGCCGGTCGCTCTTACGCTTCGGTCCGCTGAGGCGAACATCCGACGGTCTTTGGCAGGGTTGAGTCTACCCGGCGAGGGCGGACGCGGCCAAGTTGCAGGGATGTGGGGAGAAGCACGCCGGGAGTCCACTGGCTGGAAGCGATGAGACCGCGAGGTGATGGCCGTCTGCTGCCGATGAGGCCCACACTTCCTCAATGAGCTAACGCTTATAACGCACAGTTCATTGAGCACCCATGGGCCTCACCGCGCTGCCCACGGCTCATCCACCCCTCCATCCACAACCACAACCCGTCCACCGCTTGTCCACAGCAACCACCCCGCGGCCCACGCCGCTGACTCGATCCTGGAACCATGTCGTCATGAACCGCGTCGAACCAGTCAGAAATGGCATGATCTCAACAAGCTCAGAGTCGTCGTGGGTTGCCGCTCGAGCAGTGCAGGCCGGCAGCCTCGTCAAGATTTCTCGAGGCCAATTCCTCGCCTCGGATGTTCTCGCCGGCGCGAATGACGACATGTGGGAGCAACGGAACAGACTCGACATCGCCCGGATTCTCTCGGTGGCCGATCGTGGTCGGAATGGATGGGTCGTTGCCTTCGAATCCGCGTTGATGATTCATGGGCTTCCCGTCCTCGAACCAACCCACGATGTCCATGTCGTCGGTACCGGTATACGATCAGCCGATCGAGACCGGTTTCCCGCAGCCACACTGGCGGGAACCCGCATCGCGCCCGGCGGCGAGTTGAAGCGACACTGGATCTGCCACGATCATCGCGGAACAGAGGAGATCGAGGGCGTCACCTGCACCGATGCAGTGACCACTGCGGTCGACCTCGCGCGGTTCCGACCGGTGCGCCAAGCCGTCGCAGAGATCTCGGTCCTGATGAACCAGGTGTGCAAATTCGACCGCGCAAGCCCCTCCACGGGTCGAGAGGCCGAACGCCAGTTCAAACAGCGATGCCTCGACATGCTGGAGGCCGTCGGTCGGGCACGGGGATCACGGCGAGCTCAGCGGATCGTCCTCGCCGCCGATGCCGGGTGCGAATCCATCGCCGAGGGCGTGCTCATCTGGTTCCTTCACGCCCACGGAGCGCGGCCCTGGCGGACCCAGGTGCCCACAGACGTGGGATCGCGCACCGTGTATCCGGACGTGTTGATTGACGAAGTCGGGACGGTGCTCGAGTCTGAGGGCCGGGCCAAACTCGGTGTCGAGGCCGAGGAAGCGCAAAAGAACGCACAAGCCCTCCTGGTCCGATCGAATGAGCTGAATGCGGTCGGTCTGAAGGTGGTCTTCCTGCCCGCAGCGGACATCCTCGGCAGTCATCGAGTTTTGGCCCATCGGCTTCATCGCCTTGCGCCCGAGATCTTCGAGGCCGGGGCTCAGCGAGACTCATTCTGGTTCCAGGGATAGGTCTGCGTTCGCCGATGACTCCACGGTTGCTCACGTCTGACCTGTGGGTTGCTCAGTGGTCGACCCGGCGAGACCCACACTTTCTCAATGGAGTGTGAGTTGCTCAATGGCTGCACCAGCATGCCCCACACTTCCTCAATGAGCTAACGCTTATAACGCACGCTTCATTGAGCATCCGTGGGCCTCGCAGCGACGACCGCAGAGAGCTACTCCCCGACCGGGTCCAGCAGCGACAGCGAGTGCTCAAGACCGCCCTCGCGCGAGCCCACCAACCACACACGACGTTGCCTCGTGACAAGCTCAGCCCACCGTCCCTGCAGGTCGACCCGGGAAGCGGACGATCTCCCCTGGGCCACGTCCACCAGCGTCAGACCAAACAAACACATGTCGACGCACAGACTCGCCTGGCCGCGCGGGATGGCGCCGGCTCCTCCATGGGCGCGGTGCAGCATGCGCTCGGCATCACGAACGACCTCTCGGACAAGCCGGACCTCGTCAACGCCGATCTTCCATTCCTTCGGCAGATGCCCACCGGTGCGCAGAGCCTCCCACGTCAGATCCGTGTTGCGAATCGGGATCGGGACAAGGGCGGGGATGTCGCCGAGTCGCAGGATGCACGCCGCCACGTCCTCGGGAACGAAGGACGCCATCAGGGCGGGCAGGTCCTCGCCGGTGCCGGTGCCCCTCCACGCGCGGACCCCGGCCTCGATGAGCGCCGGCAGGTTGAGGATCGAGGGCGCCCAGTGACCGCGCCCAGCCCAGGCAGTGAGCAGCATCCCCGAGGCCCCGGCCGGCACACCCCACTCCATCGCGTCGGCGACATTGGCGACCGCCTGGCGAGTCCGCCCGCAGAACGTGTTCCACGAGCCCGACCCGGGCGCCACCCAAAAGGTGCGGCCCGAACCTTCGAGCATGCGGCCGGCCGCGGCGAAACCGCCCGTCCTGCTCTCGCCCCCGCCCTCGTTCGTGCTGGTCACCGGCAGTTCCGAGCAGCGCACGATCGGCGTGACATTGGCCTGGATTCGCCCGATCAGCTCCGGATCGAGCGCGAGGACATCCGCCCACATCTCGGCGACGACATCACCCGCGGACAGAGCCTGAGTCGCGTGCTCGAGGAAATCGAAGTAGACATGAGGAAGGCCGTTGCGTTCGACGGCCGCCCGTGAGACACCGAGGCCGAGCTCGCGCGTCGAGTGCCCACCGATGTTGATGCACCGGGCCGACAGCGCCGCGGTGAGCTGGTCGATGAGCCCCGCGACGAAGTGAGCATTCGAGGGCGTCGCGGCCAGTTCCGAGGGCGGGACGTGGCGCCCATCGACGGTGTCGCGTCCCTCGGGCAACTCGGCGCGAGCGGAGTACTCGGGATGCGACAGCCAGCGCTCCCAGTGGGTCAGCGGCTCCATCGCGGTGACGAGCCGGATGCCATGGCCGTCACACAGAGCCTCGATGCGACGCAGCTGGGCAGGCGTGAGGGGACTCGCGTCCTCCCAGACCACATCCTGGTCACGAAAGGTGAACGCGTGGCCGACGCGGAGTTCGAGTTGGTTGAAGCGGAGGCGCTCGAGCATCTCAATGGTCCGCACGATGCCGTCCCAGTTGGGGATGCGGTCACCGGAGACGTCGAGCAGGAAGGCACGAGTCGCGAGGACGGGAGCATCGCGGACCTCGAGGGCGGAGTCGAAGGAGAAATCATCGTTGAGCTCTTCGACGACTTCGAGGCCAGCGGCGAGTCCGGCGTCGTCCGCGTGGTCGATGATGACCTCGTCCTCGCGATAGCGGACGCGGAAGCCCTGACTGGGAACCGAGTCGTCTGGATGCGGGGTCACCGGCGTCGCGGCGGTGGCGCGGCGCCCCTCGCACGCGACGCGCGAGGCCCCGCGGGCGAAGTACTGGGAGATGGCATCCACGGCGATGATCCTAGCCGTGGTCCGGCGGGGCAAAGGACGAAGGGCCGCGGACGCGGAGCCACGGAGCCACGGAGCCACGGAGCCACGGCGAGAATACGGACAGACGCCGGGAAGAGTCCGGCTTCGCCGAGATGGATCCCCGCTCATGAAGGGCGCATCCGCGGATGCGCCCTTCTCGGAAGACCTCCCGTGTGACAGGCCATGAACGGCACGCAGGGCGCCGAAGACACACCGGCGGGTGCGACGCCCTCGTCACGAGAGCAGCGCACCCGCCGACTGCGAAAGTGTGAAGCGACCCCCGCGCATCCCCTGGTGAGGACGTGCATTGCGGGGAGAAGACTCAGGCGTTGGCTGAAGCCAGGTCGCGCGTCTTCGTGGCGTCCAGCGCAATGCCGGGACCCATCGTCGTCGAGACGGTGGCCTTCATGATGTAGCGGCCCTTGGCCGACGCCGGCTTGAGACGCAGGATCTCGTCGAGGACGGCAGAGTAGTTCTCCGTCAGCTGCCCAGCGGTGAAGGAGGTCTTACCGACGATGAACGCGAGGTTCGAGTTCTTGTCGACACGGAACTCGATACGCCCGCCCTTGATCTCCTTGATGGCCTTCGAGACATCCATGGTCACAGTGCCGGTCTTGGGGTTCGGCATGAGGCCACGGGGGCCGAGCACGCGGCCCAAGCGGCCGACCTTGCCCATCATGTCAGGAGTCGCGACGGCAACATCGAAGTCCGTGTAGCCCTTCTGGACCTTCTCGATGAGCTCGTCGCCACCGACCTCGTCGGCTCCTGCGTCGATCGCCTCCTGCGCGCGCTCGCCAACGGCGAAGACCAAGACCCGGGAGGTCTTGCCGGTGCCATGCGGCAGGGAAACGGTGCCACGGACCATCTGGTCCGACTTACGAGGATCGACACTCAGTCTGAACACGACCTCGACGGTCGAGTCGAACTTGGTGACAGTCGTGTCCTTGGCCAACTGCATCGCAGCCAGCGGAGCATACAGCTCGCCCTCGTGGATCTTCTCCGCGGCGGCGCGGTAGCTCTTGGAGCGCTTCGTCATTTCTGCTTCTCTCTGTGCAGTCGTGGTGCGGGCAGCGCCTGCCCTGCCACAGTGGAATGGCCCCGCTGATTCGCGAGGCCGGGGGGTCAGGCCTGAACCGTGATTCCCATCGACCGGGCAGTGCCCGCGATGATCTTCGCAGCTGCGTCGATGTCGTTCGCGTTGAGGTCGACCATCTTGGACTCTGCGATCTCGCGCACCTGGGCGCTGGTGATCGTGGCGACCTTGACGGTGTTGGGGGTCGAGGAGCCCTTCTCCACGCCGGCGGCCTTCCTGATCATCTCGGAGGCCGGGGGCGTCTTGAGGACGAACGTGAACGAACGGTCCTCGTAGACGGTGATCTCGACGGGGATGATCGAGCCGCGCTGGGACTCGGTCGCTGCGTTGTAGGCCTTGGTGAACTCCATGATGTTCACGCCGTGCTGGCCCAGTGCCGGGCCGACAGGCGGAGCAGGATTCGCGGCGCCGGCCGGGATCTGCAGCTTGATCAGGCCGGTGACCTTCTTCTTCGGTGCCATCTCTCGGGTCTTTCGTTGGTGGTGCCGCACCTCGGCGGTCGCCGGGGCGGCGGTGCACACTGCAGACGCCCGCTTTCAGGGCATGCAGGGGCCACAGTGCACGAACAGTGATGATATCGCGCCGGGGACTCGTTCCCAAGTCCGGGTGCGCGACATCACTGGGGTCCGGGGCCACCGCGAGGGATCTTTCCCCCACCGCGGACCCGGCAGCCTCATCGGTCGATCTTATCGACTTGGTCGAAGCCGAGCTCCAGGGGCGTTTCGCGCTCGAAGATCGTGACGAGGACCTTGAGCTTCTTGGCCTCCGGCATGATCTCGGAAATCACGGCGGTCATCGTCTCGAACGGACCATCGGTGACGGTGACGACCTCGCCGATCTCGTAGTCGACGCGGATCTGTTGCGTGGGAGCCGGAGTCTTCTGCTCCTGCGCGGCAACCTCGAGGACGTTCGGGGTCATCAGCATGACGACCTCGTCCTCGGACAACGGAACGGGGTTGTGCTGATCGCCGACGAAACCGGTGACGGCGGGTGTCTCCTTGACGACCCGGTAGGACTGGTCGGTGAACTCCATGCACACGATGACATAACCGGGGATCCGCACGCGGCGCACGCGCTTCTTGGCCGTTCCGCGGAATTCCATGACGTACTCGTCGGGGACCTCGACCCGATAGATCAGGTCCTCCATGTTCTGGCTCGAAATGCGCTGCTCGAGGTTGGCCTTCACCTTGCGCTCATGGCCGGAGTAGGTGTGGACGACGTACCAGTCACCTGGGATCAGGCGCAGCTCATCGCGGAGCTGCTGGATCGGGTCGACATCTGCGTCCTCGCCGTCATCCTCACCCTCGGCGAGTTCGGCCTCCACACCCTCGACGATGTCGGCTGCGGCATCCCCGGTGGCCTCGTCGGCGACCTCGGTGGCGGATTCCTCAGCGGCGACGGCTGCGCGCTCGGCCTCAACATCGGCTTCGATCGTCGTGACGTCGGCGTGTGCGTCCTCGTCCTCTCCGACTTGCTCGGCGAGGTCGGCAGCGATGGCTGCATCCGCGTCGGCGACCTCGGTGGCAGCCTCGGCGACCACGGCAGATTCGAGGGCGTCGGCGGCATCCTCGGTGGCAAGGTCGTCGGTCGGCGTGGACCCATCATCAGTCAGATCGGCGGTTGACACGACCTCGGTGACGTCATCGGGCAGGTTCTCGTTGCTCACTGGTTCTCCTCCTGGGGCCCGGCACAGGCCGGACCGGTCGTCGGTGCGGTCGCCCGGTAAAGGAAACCCGCCTGCAGACTGGGCTGCGGGCGGGTCATTGGGATCAACCGAAGATCAATGAGTTCAGTTTATCGAATGCGAGGTCGAGAAGCCCGGTGTAAGCCATGATGACCGCCACAAAAACGACGACGACCACGAAATAGGTCCAGGTCTCCGACTTGGAGGGGTAAGTGACCTTCTTCATCTCCGCGATGACCTGAGAGATGAAGATCCGGATCCGGGAGAACAGGCCGTGGCGCCTCGCGCCGCCGGATTCGGGGCCGGAGGCAACCCCCCGCTTGCGAGTGGTCCCGGACTTGGTCCGATCGCCTCGAGCAGCGGCTGGGGGAGTGGGCACGGCCGGGAGGTTTTCCTCAGGCGATCCGCCGCCCAGTGCGCGACTATCACTCATGTCAACCCTCCGTTCGTCCAGGCGTCTTCGGTGATTGGCAGGGCAGGCGGGACTCGAACCCACAACCTACGGTTTTGGAGACCGTTGCGCTACCAATTGCGCCACTGCCCTACTGCGGATCTTGCAACCCGCCCGCACGAGTGTAGGGGCCGCCGGGGTAGCCTGTCCAACCAGTCCAAGCGAGTATGTCCAATCCTGCGTGACGCCGACGACCGTGACCCCACAGGCAGGACGTGGACCGGGGGTAATGTCCAAAAAACAGTCACTTGGGCCGGAACGCGTGGCCCCTGACTGCTCGAGGGCCTGCTTCGCGGGCTATTTTTCTCGATGGGCGACCAGGCGGCTGCCGCTGAATCCGTCGATCAGGTCCAGCTCGACCCGGGAGAACTCCTCGAGTGTCTTCGCCAGGATTGCCGCCGCCTCCTCGTCCTCACCCTGGGCGACCTTCCACGCCCAGTAACGGTAGGAGCGCGCAGTCTCATAGGCGGGCCCATCGGCGATCATCCGCCCCTGGTGGAGCCAGATCGCTCGAGTGCACATCTCCTCGATGGTCTGAGCGGCGTGCGAGACCAGGAACACCGTGCCCGCGTCACGACGGATCTCGGTGAGCACGTCCTCCGACTTCTTCTTGAAGGTCGCGTCCCCCGTGCCCAGGGCCTCATCGATCAGCAGGATGTCCGGCCTGGAGGCCGCGTTGATCGCGAACCGCAGCCGCGCACCCATACCGGAGGAATACGTCCTCATCGGCCGGTACACGGAGTCCCCGATTCCAGCGAGGTCGACGATCGCCGGGGTCACGACCCTCGTCTCCTCCAAAGACAGGCCCATCGCCAGGCACCCCAGTTGGATGTTGCGGATGCCCGTCAGGTCGGGAACGAGGGCGGCGCTCACGCCGAGCAGGGTCGGCTGCGAGCGCGCGTAGACCCGGCCTCGGGCAGGTGGCTCGACGCCGGCGATCATCCGCAGCAGCGTCGACTTGCCCGACCCGTTCAGACCGAGGATCCCGATCGACTCCCCCGTTCGTGCGACGAGACTGACGTCGTTGACAGCATGGACCTCCTGGGTGATCGGCCGCCGGAAGAGGGAGTGCGAGAGCCTCTGCCAGACCCCGGCGCGCGCCCGCGCCTCGCGATCGGTCGTCTCCGCCTGGTAGATCTGGTGGACCCCGTCGACGACGACCGAGGGCTCCCCCAACTCGACGAGGACGCCCATCTTCGGAGCCTCAGCGCTCTCGGCCATAGGATTCCTCGTGCGACCAGAAGATCACGAAGCCGATGACTAGGGCGCCAATGCCCCACCCCGCCAGATAGAGCCATTCCGTGAGCTGCGGCCACGTCGCGTACACCAGTGTCTGCCGTGACATCGCCAGGAACTGATAGCCCGGGTTCGCATTCATCAGTTCCACCACCGTCGGGTACTTGACGAATCGATCCACCGAGAAAAAGATGCCCGAACCATAGAACCAGAATCGCCCGATCAACGGCCAGATGAACTTCAGGTCAGCCAGTCGCGCGGTCAGGCTCGCAGTGACGAAAGCAAGCCCCACTGAGAACAACCACGCAAACAGGAGGATGCCCGGGAACGCCAGCCAGGTCCATCCCGGCAAAACCCGGGGGTCATTTGCCTGCAGTGACGGAATGGCCACGATGAAGATCATCGTGGCGAGCACCGTCGGCAGGAAGTCGAGCAGCGTGCGCACCGACCACGAGATGACCACCGAGGCCCGGGGGAAGGCGAAGGCGCGCAGGAGGTTGTGCGCCCCTGGGATAATCGATCCACCGCTCGTCAGCGACTTCTGGAGCAGACCGAAGAAGTTCATTCCGATGACCAGGTAGGCCAGGAAGTTTGTGATGCCCCGACCTGTTCCCAGCAGGACGCCGAAGATGATGAAGAACACCATGGCATCAAGGAACGGGCTGACGATCAACCACACTCGTCCCAACAGCGTCCCGCGCGAGGTCTGGAAGGCCTTCGCCCTCGCATCGGCCATGATGAAGTGCCGCCGTCCCCACAGCTGACGGATGTACTCGCCCAGTGACGGACGCGCCGACACCGGGGAGAGCCGCCACAGCGTCACCGGGGCGAACTCGTCGTCCGCGGTGTTGGCGATGGTGACGGCGAGCCAGCCACCGATGTCCTGGCTCTGCCGCAGTTCGGAGCGCTTCCTCACACGGGCACCTCTTGAGGGTCGAAGTCGGGCACGCGTGTCCCCACCCCCAAGAGGTCGGCAATCGCCGCCACGACACGCGCCGCCGCGCGCCCATCACCATACGGGTTCACGACGGCAGCCATCCTATTACGGACCGCAGGCTCATCCAGGAGCCTTCCAGCCTCCTCGACGATCCGGTCCTCGTTGGAGCCCACCAGACGCACCGTCCCCGCCTCCACGGCCTCGGGGCGCTCCGTCGTCTCGCGCAGGACGAGGACGGGGGTGCCCAGGCTCGGGGCTTCCTCCTGGACGCCGCCCGAATCGGACAAGGCCAGGTAGGACACCGACAGCAGATGAGTGAAACGGTCATAGGGCAGCGGATCGGTGATGATGACATTGTCCAGGTCCTCGACCGTGGGCAGGATGTCGGCCCGGACAGCCGGGTTGGCGTGCAACGGCAGCACGAAGACGTCCTCGGGATGTGTTCGGGCCAGCCGGGCGGTCGCGCGCCCGATCCGACGCATCGGCTCGCCCCAGTTCTCCCGGCGGTGCGCCGTGACCGTGACCAACCGACGGCCCTGGGCCGCGGCTTCCCCGATCCGGGGATCCTCCCATTGGACGGGCAGCTGGATCGTGGTCCGCAACGCGTCGATCACCGTGTTGCCGGTGACGACGATGTCGGCCGAGTCAACGCCCTCGCGCAGCAGGTTCGCCCGCGCCGAGGACGTGGGCGCCAGGTGCAGGGCCGTGACCTGTGTCGTCAGCCGACGGTTGGCCTCCTCGGGGAAGGGCGAGGCGATATCCCCGCTGCGCAGGCCGGCCTCAAGGTGGATGACGGGGATCCCGCGGTTGAACGCCGCGATGGCGCTCATGACGACCGAGGTCGTATCGCCCTGAACCACCAGGGCATCTGGCGCGTGGCCTTCGATCGCGCGATCCAGCGCCGTGAGCACCCGCGCGGACAAGACGTTGAGGGTCTGGCCGGGTTCGAAGACACCGAGGTCCTCCAGGGGCGCGATGCCGAACTGGGTGTTGACCTGGTCGAGCATCTCGCGATGTTGGCCGGTGATGACGGGCAGGACATCGAAACGCTCATCCTCGTCGAGGGCGAGGATGAGGGGCGCGACCTTGACGGCCTCGGGACGGGTCCCGTAGACGACCATGACGCGCTTGCGGGTGCCGGTCGGGGCGGACGTCACTGTCACCTCACTCACCGGTCCCGCCTACCCAGATGCCCCGGGTGTCGACGATGATGCGAGTCCCCAGCGTCGCCGGGTCGACCTCGCGGAAAGGAGTGTGATCGACGAGCAGTGCCACGACGCGGGACTGCTCCACCGCGTCGTCAAAGCTGGTCAGTGTCACATTGTCGAGGGCGGACAGAGCCGTGGGCAACTCGGAGATGTTCGGTTCGACAGCCAGGAATCGCGTGTTCGGGTTGTCGGCCGCGACGCGTGCCGCGATCTCCAGGGCAGGGGAGGAGCGCAGGTCGTCGATGTCCGGTTTGAACGCCAACCCCAACAGCGCGACCGGGGACCCGCCGACAGCAGGCTGGGTCATCGCCGTCTCGATCCGGTCGATGACCCAGTCGGGCTTGGAGTCGTTGACCTCGCGGGCGGTGCGGATCAGACGCGCACGATCCGGGTCGGCCGCGACGATGAACCACGGGTCGATCGCGATGCAGTGTCCACCGACTCCGGGACCGGGCTGGAGGATGTTGACACGCGGGTGATGATTGGCCAGTCCGATGAGCTCCCATACGTCGATGCCGAGATCGGCGCAGACCAGGGAGAGCTCATTGGCGAAGGCAATGTTGACGTCGCGGAAGGAGTTCTCCGCGAGCTTCGACAGCTCCGCGGTCCGTGAGTCCGTCGTGGAGATCGTGCCCGTGCAGAACGTCTGGTAGACCCCGCGCGCCCGCTCGGTCGCGGCGGGGGTCAGACCCCCGATGATGCGGTCGTTGGTCGTCAGCTCCGCCATGATCCGTCCCGGCAGGACGCGCTCGGGAGCGTGGGCGAAGGACAGCTTCGCGCCCTCCCACGTGTCGTCCCCGGCCAGGTCGGGACGCGCGTCGAGGATGCGCCGGGCCAGATGCTCGGTCGCACCCGGGGACACGGTCGACTCGAGGACGACCAGTTCACCCCCGCACAGGACCGACGCCACAGAATCCGCCGCGGAGTCGACGAAGCGAAGGTCGGCCTCGTGATCGGGACCGAAGGGCGTGGGCACCGAGATGACGAACACGCCAGCGGATTCCGGCGCGCCCACGGCCCGCAGCGACCCGTTGGCGACGACTTCCGCGAGGACCTCCTCGAGACCGGCCTCGACGAAGGGCAGCGTGGCGGCATTGACCATCGAGACGATGCGCTCGGCGACATCGACACCGAGGACCGACCACCCGCTGTTCGCGAAGACCACCGCCGTGGGAAGTCCGATGTAGCCCAGACCAACGACGCACAGGGTGCCGTTCGAGGCACCCGCGGGGGATTCAGAAGAGGACATGGGCAACTGCCTTCCCATAGGAGAGGACCCTGGAGGAGGCGAGGATCTCCGCGTCCTCGATCCTCCAGGTGTGTTCCGCATTGGTCGATCTGCATTGGATGAAACCGAAACGGTCGGCGGAATAGATCCGCCCGCCGGCCTCGGACACGTCCCTGAGCAGAGCACTGTCCTCACCCTGTGTGGTGGGACGGAAACGCACCTCACGCAGGAGGTCGAGCCCGGCGACGATCGTGGGTCCACTGACGAAATGGGACCACGTGTGTTCGAGCTCGGGGAAGCGCACGACCGTCATGTCCTCATCGGCGAGGTGGACGTGATGGGCGCCCTTGCCCACGAGGTCCGCCCCGGAATAGTCGAGGGCTGCGAGCTGGTCGAACAGGTAGTACGGGCCATACAGATCGTCATCGTCGATCTTCGCGGCCACATCGCCCCGGGCACCCGCCACAAGTTCGTTGTAACACTCCCCCAGGCTCAGCGCCGGATCGCCCTCGATCCACGTGACGTCCAGTCCTGCCTCGTGCGCCTGCGCCTTCCAGCGCGGATCCATTCGGAACCCGTGCGTGAGGACACGGACCTCGAGGTCGACGTCGCGCTGGGCGGCCATCTGGGCGAGGACGTGGGGCACCTGGGCGGGCCTGTTCGTCGCCACGAGCGCGGAGACGGAGCGCGGCCGACTCACCCGGTCCCCGAGGCCGACCTCGCGCAGGACCTGGTCGACACGTGCGCCATAGGTGTGGGAGGCCCAGATGCGACGTTGGGCGAGGTGGACCATGCGGTCGCGCAGCTCCGGTGAGCCGCACAGGGCCCGCACCCAATGGGTCGCATCCTCGCGACGGGAGACCTGGATGACCTCCTCGGGCGGGAAGAACTCGCCGATCGCGACACTGGCGGCCGACAGGACCGGGGTTCCGCAGGCGGAGATCTCGAAGATCCGGCGCGCCGACATCGAGGGGCTGTCGACCACGGAGTTGACGTTGAGGAAAACCTTGTAGGACCGGTAGGCGGTCAGCATCTGCTCGTACGACAACTCGCCGACCACGCGCGAGGCGAAGGGCTCCGGGAACTCGTAGTCCTCGGAGATCCCCTGGAAGCGGCTGAAGATCTCCAGGCCGATCGACAGACGCGGCCCCGCGTCGATCGCCCCGCCCAATAGAACTGCCATCTGGGCGCGCCGCTCGGGGTATTTGTGACGGAAGTACGTCCCCGCAAAGGCGACGTCGCGCAGGTCGGCGGCCCCGGTCCCCTGAGGGCGGATCGGATTGTGGATGGCGGGCTGGGCCGCGAAGGGCAGGACGCCCACATGATCATGGCCGAGTTCGCGCCGATAGGCCTCCACCCGTTTCGAGTCGGTGGTGAAGACAGCGTCGAACAGGCGGGCAGCAGGCAGAAAATCCTCGAAGTGGACGGGATCCTCCTTGTTCCAGAAGACCGTCGGGATGCCACGCTGACGGCAGGTGGCCACGAGGTCGCGCACCTCCTGGGAGGGAGCGTTCGAGCCGGTCAGCTGGTATTCCCATGCGTCGTCGTTGCCGTGCCAGGCCGACTCGACGAACAGGAGGTCCAGGGAGGCGTCCTCGATCTGAGTGCGCCATTGGTCGGGCAGGAGGTTCACCTGGTGCCATTCGTAAGCCAGGGACATCGAGGTGAACGCGTCGGCGATCACGCCGACGGTCAGATCATGGCCGGCCGGACGCGTCGCAGGATCGGGGGTGACCCAGGCGGGGAACGAAGCCGATGTGGGGTCCGACATGGTGCGTCGGGCGAACAGACGGGAACCTACCCCGTGGGGGCCCCGAACCGTGTCCGTCCTCGAGGTCTGCCGACGATCGAACTCCCGGAGTTCACTGACACCGCCATGGCGCAAGTGCCAAAGCCTTCGGCGAAGAAGGGCAAGGCCTTTCAACTCACTCACAGGGAACCTTCCGGGCACTGCCCCCCTCGGATGAGCTCCGTGGCCGTAGGGGTCGTGTGATGGGGTCCGTTGGCGGCCTTCGTGATGATAGCTTGGTCATACTGGCATTCTCACTCTTTCGCGTCAGTGGCCAACGTCGAACTCCCCGAGGAACCCACCGTGAACCTGTTGATCTTCGGCAGTTGCGTCACGCGTGACACCGTGCCGCTGCTCGAAGCCGAGGGCCATCGCCTGTGCCTGTACGTGGCCCGGCAGTCGGTCACCTCGATCGGGCATCCCGTCGCGGATCCCCATTTCACCGATCGGCATCTCGACTCGCCGTTCCAGGAGCGAATGTACCGCGGCGACCTCGCGGGCAATGCCCTGACGCGGATCATCGAGGCTCAGGCGGCCTACGAGGGGCCGTGTGCCCTCGTGTGGGATCTCACCGACGAGCGAGGCGGCATCCTGTGCGACGCCTCCGGTGCTGTCCTCACTCGGACCTCCGACGCGGCGGGTGCCGGATTCCTCGACGATGTGCCCGAACGATGGAACCGCCACAACTTCGGGTCACTGCAGCACTGGCTGATGTTCAAGGAAGCCGCGGAGGACTTCGCCGACGTGCTTCACAGAATCGGGCTGTGGGAGCGCACGCTCGTCCTCGACAACCGGTGGGCGCAGGTCGACGCGGACGGGCACGCGACCCCGCAGAGTCTGGGGTTGGCCGCCACCACGGCCAATGGAGCGCTCAGCACCTACATCGACCTGCTGCGATCCCTGGGCTGGCGCATCGCCACACCGGACATCGCTCCCGTGGCCGATGCCCATCACCGGTGGGGCTTGACCCCCTTCCACTACACCGACGAGTTCTATGGGTCCATTGCGCGAGCAATCTTGAGTCACCTTGACGGACAGAGCATTCCCCAGCACGTGTGGACAAAGGCCCATATGGCGGATTCAACGGACTGCCGCACGGTGAGACGGTAACGTCAAGTCATCCATCTCCTCCGTCGAAAGCCTCCACGATGCGCGTCCTGGTGGTTTCCCATGTCTGGGAGCCCGAGTCCGGCACCCCGCAACGGCGGTGGGCATGGCTCGCTGGCGCTCTGACCGCAGCCGGCCACGAGGTCGACGTCCTCGCCCCTCCCCCGCACTACCCGACAGGGAAGCTGCTCGACCACTCCGGACGTTTTGCTCCGGGGACCGTCGCTCCTGGCGAGAATGGAGAGACGATTTGGCGCACGGCCTTCCGTGAGCACGATCCGACACTGCCTTCGCGCACCATTGACCAGGCGGTCACGATGCGCTCCCAGATCAGCATCGGCGCCCGCGTGATCACTCGACGCCGTCCCGACATCATCGTCGCGACCGCACCGCCCCTGCCCGCGGCCACGGCAGCGATGACACTGGCCCGGAAGGCCCACCTGCCCTACATCCTCGACCTGCGTGACGTGTGGCCCGATCTGCTCCGCTATATGAACCAATGGTCAGCGACGACCGGACGTTCCGACCCCGGGTCGCCGCTGAAACGGAGCCTCTTCCACACGGTCGCCCGCGTCGGTGGGCTCTCGACGACGCGGGCGATCCGGCGAGCCTCGGGCATCGTCACGACAACCTCGTCCTTCGCGGATCTCCTACACAGCCGGGGAACCGAGAACACCCTGGTCCTGCGCAATCTCGGTGCCACCCGCGAGATCGAGATGGACCCTGCGCCACTGGACTCTCCCACACTCAACATCCTCTATGCGGGAACAACCGGACGGGCCCAAGAGCTGGAGAATGCCCTACGCGCCCTGGCAGACGTGCGAAAGCGGGGCGCGGACGTGCGGATGCGGGTCGTCGGATCAGGAGCCCACCTCAAGACCCTGCGCCACAACGCCGAGACGTTGGACATTCCCGTTGAATTCACGGGCCGCATCCTCTTCGACGAAGTCACCAAGCACTACCGATGGGCCGACACCGTCCTCGTTCACCTCCAGAACTGGGATCCCCTGGACTACACCGTGCCCTCCAAGCTCTACGAGGTCCTGGAGATCGGTCGTCACATCTCCCTGTCCGTCAACGGCGAGGCCGCCCGGATCGTCCGCGTGGCCCACGCCGGCGACGTCGTTCCCGCGATGGACCGAAAGGCCTTGTCCCAGCTGTGGTGGGACCTGGCCCACGACCGCTCCCGTCTGCGCGTGGGAGACGGCGGACGCCAATGGCTGGCTGCACAGGGCACGCCCACGGAGAACGGGCAGCGCCTGGTCGACTTCCTCCAGGAGACCGTGGAGCGATACGAGGACCGGCGCGAAGGTCACCGCGAGGACCGCCACCAGGAGCGTGGAACGGCGTGAGGGCGGAGTCCTGGCGCCACCTCGCGGCGAACGTGCCCCTGCTCGCGTCTTCGGTGATCGCGATGGCGCGCGAGGACCCCGCTCATCTGGCGGTCCAGATCGTGCGCCGCACCCCGTACCGGGTGCGCGACCTCCTGTCCGGACTGCCAACGCCCGCAGGCCCACTGGCCGGGCTGCGGCCCCTATGGTTGCTGATGCTCGATCGGACGCGCGAGCTGCGCGAGGACCTCGAGCGGAGCCCGGAGAAGTCGTCCGCCCTCCTCGACACGTTGCGTCTGCAGGTCGGAGCCGAGCCGGGTCCCGACGCCACCCCGAGGACGTGGGCCCGAGCGGCCTGGGCGGCCGGCGACGCCGAAGAGGCGCTGATGATCGCCGCGGCCGGCGCCGCCGAGGCCGAACGCGACCGGATCGCCTCCCAGCTGCGCATTCTCACCCCAGGACGCGGAATCGTCCTCGGTGGGGCCGAAGCAACGGGTGCGAGGCACACACTCGCGGCGCCCCGACCGGAGCCCGACCGCCCGATCCGGGTGCTCCACGTCCTGACGAACTCACGGCCCTGGACGACCTCGGGCTACGCGCTGCGCTCCCACGCCGTCCTCCTGGCCCAGCGCGAGGCGGGCCTCGAGGTCACCGCCGCCACGCGCCTGGCCTATCCGGTGACGATTGGGCGCGCGCAAGCGGGGCCGGTCGACCTCGTCGACGGGATCGCCTACCGGCGGCTCTTGCCGCGTCGGCTTCCACGCCTGCCGGACCAGCGCCTGCTCCTGCACGCGCGGATGCTCGGCGACCTCGCTCTGACCGAGCTGCCTGACGTCCTCCACACGACGACGAACTTCCACAATGCGCTGGTCACCGATGCCGTCTCGCGGGCGCTCGGACTCCCCTGGGTCTACGAGATGCGCGGCGAACTGGAGAAATCCTGGGTGGCGCGCCGCCCTCGCAATGACCAGGGAGACGCCGAGCACTCGCGCCGGTACGCCCTGATGCGCTCCCGCGAGACGGAGATGGCTCGCCGGGCCGATGCTGTCGTCGTCCTTTCCCGGGTCCAGCGCGACTCGATGATTCGCCGGGGCGTCGACCCGGCGCGGCTGGTGATCGTGCCCAACGCCGTCGACGAATCGCTGCTGGAGGTGGCGCGCGATCCCGAAGGAGCCCGGGCGGATCTGGGGCTCGCCGCGGGGTTCCGGATCGGCACCGTCTCCGCCCTCGTCGACTACGAGGGGCTCGACACGCTGGTACGGGCGATCGCCGACCTGCGCTCACGGGGCCGCATCGTCCGGGCAAGCCTCGTCGGCGATGGGGTCTCGCGCGAAGACCTCCTGCGGCTGGCCGAGGACCTGGGGGTGTCCGACCTCGTCGATCTGCCAGGGAGGGTGGCGCCCGAACGCGCGCTGGCATGGTACCGAGCACTCGACGTCATGGTGATCCCGCGCCGCGACAGCCCGGTGACCCGCGCGGTGACGCCGATCAAGGGCCTGCAGGCGATGGCGCTCGGGATCCCCCAGATCGTCTCCGATCTGCCCGCGTTGACCGAGGTCGGAGCGCGCGATGGGCAGGGGCTCATCGTTCCTCCGGAGGATGTCGGAGCGCTGACCGGCGCGATCCAGCGTCTGGCCGGGGACGCGGCGCTGCGGACGACGCTGTCCGAGGCGGCGCGGGCTGCCGCACGGACGCGGACGTGGCGCGCGAACGGGCAGGTCTACCAGGGCCTGTACGAGAAGCTGCGCGGGCAACCGCGCACATTCGGGCTCGAGGGCGCGAGACCTCCTCAAACCTGACATGGGACGGCCCGGCGCGCAGTGCCCGCATCGCGGCTCCTCCTCCCGCCGAAGGCGAACGCATGCGACGATGAGTCGGTGACGACTTCACCTCGCTCCCGTGTCTCCGCCCGTCTCGCTGCCATCACCCCGTCGGCCACGCTCGCCGTGGACGCCAAGGCCAAGGCCCTGAAGGCCCAGGGCCACCCGGTCATCGGTTTCGGTGCCGGCGAGCCCGATTTCGCGACGCCCGACTACATCGTCGAGGCCGCCATCGATGCGGCCAGAGAACCGGCGATGCACCATTACACGCCCGCAGCGGGTCTGCCCGCGCTGCGGGCAGCCGTCGCCAAGAAGACCCTGCGGGATTCCGGCTACGAGGTCGAACCTGCCCAGGTCCTCATCACCAACGGCGGCAAGCAGGCCGTCTTCCAGGCTTTCGCTGCACTGCTCGACCCGGGTGACGAGGTCCTCCTGCCGAGCCCCTATTGGACGACGTACCCCGAGGCGATCGCCTTGGCCGGTGGCGTCACAGTGCCCGTGTTCGCCGGAGCCGACCAGGACTACAAGGTGACCGTCGACCAGCTCGAGGCCGCCCGCACCGACCGCACGAAGGTGCTGCTGCACTGCTCGCCCTCGAACCCGACCGGCTCCGTCTACACCCGAGAGGAGACACGGGCGCTCGGGGAATGGGCCCTCGAGCATGGCGTGTGGGTCATCACCGATGAGATCTACGAACACCTGCTCTACGACGGCGCCGAGCCCGCTCACATCGTCACGGAGGTCCCGGAGCTCGCGGACCAGACGATCGTCCTCAACGGTGTCGCGAAGACCTACGCGATGACCGGATGGCGTGTGGGCTGGATGATCGGGCCGACCGACGTCATCAAGGCCGCGACCTCGTTCCAGTCGCACCTGACCTCCAACGTCAACAACATCGCCCAGCGCGCGGCGATCGCGGCGGTGTCCGGACCGTTGGACGCCGTGGAGACCATGCGGCAGGCCTTCGACCGGCGTCGGCGCACGATCATTGACATGCTCACCCAGATTGAGGGCGTCGAGGTCCCGATCCCGCGCGGCGCGTTCTACGTCTACCCGAGTGTCGAGGGCATCCTCCGCAAGGAGATCCGCGGCAAGGTTCCCACCACGTCGGCCGAGCTGGCCGAGATCATCCTGGCCGAAGTCGAAGTCGCGGCCGTGCCCGGCGAGGCCTTCGGTCCTTCCGGCTTCCTGCGTTTCTCCTACGCTCTGTCCGACGAGGACCTGGTCGAGGGAATCACCCGAGTCCAGGGGCTGTTGGCCGAAGCCAAGTAGGCTCCCTGGGCGGATCGAGCGGGTGTGACATTTTCCCCGAGACGCGGCAATTCTTGAGCCGCGCTTTGGCGAAAATGTCACCCCCGTCGGCGCATTCTGCTGGCCTCCGAGCATGAGCACCCAGATCGCCGTCCGCCTTCCGGCCTCGAGGACGACCTCGACGACCTCGTCGGATGGATGTCGTCGCGAGTCACCGTCGAGGACTGATCATGCGTGAGATCTGCCTGGCACAGCTCGACAAGACCATTGGCGCACTCGCCCTCGATCAGGAACGCCAACTCGCGCGCTGCGATCCAAGTCTTTGATCTCGATATTCCGGTGAGCAATCTCTGATCGACTCCTCCCGGAGGGAGTGATCGCACGACAGCCCGACGACGTCGAAAACTCACCCTCATCGCCAACCGAGCCCGCCCCCTCCCGCGGCCCCACGCTCGCGTCCACGCCGCAGCCTGACACAATGGCTTCCATGGAGATCGTGACACACGCGGCTGACACCGACGAGCCCCGCGGGAGCGTCCTCGTCACCCATGGCCTCGGAGAGCACCAGGGTCGCTACGCCCCGCTGATCTCCGCGCTGACCGAGTCCGGATACGACGTCTACTCCTACGACCAGCGTGGGCACGGCACGGCATCGGGTCCTCGCGCCCGCGTCGACGTCGGGAGCCTGATCATCGACCACTTGGACGCGCGTCGTGAGGTCCTCGGCCAAGCCCGCACACCGGATCTCTTCCTCGTCGGTCACTCGTTGGGCGGCCTCGTCACCGCGGCCTCGTCCCTACTGGACGGCACGCACCTGCGCGGCCTCCTTCTGACCGGACCTGCCCTGCGCCCGCGCAATCCCGTCTCCCCGAGAGTGGCCCGGGCAGTGCTGCCGCTCGCTCGACTGCTCCCCTGGCTCCCCGCCAGCTTCATCCCACCGACCGCGCTGTCCCGTGACCCCGACGCCGTCGCGGCCGCCAAGGCGGACCCCCTGGTGCACCACGGACCGATTCCCCTGTTGACAGGCGCAACGCTGATCGTCCAGGGCGACCAGGTGATTCGCAACGCCGCGATGCTCACCATCCCCGTGCTGATCCTCCATGGCGGCGCAGACGCCCTGTCCGACGTCTCGGGTTCGCGGGACTTCATCGACCACGTCCGCACCTCAGACGCTCACCTACGCATCATCGACGGCGCCTTCCACGAGGTCCTCAACGAGCCAGAGGGCCCCGCTCTGATCGACGACATCATTGCCTGGATGGACCGACACTGATGCGGCAGACCCCGCCCACCGGTCTCCCTCCACAGCCTTCGCTCACCGTCGCCCCGCCGACGCCTCCGGGACGCCGCGACCTCGCAACACTGCCGAAGGCCCACCTCCACCTGCACTTCACCGGCGCGATGCGTCCCCAGACGATGGTCGAACTCGCCCACGAGGCCGGGGTCCGCTTGCCGCCCCATCTCCTCGACCTCGATCCCTTGTCCGTGCCGGCGGATGGGCGCGGATGGTTCCGCTTCCAGCGCTCCTATGATTCCGCGAGGACACTGGTGCGCTCCGAGCCGACCATGCGCCGGATCGTGCGCGAGGCCGCCGAGGACGACGCCACCGAAGGATCGGTCCACCTCGAGATGCAGGTCGATCCGACCTCCTACGCACCGTGGGTCGGAGGGATCACCCCGGCTCTCGAAATCATTCTTGATGAGGCCGAACACGCGTCATCGGCCACCGGTGTCCAGGTCGGCATCGTCGTCGCGGCCTCGCGGATCAGACACCCCCTGGACGCACGAACGCTGGCACGACTCGCCGCTCAATATGCGGGAACCGGACCAGGGCGAGTGGTCGGATTCGGGCTGTCGAACGACGAGCGCGTGGGGACAACCTCGGCCTTCTCGACGGCCTTCCACATCGCGCGCGACGCCGGGCTGGCCGCGGTCCCCCACGGGGGTGAGCTGCTTGGACCCGATTCGGTGCGAGAGGTCGTCGCGGCACTTTCTCCGCGCAGGCTCGGCCATGGGGTCCGCACGACGGAGGACCCGGAGCTGTTGGACCGCGTGATCGAGGAGGGGATTGCTTTCGAGGTCTGCCCGACCTCGAACGTGCACCTGGGGGTCTATCCCGACCTCGCGCATGTGCCACTGGAGACCCTGATGTCCCATGGGGCGACGATCGCACTCGGGGCCGACGACCCGCTGTTGTTCCATGCCCGGCTGCTCGCCCAATATGAGGCGGCACGCGACGTCCACGGGCTGAGCGACACGGCGCTGGCGGAGCTGGCGCACCAGTCGATCCGAGCTTCGCTCGTCGGAGACACCCTGCGCCGCTCCTGGCACCGCCGCATCGACGAGTGGCTGGAGGCAGCGCCCGCGGCGGCGTGAGTCCACAGAGCACTCACGAAGGACCCGTGGCAATCACCGGAACCGCCCGTGTCCCGGATAAGACGGCCCCCGGTACGCTCATCACTTTCACCGCTTGGTGCATGGGGACACCACGAAGATGCGGTGACCGGGTGAGCGGGCGGCGACGGCACCCTCGAGGAACGGCGCTCAGATCTCCAGGCCGACCGTGACCGGTTCGGGAACCAGCTCGACACCGAAAACCTCACGCACCCCGTCACGCACCGCCCGCGCCAACTCGACGATGTCGGCGGCATTGGCTCCGCCGCGATTCGTCAGCGCAAGGACGTGCTTCGTCGACAGGGAGGCTCGAGGATGCCGGTCCGTCGGAGTCACCTCAGCTTCCCCGTCGTCGAGCAGGCCAGGTGCCGACCCGCTCGACATCCCGACCGCCCAGCCTTTGGTGAATCCGGCGTGGCCGATCAGCCACGCTGCCGAGGTCTTGACCTTGCCCTCGCTCGCCGGGAAGCGCGGAGCGTCCTCGGGCAACAGCTCGGTCGCGACCTCGGCGGGCAGGATCGGATTCGTAAAAAAGGATCCGGCGCTCCACGTGTCGTGGTCGTCCGGGTCCAGGACCATCCCCTTCGAATGCCTCAGTGCGAGCACCGCCTCACGCACGGCCCGCGCGGACGCCCGGTCGCCGACCTCGACGCCCAGCCTGTGCGCAAGCTCCCCATAGAGCACCGGGGCTGACTCCTGCGAGCCCTCCAGAACGAACGTGGCGTCCAGGACGACCCACCGCCCCGTCGGGCTCCACAGGGCCTCGGACTGATCGCCGCGACGACGTGAAGCCTTGATGATCGACGCCCGATAGCCGAGCCGGAGATCTGCCACCGACAGCGTGACAACCTCGCCCGCCTCCCGATCCCAGGCGCACACTGACTTCAGTGTCCCGGAGACATCGTGTCCATAGGCCCCAACGTTCTGGACGGGTGCAGCTCCGACCGTGCCCGGGATCCCCGACAACGCCTCCAGTCCGGACAGCCCGAGGTCCACGCACTCCTCCACGAGGGCATCCCACGGAGTCCCCGCGCTGGCTGTCACCGCGACGAGGTCGCTCCCGCGCTGCCCCGCCTCGGTCTCGATTCCTGGCCTTGAGCCGACCTCGACCTCGTGTCGGGTATCACGCACGACGACACCCTCGAAGGGAGCGTCGGCAGCCAGCAGGTTGGAGCCTCCTCCCAGGACGAGGACGGGCCGTCCCTCTCGATCGGCGGATTTGATCGCGTCGATGAGCTCCTCGCGGGTCGTGGCCGCGACGAGGCCGGCGATCGGTCCGCCGACACGCAGCGTCGTCAGCTCCGCGAGCGTCCTCGGACCGGTCATTCCCATCGCATGTCCTCCTGGATCAGTCGTCGACGGCAAGGGCCGCCGACCTCGAGACTACCGACTCATCGCGCGCTGTCGGGATCCCGTACCTGAGGCGTCAGCGCGATCCCCAGGAGGATCGGGAGGATGACGACGACCATCGCGCGATGGTAGCCCACGTGTTCGGCAATCATTCCGAGAACCGGCGGCCCGATGAGGAACGCGCCGTAGTTGACCGTCGAGAGCACGGAGACGCGCGCCGCAGTCATCTCGGGGTTCCTCGACAGAGCGGAAGCCCCGGTCGGGAAGACGAGAGCCGCTCCCATCGCCCACAGCACGACCCCGACCAGAGCCAGCCACGTCGTCGGCGCGAAACCGACCAAGGCCAATCCGACACATGCGAGGATCAGCAGTGTCCGCAACAGGCTATCGGCGC
The DNA here is from genome assembly GCA_015655375.1 of Actinomycetales bacterium. Classification (GTDB taxonomy): domain Bacteria; phylum Actinomycetota; class Actinomycetes; order Actinomycetales; family Actinomycetaceae; genus Pauljensenia. The sequence goes on from JAATFD010000048.1 coordinate 59,131, forward strand.
GGAATCGCCGGTGAAGTCGCGACGAGGACAGACGCACGATCGCCATCACCGCCAGGAACATCGAGAGCACCGCGGAGCCCTGTGCCGAATCCATCCTGTAGCCGTCGATCATCGACAGGGCGAGCCAGTCGTTGGCCGAGCCCTCAAGGAGACCCGCGCACAGGACCATCAACGCGATGAGCACCGTGCGTTTCTCGTGCCAGGCCCTCCGGGTCCGTCCCTTGACGCGCTCAGAGCCCTCGGCGGTCGCCGAGGAAAACGACCGAATCTCCGCATCGGAAAGGAAGAAGTGCGAATCGACGATGACCACCCCGAAGGCGATGATCGCCGTGACGACCAGGTGAGGCCCCACCCCGACGCCGTGACTCGCCACGAAGGCACCGGCCAGTGCACCGACGACCGTGCCGATCGAAAACATCGCGTGAAGCTTGTCGAGCAGAATGGAGCGGCGCGCAGCTTCGACGAGGCCGCCCTCGATGTTCATCGTCGCGGCCCACAGGGACATCCCACAGGATACGGCGACCAGGCACAGGGACAGCCCGGTCCTCGTCCCGGCCTGGACGGAAATCGCGACCCCGATCAGACCAGCGGCCCACAGACCCGCTCCGATTCGCGCCGTGCGTCGCGCTCCGATCACTCCCACCAGGGGGCCCGAGGACGGCAAGGCCACGAGCGAGCCAAGGGATCCGATCAGCAGCATCATGCCCAGATCGCTCGGGCGCAGACTGAGCGCATCTCGCACGGCCGGCAGCCGCGACAACCACGAGGCGACGGCGAATCCGTAGACGAAGAACAGGACGAGGCAGGCCCAGGCAGCGCGGTTCGCACGGCCCTTGGCGATGGTGGGGGTCACCACATGCTCCGGGGGTGATCGAGGCGGCGGGGAGAGAAGACGGGCACACGCGACGCCAGGTCGGGCGTCAGTGCCGCCCTCGTTCCAGTGAAGGGACGAGGGCGGATGAAGGGAGACAATGAGACAGCACCCCCGGCGGGTGCATCAGCCGGGGTGGAGTGAGCGGGACCTGTCAGCGAGTCTCGCGGTGCAGCGTGGACTCCTTGCATCTCGGGCAGTACTTCTTGAGCTCGAGACGATCAGGTGTGTTGCGGCGGTTCTTCTTCGTGATGTAGTTGCGCTCCTTGCACACTGAACAGGCCAGCGTGATCTTGGGGCGAACGTCCGACGACTTGCTTGCCACGGTAGTTCCTCACTTGCTGATTCGGTTGTCGCCACGCGATTGAGATTCCTGGTAGCGGGGGCGGGGATCGAACCCGCGACCTCACGATTATGAGTCGTGCGCTCTGACCAGCTGAGCTACCCCGCCGCAGCGGTTGCGACCCACGGGTCGCGAACCGGAGCCCCGAAAGGGAATCGAACCCTTGACCTTCTCCTTACCATGGAGACGCTCTGCCGACTGAGCTATCGGGGCAACGCGAAGAACCCTATCCCAGCGCCGATCACCAGGGCAATCGAACAACCTGAGAAGGACCTCACACGTTGGCCACCGGTCTCCCGGCGGACCTGTGGCGGGGGAGGGATTCGAACCCCCGAAGCATTCCGCGGCTGATTTACAGTCAGCTCCCTTTGGCCACTCGGGTACCCCGCCATGACACCGATTGCGCGGTGCCATGGAAGAATAGCAGGGCGCGCGCCCCGGATGCCAATCAGTGTCGGGCCTCGTCGGCAGGTGTGATGAGGACCGCCGCCCTCGGCTCGACATCGGGTGGCCGGGGCGGCACGCAGGGTGCGCATGCCGTTCACGCGGCACCGGAAGAGGAGGGCCAACATGGCTGATTCAACATTCGACGTCGTCTCCAGGATCGATCGTCAAGAGGTCGACAATGCGGTCAATCAGGCCGCCAAGGAAGTGTCCCAACGCTACGACTTCCGAGGCGTCGACGCCTCCGTGGAACTCAGCGGGGATGCGATCACGCTGGAGGCGAACTCCTCGGAGCGTGTGACGGCGATCCTCGACGTCCTAGAGTCCAAACTGATCAGGCGTGGAGTTTCGTTGAAGGCGCTCGACCTTGAGGGCCGCGAGCCGAAGGCCTCGGGAAAGCTGTACAGACTGGTCGCTCCACTGCGCGAGGGCATCGCCCAGGAGACTGCGAAGAAGATCACGAAGCTCATCCGCGACGAGGGTCCCAAGGGCGTCAGGGCCCAGATCCAGGGTGATGAGGTCCGGGTCTCCTCGAAGTCGCGCGATGACCTTCAGACCGTCATCGCCCTGCTCACAGGCAAAGAAGGCGCCTCCATCGACGCGGCTCTGCAGTTCGTCAACTATCGATGACGGGCATGTGACGGAGCCGACTGCTCCCACGCTCGGTACACTCGCACGCCGTGCGAGTTCCCAGCGGGCCTCGGTCTCTGTTCGTCGATCTGCACCCGGCCGATCATGAGGGGTGATCCTGCGAGAACTCCCCGCAGGATCACCCCTCATGATCAGGAAGCGGACACGCCCAGCATCAATGGGACCGGTCGTGTCAGCACAGCCGCGTCAGGACTCGGTCGACTCAGTGCCTGGCACGCGGGGCACCGGAGCGCCGGCTGCGAGTCCTCAGTGCGACGAAGCCACCACCGAGCATCAACGCAATGAACGCCAGTGCCACGTATCCGAGGTCACCACCGGTGACCGCCAGACCGCCACCCTTGTCGGACGAGGCCACCGTGTTGAACTCGTTGGTGATCGTCACCTCCACCGGGGCCTCTCCCGCTGATGCATTGCCCACCGTCACCCTGCCGTCGGAAGGCGACATGGACGTCTTGTCGGCGCCACCGTTCTTCGTCTCGGTCACCGTGCACTCGGCCCCGGTGATGATGCCCTCAACGGTTGAGGTGTAGTCAGTGGCCTTGCTCAGTTCGACCTTCCCATCATCAGGCAGGGACACGTCGGTGGTCTCCCCGTCCTTCTGGTAGGTGCAGGCGAGCTGCGCCTCGAAAGGTCCGTCGCCGAACTCCTCAACACCGATGCCGATCCGATTCTTGATGATCTTCACGGAACCCACGTCAAAAGTGTTCGTCGCGGTCACCGTTGCAGAGGATGGTTCGGCGACATCGTCCGGACTGGTGATCGCAACCTTCTGGTCCGCAGGATCCCAGATCGTGGAGGTCGCGCCACCCGTCGTGTTCTCAGCCACCTGGCACTCCGTGCCCACCGGGTAGAGACCCAGTTGCGTGCTCAGCGTCGACGGATCGTCGCTCGGAGTGAGCGTGAACGAGGTCGTCTCGGAGCCACCCGCACCGCCGACGCCCGTGCCCACGGGCCACGCGCACACCGCGGTGAAGGAGAACGGGCCGGAACCGTAGGCCTCGGCACCCTCACCCGTGACCTTCTTTTCGACGGTGACGTATCCCGCCTCGAAAGTGTTGGTGATGGTCACTGCGGCCGGCTCGTCCTGACTGCCGGCAATGATCACCCGGCCATCCTCGGGCGAGACAGCCGACGTATCAGCACCTGCCTTGTCGGTTTCGGTGACCTCACACTCCGCGCCCTTGACGATGTTTGTCAGGGTCGCGGTGTAATCGTTGGCACCGGAAAGCGTGACCCTCCCGCTATTGGCGAGGGCGACCGCCGTCTCTGTGCCGTCCTTGTCATACGTGCACTCCACTTGAGCAGTGAAAGGACCGACCCCGAACTTATCGGCGCCCGCACCGTCGATCTTCTTGATGATCGTCAGGTCACCGGAGTCGAAGGTGTTCGTCGCGGTCACCGCGACTTCAGAGGGTTGATCACCGGATTGCTTGGCGATTGTCACCTTCTTGCCGTCTGTCGGCGTCAGCGTGCTTGCAGTGGCGCCAGCGTTCTTCGTCTCGAAAGTCGTGCACTCCGTGCCTGCAGGGTAGATCCCAAAGGACCTCGAGCCGTTGCGTTCCAGCGTGTAGGTCTCGTCGAGCAGGGTCTGGCCGTCGTAAGTACACACGGACTGGAAGGTGAACGGACCCGCGCCGTAGACGTCGGCGCCGCTCCCGTCGACCTCCTTGGTCACGGTGAAGGTGCCCGCATCATAATCATTGGTGACGACCGTGCTGACGACCTTCGCTGCGTCCGTGCCGACATCGACAGTGGCAGTACCGTCGTCATTGGTCGTGGCGTTGTCACCCGTGATAACGGTCCGATCGGCCTTGTCGTCGTCCGTCTCGGTGATGGTGCAGGTACTGCGTGCCGGTATTGAGTTCTCCGGAGCCGTCCAGGTCCCGTCCTGTTCCAGGGTGAAGATGGCACTGCTGGCATCCCCGAACTTCACGGCCTGGCCGTCGGAGGTCCTGCAGGCCACCTCGAAGGAGAACGGCCCGAAGACACCCGTGGTGGCCGATGTCTCGACCTTCTTGGTGACGCTGAGGCCTGCCCACTCATAGTCGTTGCTCAGCGTCGCAATCTGGGCCTGCGGAACTTCGCTCGTGGGATCGCCCGCATCCGACGCGCCGGACGCGTAGGTGTCTGGGGCCGACACCTCGAGGGTCACTCCACCGGCCGGATCGCGCGTGGTCTCGCCAAACTGGCCGACTTCGCCGTCCTCGCTCACCGTGCAGGTGGCTCCCACCGGAATCCCGGAAATGCGCTGCGCTGCGTACGTTCCATCTGCTCCCTTGTCGAGAACTACCTGTTTCGTGGTGTCCCCATCGAAGGTCAGTGGAACCTCCTGCTGCCCGTCCTTGGCGGGAACGGCGCAGGCGACCTCGGCGGTGATGGACTCCGGTGCGTAGGCGGCGGCAGCACCCGAGACCTCCTTCGAGACCTCGATGGAGCCTGTGCGCAGGTGCACACCGACGACGCTCGGAGCGATGGTGTCAGTCCTGTTACCGGTGTAAAGGAGGCCGAACTGATTCCACCCGAACTGGTCCGTCACGGGAATATCCGTTGCAGCACCACTGGTGTCGCCAGACGACCGTGGCTCGTTGCGACTGGAGTAGGTGACATCCGCGCCTTGGCCAGGCTTGAGTGCCTTGTCCCCTGAGGTGGTGAAGTCCAGCGTCACGCGCATGCCGGTGACACGCGACCAATCCGTGCTGTCACTCGCCTCGGTCCACGTGTTCGAGGCGCACGCGTCCGTCGCCGCCGGGACCGTCGACCACGTCCCCACGCAGGCGTTCGCGTCCGTGGTGGTCTCGATCGTGGTCGTTGTGCCTTCCGGAGCGCCGACGACCTTGAGATCGTCGAGGATCTGGGGCCGGTACTGCGTTCCCCGATCAGCGTTGCTGGCGACGAGGTACTTGTCACCCGGAACCGGAAGCTGGTCGAAGAACTGGGCCCTCTCCACGTCGGTGGTACCGGCATTGACCACGTGGAGAACCCACTGGTCGGTGCCATTGATGCTGCTGTTCGCCACACAAGGGCTCCGGTAATAGTCCTGCCCGTCGGCGCCCTTCAGACTCGGAGTGCAGTCTTGCGTGGGATCGTAGGTGTTCACCGCACCGTCCAGGGAACCCTTGACGCCCTTGACGACGAAGAGGTTCTCGCCACTGGTCGGAGACACATAATCTGAGGTCTCCGCACCATCATCTCCATCTGCGGTGACCGCACCCGACCCGTCATCGGGAACGGCGTCGGTGACGCTGTCCAGCTTCTGGGCCGTGTGCACATCAACGACGTTCGTGACCTTCTCGCCCGACTGGGCGCCCGGCTCCAGCTCCAGCCAGATGCGGATGACCGCAGTCTCGTTGGGCTGCATCCGACTCTGCCCCTCGGGCCACGTGAACACAAGCTGGCCGCTATCACCGGAGTCCACAGACGGCGCCGTGGTCAGCGTCCCGGAGGTTCCGTCTGCAAGCTTGCCCGTGGTGAACTGCACCGGATGGCTCGGGTCTGCAGGGCTGCCGGAACCTGTGTACTTGAGAGCCGCTGGCAGGGTGTCCACCACCTTCGTCAGGTCGAGGTAGCCCGTGCCCGTGTTCTTGATCGTGATGTCCCATGAGACCATCGAACCGACACCAGCAGATCGAGTGCCGCCGTTGGCGAGCTTGTCGATCGCGAGAGACGCCGTCCCGGGTGTCCACGAGACCGGAGAGGTCGCTGACTTCTCCTCGGAGGTGTCCAGTTTTCCCTCGCTCACGGCCGTGACTTTGTTGGTGGCCTCTCCGGGGAAGACGACTGCGGTGTCACCGCCGCGAAGGGTATCGCGCAGGACCACCGTGTAGGTGGCCCCGGCTTTCCAGTTGGGTGTCGTCGTCGAGAAGAGGGTGCCGTCCGCCTTGACGAAGGTGAACCTGAGGCCCTGGATCTGCGAGTACTGGTCCTCGTCAACTGGAACCGTGAAGGTCCCGGCAGTACCGGGCTGAGGTGTTCCATCCTTCCACGCCAGAGCACCGCCCTCGCCAAAGGGACCGTAGGCCGCAACGATCACCCGGTCAGCACCTGCGGGGAAGGTGATCCCCGTCAGGCCCGTGAAGTCGAAGTTCGTCCAGAAGGCAGTGGAACCCTCATCCCCATCGGGCTGGTCTGTGATCGTCACCTTGAGCGGTGAGACCGTTGAGGAGCCCTGGTCAGCAGTCAAACTCACAGTCTGTGAAGCCGTGGGGTCGACGATCGTGATGTTGCCCGGCGTGATGGTCTTGCCGGGCTCCACATCGATCGTGCCCGAGGTGTAGGTGACAGTGGCATCATCCGTGTCGCCGGTCTTGTTCCCCGGCGCCAGGATGGGATCGTAGGACTGCGCGAAGGCCCTGTTCTTGGACGTCGTGAGCACATCGGAGTTCGGGATGAAATCCGCGCCCGTCGTGCGCAGAGTGGCGCGCACTCGGGTATCGACCTTCACAGTCAGCTGGTTGTCCTGCGTGATGGTGCCGCCCGTGGTCGCGGGGTCGCTGCCCTGGAACGTGACCGAGAGACCGACCACGTCGGCCAGCTCGGTGGCGCTCATGTCGTTGACTTCAGCTGCCGTGGTCTCGGTGGAGGAGAAGGTGCCGGTCTCGCTGCCGAGAGCACCCGGCGTGAAGTGCAGCAACCAAACCTTCGACGTGTCGAGATCGACTTGATCGGCCGCGGACGCGCCGATGGTGATCTTGATGATGTCCTGGCGGTTGAATGGATCCGGTGTGCCAGGGTCCGTGTCGAGGATGCCGGACTTGACATCCTCATTGTCCACGAACGGATTGGCAAGCGCGCCAGTCGCGTCACCCGGTGATTGGCACGCTGCGACATTAGTGTCACCGCATGGCGTGGGATCGGTGACGCGCACGTAAGAGGCACGGCTCACCGAGTCGTTGTGGGCAGTGAGCGTATAGCTGGTCGTCGGGTATTGATCCGCTTGAGATGTCCCGGGCGCGGGAACCTGGATCGGGCCGGTCGCAGCGGTGGTCTTGTCAATGACGATGGCGGGATCATAGTTTCGAATGACGATGGTGTCGTCAGCGACATCGACATGATCCGTGCCCTCTGTATCCGTGCCGACAACCTCGACGGAGTTGTCGACCGTGCCCGCGTCCGCGGTGTTCAGCAGGCTGGCGCCCGTGACGAATGAGTCGTCGCTCCGCGTCTTGTCGCGCAGAGTCCAGTCAAGGCTGAAGGTTCGGTCGTTGCTGGAGGCGACTACGCCAGACCCGGAGGCTGGGGCATAAGGATCGCTGCCACTGTCGAGAGCGTCCGTACGCGCCTGATCATTGGGGTTGACGGTGATGCGCACGCCGGTCGTGCTCGCAGCCTCGTCGGCGCTCAAACTGTAGCCCTTGAAGCTGCCGTCGCCCGTCTGCCAGGAGCCGTCGGGAGCCGGAACCGTCTGCCAGCTCCCATCGGAGAAGAGCTCAATGGCACTGACGGTGTCGTACTTGAGGAACCACCCGTTCGTGTAGGGGGTGGTCGACGAACTGATCCCGTTGATGGTGGTCAGATCGAATGCATCAAAGACGGTGTTCTTCGGCGTCTCGAAGTTGTCCTGGGGATCAGTGATCGTGACCTGAGCAATGCCAGTGCTCGCTCGCCAGTTCAGATTCGTGGTCGCGACTTCACTTGACTGCGCGGCGACCGAGTCGCGGTCCCAGGCCTTGTTGATGTCGACATCGGGTCCGACACCAGACTCACCCGGATAGACGATGACGCCGGTCGTGGCCGTGTCGTCGTCATCTCCGCTGATTTCCTTGCCATCGTTAGTAGTGCCGATGCCGGTCGTCGTCGCGGCATTCGTGTACGTGGTAGACGTTTGAGGATCCGTCGCCTCGGTTCCGTCGACGGCGTCCGTCGGGTTACCTGTGCGGGTCGTTGCTCGCGCCGTGTATCCGACGTAGGGGCGCACGGTGGTGTTCGAGGGGAACGGATCCGTAGCCGTCTTTTCGAAGGTGAAGCGGATGCCGGTCAGGCTGTCCGCGGACACCTCGTTCAGTTTGCCAGCAAGATCCGCAGCGTTCAGCCGGTACAGCGTCGCCTGATCCTGCTTGTCGACGCTGTCCAGGATGATCCAGGTGCCATCACTCGTCTGGACCTCCACCGTCAGCGATGCTCCGGCGGGCACCTGCGTCGGTTGGATCGACGTCAGGTTGAAAGCGTTCCAGAAGCCCTCCTCGGACTTGTCCGCGCCCCACGAGTCCTCCACCACGATCTGTGTCGGCTTGACGTAATCCGAACCAGCATCCGTGGTCGACTTGAGATCGGCGACGACACTTTGCCCGGGCTCGACGTTGTCAGAGGGCCTCAGGGTCTTGTCGAGCACGACGTTGATCGACGGCTTGACGATGGTGAGATCCGCGGTGTCCTGATCAGTGGCAGATTGTCCGTTCGCCGCAGCCACGGTGGACGTCGCTTCGTTGGTGCTCGTGAGATCGTCCTCGAAGGTTTGGTCGCTTGAGGTCGCCACGCCGAACGTCACCGTTGTCTGCCCATTGCTGATGATGCTGTCGGTCTCAGAATCGAACACCATGTCAAAACCTGAGATCTTCCCGCTCGGAGCGTCCGGGGTAGTGCCGGAGTCGAAGGGCACCTCCGTCGTGTCACCACTCAAGAGGTGGTACACCACCGTTCCACTTGTCGCATTCTCCGGGTAATAGATCGGTTGCGTGAACCCGCTGAAAGTCGTTGTGTCGGTGAAGAACCCCGAATTGTCCGAGATCGTCAGCGTCTTGACCGGCGACTGGGTGTTCTTCGCAGTGATCGTTCCGATGGCCGTGTTGCCCGCAGGGATGCGGGTGGGCGAGAACGACTTGTCGATGTCGGTCGCCAGGCTCGCTGGGCTCACCACGTAGGTCGCGTCGTCAGTCGCGAGGTCGCTCGATTGACCGTCTCGACTGGTCTGCGTCTGAGCGACGTTCGTGATCGTCGACGTCTTCGTCGACAGGTCCGTTCCATCGTTACGGTCGTTCGCCAGCTGGACGAGATTCAGCTGCACGTCGTCGGCCGCACCGGGCGCCATCACGCCCGTATAAGTGAAACGCAATCCCCCGACTTGATCAGTCGTGACACCGGCCGGCAAGGCGAACGTCGAAGCGGGGGTGCCCAGGGTCCATGTCCAGGTGCCGTCGGCCCCCTTGACATAGGCGTCCACCTGCACGGAATCGGCCCCGACCGGCATGGTGGCCGTTCCGAAGCCGGTGAGCTTCGTGATACGGAAAGGATTGTTCTCCGCCAACGACTTCTCACCGTCGGCGGCATCGGAGGCCTGTGGCTCTTGAACGGTCAGCGTGTCGACATCGACGTTGGAATCATTCGAGGATCGCAGCGTGATCGTTGATTCCGCAGTGGGATCGAAGGAGGCCGTCGAAGGCTCCCAGTCCTTGACGATCCCGGCAGCGATCTTCTCATCGACGGCAACGACGACGTCTGCTGAATCCTCGTCGGCCGCGGAATTGTCTGCTGCGCTGGTCGCAGTATTCGTGATCGTCTCGCCATTGCGCACATCGTCTGGGGAGAAGTCACCGGGGACCTGAAGCGTGATGTTCACGTGAGCGGTCGTCCCGACGGCCAAGCCATCTGCGCCAGAGAATGCCTGATGCAACGCAACAGACAACACCGTCTCGTCACCGACGACAGCGGGCTGGCCGACCTCGTTCCCGCTTTCAGTCCAGCTCGCCACCGCGGCAACGCTCGCTGGCGCAAGGTCCACAGCGGTGATTTCAAAGCCCTTGAGCTCCGCCGGCAGAGCATCTGTCATGCTCGCATTGACACAGTTCTGCTCAGAACAGTTCAGCGCGATCTGATAGGTGAATGACTGCCCGGGCTCGAGCGTCTTCAGATCCGCACCATCCACCGATTTGTCGACGCGAAGAAACTGATTCTGCACTGCAGACCCAGCGGAATCCGTCGAGATTGCGGCCGTCTGTTCGCTCTGCGCATCCTCAGCGAACGATGCCCTCGTCAGTCCCGGTAGCACCAGTGCGACAACGGCGAACAGCGCCGCCAGCACCGACGGAGCACCCCGACGTAAGGTTCGAGCCCGGACTAAAGATAAGCGAATCTGATCAGGGGACGTTGATCCGTGGTACATGAGCCGACTCTCACTCTACGATAGGATGGGTCGAACAATACCGACCACTCGGTATGGATTCTAGGCGACGCGGCATCTCACGTCCACTTCGTGCGCGAGCTCGTTCGTGGCGAGATTCCGGTATATCACGTCACCGTTCAGGGTCAGTCAGGCCATGATTCCAAGCATGACTGCAGACCAGGAGCCCCACGCCCACGGACAGAGCATCATGTCCTGTCATGGATGGCCGAGTCTTCTGACGCGCTTCAGATCGGAAGGAACCGGGGCCCTTTTCAATACCCGGCCATCTTCTCCAGGCGTGCGATCCGTTCCGCCATTGGAGGGTGGGTGGAGAACAGCTTTCTCATCCCCTGACCGCGGAAGGGATTCGCGATCATCAGCGCGGACACATTCTGGTTCGCAGGCGTCGGCTCCATCGGGACACGATCCGTGACCGTCTCTAGCTTGCGCAACGCCGAGGAGAGTGCCAACGGATCCTGCGTCAGCTCCGCCCCGTCCTCGTCGGCATCGAACTCCCGCGTGCGAGAGATGCTCAGTTGAATCAACGTCGCAGCCACTGGCGCGAGGATCGCAGTGGCAAGCGCAGCCAGTGGGTTCACACCTCCCTGTCCATCGCGGCGACCGCCCCCGAAGAACATGAGGAACTGGGCAACTGAGGAAATCAGTCCGCCAATCGCCGAAGCGACGGAGGAGATGAGGATGTCGCGGTTGTAGACGTGCATCAGCTCATGGCCGAGGACGCCCCTCAGCTCGCGCTGACCGAGGATCTCCAGAATCCCCTCTGTGCAGCAAACCGCTGCATGGGCCGGATCCCTCCCCGTGGCAAAGGCGTTCGGAGTGCGTGTCGGCGCGACCCAGATGCTCGGCATCGGCTGACTTGCCCGTTGGGAAAGCTCGGTGACGATCGCGTAAAGCTCCGGCCGGTCCTGCTGCGTCACGGGGTAGGCATTCATCTGCCGCAGAGCCATCGTCGCCGAGTTCCAGTACGTGTAGAACGTCATCACCACACCGAAGACGGCGAACACCCAGATCCACAACGAGCGACCAGTCCCTTGCGCAATCAGACCTCCGATGAGCAGGAGGACAACCCACAGACCCAGGAATAGACCTACCGTCTTCAACCCGTTGTGATAGCGACGCCTCATCGACCCCTCATTCCCTCGTGGCTCAACGCTACGTGCGAGAAGCGCTCCCGGCACGATGGACAGAGCTTTCCCAGCCTTTCCCAAGGTGACCCGTTCCCGTACCCACGAGACGTGTCTTCTTCTGTCCGGAAGGGAGGAGCATGTTTCAGCGGCGAACGGCCTCGGGACCGGAGTAGTCGGCACCGAAGCGCTCGACGGCGGTGGGCACTGCCATCTCACCTGGCTTGCCGATCAGATCACTCGAGTTCACGGATTCGCCCTCGCCCCGCGAGATCTTGGTCATTGCCTCACGCGAGACGACCTTGATGCGTTCGCGGATCCCTCGCCCATCGGGTAGCTCACCAAAGTCGGAGCCGAGATGCTGCTCATAGGCATCGAGCAGCTCCCAGCCCTGCCAGGTCGTGTAGGCCACGCCCCTCGCGTCGAGCAGAGCGACCATCGCGTCGTGGCCGACCGCTGACGTCCGTGCGTGCAGGTTCCCCGCCTCGGCGTCCTCGACCAGATGAGCGATCGTCTGCTGGGCATCGGATTTGGTCGAGCCGATCAGGCCGACCGGGCCACGCTTGACCCAGCCGGTCGCGTAGATCCCGGGAAGGACCTCTTCGGACCCGACGTTGACGACGACACGACCCTCGATGTTCGGGATCACCCCACGCTTCTCATCGAAGGGGACGCCTGGAACCGAGGAGGAGAAGTATCCGACGGCGCGGTAGACCGCCTGGACGGGCCATGTGGTCAGGACACCCGTCCCGCGGACGTGCCCGTCCCCGGTCAACTCCGTTCGCTCGGTGACGAGGCCGTCCACATGACCGTCCTCGTCACCGAGCACCTGAACGGGAGAAGCGAACATGTGAATGTGGATGCGCCGCGAGGCCGTCTGCTCCTCGGGATCGACCGAGGCGTAATTGGTCAGCGTCTTGACGACCTGGCGTTGCTGGTTCGAGGAGCGCATCGTGTCCTCGGAGCCCTCGTCGAAATCGAAGTCCTCCTCGTCCACGATGAGGTCGACATCGGGAACCTTGCCGAGTTCGCGCAGCTCCAGGGGTGTGAACTTCACCTGGGCCGGGCCTCGGCGCCCGAAGATGTGGACATCGGTGATCGGGTTTCGGGCGAGGCCCTCCACGACATTGGCCGGGATCTCCGTGACGATCATGTCCTCGACGTGCTTGGCGAGCACGCGCGAAATGTCGAGCGCGACGTTGCCGACGCCGATGACGGCGACCTCGCGGGCCTCGAGCGGCCAGGTGCGCGGGTAGTCCGGATTACCGTCGTACCAGGAGACGAAGTCGGCGGCACCGTAGCTCTCCGGCAGATCGATGCCAGGAATGTTCAGGGGAGCATCGCGATCCGAGCCGGTCGCCAGGATGACTGCGTCGTAGTGGTCGTGCAGGTCCTCCATCGTGATGTCACGGCCGACCTCGACGTTGCCGAGCAGCCGGAGGTCTCCCCGTTGGAGGATCTTGTACAGAGCGACGATGATCTGCTTGATCCGGGGGTGGTCGGGGGCGACACCGTAGCGGACGAGGCCATAGGGAGCGGGGAGACGTTCGAAAAGGTCGATGCTCACGTCGAGGCCGGATTTGGACAGGATGTCCGACGCATAGATTCCGGCCGGGCCCGCGCCGATCACGGCGACGTTGAGAGTGGTCACGCGACAGTTCCTCCGCTCAGTGCCGCCCTGTCAGATGCGCCGGGCAGCCGATTCAGCGCACCCCATGGTAGCGCGAGGGATCCGACGCGCCAGGGGGTCATCTGGGCTGACCGGGGGCGCCGCCAAGGCAGGAAGGCGGGGCCTGGGCGTGGTGAGAGCGCGCCCCGGCGACACCTTCGCCACCTGTCGTATGAGTGCATCACTCGTTCAGGCCATCCTGGTGACCAACTGCTGACGGTGCGACCGAAAAAGTCTGCCGGACGGACCAACCGTCAAGCCAAACGGTCGACCATCAAGTGGGCGAAGGCCACCAGTGCCGTCTTGGGATCCCCTTCTGGCAGCGGATCCAGGGCTGTGATCGCACGATCCGACCACTCTTCGGCCAGCGCGCTCGTTTCGTCCAGCACGTCATGGGCCCGCAGACGTGCCACCACGTCCGACAAGGCCCTATCCGAACTCAGGTCACCCCGAAGCTCCGCCAGGATCTGCTGGCCAGCCTCGTCGAGTGTCCCGGTTGCAGCGCGCCGCTTGAGCAACAATACGGGGAGCGTGTCGACGCCCTCGCGCAGGTCGGTCCCGGGCGTCTTTCCCGATGTCTCCCCCGACGACACGAGGTCGAGGACGTCGTCGGCGATCTGGAATGCGACGCCGACCCTCTCCCCGAATTCGGCGACGATGTCGGCAATCCCAGTCCCGGTGCCGGAGTGGAAAGCTCCGAAGTAGGCGGCAGCCGAGACGAGCGAACCGGTCTTGTCCGCCAGAACCTTCAGGTAGAAGTCGACGGCGTCGTCGCCCTCCTCGGGCCCAAAGGTCTCATTGAGCTGGCCCAAGCACAGGCGCTCGAAAGTCTCCGCGTGATGGGCCACCGACTCGGGCCCCAATCCGGCGATCAACCGCGAGGCCCGCGCAAACAGAACGTCTCCCGCGAGGATCGCCCGATTGTTCCCCCAGATCCTCTGGGCCGAGGCGACTCCACGTCGCGTGGGTGCGGAGTCCATGACGTCGTCGTGGTAGAGCGAGGCCAAGTGTGTCAGTTCCATCGCAGTCGCCGCGTCGATGACGGCCGACGACGAGGCCTCGCTCGGCTGTCCGATTTGGGCACAGACCAGCGTCAGTAGCGGACGGATCCGTTTGCCCCCGGCCTGCGCCAGGTGCTCGGTCAATTCTCCGATCAGGTCACGGGAATCGCTGACAGATTCGCGCAGCTTCGTCTCGACAGCCTCGAGGCCAGGAGTGATGACGGCCTCGAGCGCAGGAACGTGGAGGTCGGGAGGAGTGACAGTCACGGGAGAAGCACAACCACCTGATTCAGGAGGGACAGGACCGGGTTCGGGAAGACACCCAGCACGATCGTACCCACTGCGCACAGCGCAATCGCAACGACGGACAGTCCCTCCGAGCGCACGACGACGGTGCGCGGCGACGGCTCATTGACGAACATCAGCCGCACGAGGCGGAAGTAGTAGAACGCGGTGATCACCGAGCAGACCAACGCCAACGCGACCAACCATCCGAGACCACCCGCGAACCCATCCGCGAAGACGACGAATTTCCCGACGAATCCCGCGGTCAATGGGATACCCGCGAAGGACAGGAGGAAGATCAGCATCGCTCCGGCCAACCACGGCGAACGCTTGCCCAACCCGGCCCAGCGCTCAAGAGCCGTGACCTCTCCTCCAACGGTGCCCTCGGCATCCGAGGACCGCACCAGGGTGATGACACCGAAAGCGCCGACCGTCGCGAGCCCGTAGGCCAGCACATAGAACAGGACCGATCCCGCCGAGCCTTTCACCACGGAGAGGACCGCGATGAGAATGAAGCCGGCATGCGCGATCGAGGAGTAGGCGAGCATCCGCTTGACGTCGTCCTGAACGACACCTGCCACGGTGCCGACGACCATCGTCAGCACCGCGATCGCGCCGAAGACCCAGATCACGTCCCACTGCAGCTGAGCGGCCACAGTCTGGTAGAAGCGGACCATAGCGGCGAAGGCGGCGACCTTGACGGCGGCAGCCATGAAGCCAGTGATCGGCGTCGGCGCCCCGGTGTAGACGTCCGGCGTCCAGGCGTGGAACGGTGCCGCACCGATCTTGAAGAGCAGCCCGACCATCACCAGGACCGTGCCGGCAAGCACCAGCCAGTCCATGCCAGAGGTCTCCGGCAGAGCGGTGGCAACCTTGGAGATCGTCAGCGACCCGGAGTAGCCGTACAGGAACGCGGAGCCCATCAGAAGGAACGCCGACGCGAAGGCGCCGAGCAGGAAGTACTTGATCCCGGCCTCCTGGGAGAGCTGACGACGCCGACGCGCGGTCGCCGAGAGGATGTACAGCGGCAGCGACATGACCTCGAGGGCGACGAACAGGGTGATCAGCGAGTCCGCAGCCGGGAAGACCATCATGCCGCCGAGGCTGAAAAGCATCAGCGGGAAGATCTCGGAGCGCTGATATCCCTTGGAGAGAGTCAGCTGCTCGTCACCGGAGCCCGGGCGGTCAGAGGGCTGCCCGGCGAACGCGCCGTCACCGACATCGGTGCGATCGGCGGCAATAAGGATCGCGAGGAACCCGACGACCACGAGGATGAACTGTGCGACGAGCGTCAGCGGGTCCTCGATGTACTCGCCCGCCGACGAGGGCACGGCCACGACTCCGCTCCACCGCACGGCGATGACGACGCCCGCGGCCAGGGTCGCGACCAGTCCGATCA